>CAYFPT010000080.1:4030-8018 GCA_964345065.1 uncultured Bordetella sp.
GGATTCTGCTGAGGCTGCCGTGAAGTTTATTTTTCCTTAGTCGCGGCCCGCGTCCGCTCTGGCCCCTTTAGGTTGGCATACAGGACACCCGGGATTTCGGGAGACTCGGACCTGCTGCCAGCTGGCGGTTTTCATGTCGAGCAGGGTAAGGGTCTGGGCTGCTGATGGCAGAGAAGAGCCCGGGTGTCGATCTCGCACAATTAATTTGATGGCTTCGGCGGCCTGAAGACACCCCATGGCGCCCACTAATGGCGAGAGCACACCGTAGGCGCCGCAGGCATGTGCAGCAGGTTCGGTCTGGGGATCAAATACGCAGGCGTAGCAGGCCTGCTCAGGCTGCCTTGGATCCATGCTCATCAGCTGGCCCGACCATTCAATTGCGGCCGCACTGACGAGCGGCTTTTGGTGGGCAACGCAGCGGGCGTTAATCAGCTGTCGAATCGCCCACTGATCTGTGCAATCCAGCACCACATCAGCACGTGGAATTGCTGCGTCGAGAATCGATGCATCGACAAAACGCGGTTCGGCGATCACTTCCGTTTCGGGGCTGGTACGCCGGAGTGCAGCAGCCCCCGCAGAAACTTTGAATTGGCCGATATCGGCAGGCCCAAACAGGGTCTGCCGCGCAAGATTGGTGGCATCTACTTTGTCGCCATCAAACCAGTGCAGCCTGCCGATCCCGCTTGCTGAAAGGTACAAGGCAGCAGGGCAGCCGAGGCCCCCCGCGCCAATCAGAAGAACGCGTGCAGCCCGGAGTGCAGCAACACCTTCGTCATCGATGCCATCGAGTAAGGCGTGGCGACTATGACGAAGGGCCGCGTGATCAGCCACTCTCGGGCCGGGCTGATGTCGCCACCGGCCTGCCCTTGAGATGATTCAGGGCCTGCTGAAGCTGATAGTCATCCGCGCTGCCGAATTCAATCGGCTTGGCATCACGTGCGGCCTGATCGGTGCCGTTGCGTGGTTCGGGTTTTTGTGTGGGGAGCTTTTGCTTATCGTTATCCCCGCCCTTCGTGGGCGCCTCGCGGCCAGAAAGATGACGATCGAGATCCGCCTCGCGGATGCGCAGTCGATCCACAATCGCACCATCTGCCGTCTCTTCTACCCAGAGATCAGGGCTGATGCCTTTGGCCTGAATGGATTGGCCCTTGGGGGTGTAGTAGCGGGCGGTCGTCAGTTTGATGGCGGTGTTACTGGTCAGCGGCAGAATGGTCTGCACGGAGCCCTTGCCGAAGGTCTGGGTGCCGAGAATTTTCGCGCGCTGGTGGTCTTGGAGTGCGCCGGCCACGATTTCAGAGGCCGAGGCCGAGCCGCTATTGACCAAGACCACCATTGGAACGGTTTTAGATTGTGGCGATAGCTTTGCCAGCGGATCTTCTCGGCTAGAGCGCTGATAGTCGCCTGCAGCGGCAAAGTATTTGCGCTTGGAATCATCCTGGCGGCCATCGGTAGACACCACCAAAACTTTTTCAGGAAGAAACGCGGCCGACACCCCAATGGCACCATTGAGCAGGCCGCCGGGATCATTACGAAGATCCAGCACCAGGGCCTTCATGGGGCCCTGCTGGGCCAATTGATTGAAGTGTTTCACAAGGTTTTCAACAGTGTGTTCCTGGAATTGGGTGATACGGATGTAGCCGTATCCGGGCTCAAGCATCTTCGAGCGCACACTCTGAATCTGAATCACATCACGAACAATCGTGAAGACTAAGGGCCGATTCTCGCCTTTGCGATTGATGGTCAGTGTGACGGAGGTCTTTGGCTTACCGCGCATGAGTTTGACTGCATCATTAAGCGGCAGGCCTTTGGTGGCCTTTTCATCAATGCGAATAATCAAATCACCGGCCTTCACGCCGGCACGCTCTGCTGGCGTGCCCTCAATCGGGGAGATCACGCGGACAAAGCCATCCTCAGTGCCGACTTCGAGCCCCAGGCCGCCGAATTCGCCCTGGGTGCCGACCTGCAATTCTTTGAACGCATCGGCATCCAGATAGGCCGAGTGGGGATCCAGGCCCGTGAGCATGCCGCTGATGGCCTGGGTAATTAGCTTTTTGTCTTCAACCGATTCAACATAATTTGCTTTGATGGCGCCATAGACATCAGCGAATTGTCGGAGCTCCTCAATGGGTAGTGATGCCCGCGGCTCGCGCTGGGCGACCGCCTGAAATCCCATGCTGAACAGCACGCCACTGATCAGTCCTGCGGAGACCCACCCAACCACTTGAAGCTTTCTGGACATAACGACTCTCTGGCCCGACTCGGGCAAAAAATGACGGCAGCATTAGGCTACCGCAAGGCTGAAAAGTTTAGGCGGTTTTTGCCTTGCCTTGATTGGCCACCGCCGTCAGGGCCGCCGCGATGGCCTCCGGATCCGCCAGGTAGCGCCGGCCAATGAAGTTCAGCTGCGCATCCAGCTCGACCACCAGGGGCTGGGCCGTGGGAATGTTCAAGGCCAAGACATCGGCCTCTGACATCTGCTCCAGGTATTTCAGGAGGGCCCGTATCGAGTTGCCATGGGCGGCAATGATCACCCGCTCCCCAGCGAGCACGCGTGGCGCAATTGCGGACTCCCAGGCGGGAATGACGCGGTCAATCGTGTCTTTGAGGCACTCGGTAGCGGGCAGAAGGGTCGGATCAATGGCCGCATACCTTGGATCGCGTCCTGGCCAGAATTCATGGCTGGGCTTGAGCGCATCGGGCCTGACATCGTAGGCCCGCCGCCACTGCAAGACCTGCTCTTCCCCATAGCGGGCCGCCGTCTCGGCCTTATTCAGGCCAGTCAGAGCGCCATAGTGGCGCTCATTTAGGCGCCACTCGTTGTGCACGGGAATCCACATCTGATCCAGCGCATCCAGCGTAATCCAGAGGGTTCGAATGGCGCGTTTGAGTACCGAGGTGTAGGCCCGGTCAAACTGGAACCCCTTCGATTTCAGCAGCGCGCCCGCCTGACGGGCTTCGCTTCGGCCCTGTTCGGTGAGGTCAACATCGACCCAGCCCGTAAAGCGGTTTTCAAGATTCCATTGGCTTTGGCCATGCCGCAGCAATACGATCGAAAAAGTCTTGCCCATGGGCCGCATTCTATAATTTCCGCCTATCTGTCCGAATGGCGGACAAGGAGCAGCCGTGCAGTTTTTTATTGACAACATTATTCTGATCATTGCGGCCTTTCTCAGCGGCGCGCTGCTGGTCTGGCCAATGGCAACCCGCGGTTCGGGTGCACGCATCGTGAATACGCTGGGCGCCACTCAGATGCTCAATTCACAAAATGCCCTGCTCATTGATATTCGTGAGGCGGCAGAGATTGCAAAAGGCACGGCCCCCCAGGCCCTGCACATCCCGTTAAGCGGCCTGGCTGCGCAAATCGATGACATCAAAAAACGCATCCAGCAGGGCAAGGGCCAGGCGCCGGTGATTCTGATGTGTCAAAGCGGCTGGCGAGGATCAAAGGCCGGCCGCCAGCTGAGAAAGGCCGGTGTCGAGGCGGTCTTCAATTTAGAGGGCGGCTTTGATGCCTGGCAGCAGGCCGGCCTGCCCGTGACCAAGCGGAGCTAAGCAAGATGGCCAAGGTGGTGATGTACAGCACGGCAGTCTGCCCCTACTGCCAGCGCGCAGAGATGCTGCTGAAACAGCGGGGCGTATCCGAGATTGAAAAGATTCGGATTGATCTTGATTCCGCCCAGCGCGATCAGATGATTGCGAAGACCGGCCGAAAGACTGTGCCGCAGATTTTTATTGGTGACCGGCATGTTGGCGGTTTTGATGATCTCGCAGCGCTTGATCGCGAGGGTGGGCTTACGCCCCTATTAGCGGATTAGTCCGCAGAAAGAGCCTTGGATGACCCAGCCCAACAGTGCGGCCGAGCAGGCTGCAGCCGGCCCGCAGTTTAATCTTCAGCGCATTTATCTCCGGGATGTCTCGCTTGAGATCCCCGATGCACCGGCGGTCTTTATTGATCAGGCGGAACCCCGGCTTGAATTTCAGATTGATA
>CAYFPT010000081.1:0-1049 GCA_964345065.1 uncultured Bordetella sp.
CGGCGGCGCTCGCCATCAATCTCCAGCACCATGACTTCGACCTCATCACCCACCTGCACGACCTTGCTGGGATTCACATTCTTATTGGTCCAGTCCATCTCAGAGACGTGGACTAAGCCCTCAATGCCCGGCTCGATTTCAACAAACGCACCGTAGTCGGTGATGTTGGTGACCTTACCGAACATGCGCGTGCCCTGCGGGTAACGGCGGCCAATACCATCCCAGGGATCATCGCCCAGCTGTTTCACACCGAGGGAGACGCGATTTTTATCGGCGTCATAGCGCAGCACACGGGCCGTGATTTCCTGGCCCACGGTCAGCACCTCAGAGGGATGACGGACACGGCGCCAGGCCATATCGGTAATGTGCAGCAGGCCATCGATACCACCGAGATCAATAAATGCGCCGTAGTCGGTGATGTTCTTCACAACACCTGTGACCGTAGAACCCTCTTTCAGGTTTTCCATCAGCTTGGCGCGGTCTTCGCCCATCGAGGCCTCGACAATCGCGCGGCGCGACAGCACAACGTTATTGCGTTTGCGATCCAGCTTGATGACCTTGAAATCCAGGGTCTTGCCCTCGATGTGCGAGGTGTCCTTGATGGGACGCGTATCCACAAGCGAACCGGGCAGAAATGCGCGGATGCCGTTGGTCATCACCGTCAGGCCGCCTTTGACCTTGCCGGTCACGGTGCCGATGACGTTCTCGCCGCTCTCTAAGGCCTGCTCAAGGCTTACCCACGCGGCCAGCCGCTTGGCGCGATCACGCGACAGCCGGGTCTCGCCACGGCCATCTTCCAAGGCCTCGATGGCGACCGATACAAAGTCGCCTTCCTTGACATCGACCTGGCCCTGGTCGTTAAAGAATTCTTCTAAGGGGATGAAACTTTCGGACTTTAGTCCAGCATTGACCACCACGTGGTTCTGATCAACCCGCAGGACTTCTGCGGTGATGACCTCGCCTGCGCGCATTTCTTGGCGGGCGATGGATTCTGCAAACATTGCAGCAAAGGAGTCGGGGGCGGCGTTTTTAGCGATATCGCTGAGTTG
>CAYFPT010000081.1:1059-2796 GCA_964345065.1 uncultured Bordetella sp.
GCACTCGCCCGAGACAGCGGAGTTAAAAAAAGGTGCAGGCTTAAGTGAGCCGGCCGGTCTGTTTCACGGAGACCCGATGCCAGGCATTCACCACCGCTTGCACCACCTCGTTAATCGAGAGGTCAGTGGAGTCAATCACCACCGCTCCCGATGCCGGTTTCAGTGGCGCGACTGCCCGCGACGCATCCCGGGCATCCCGCGCCTCCAAATCGGCGGAAAGACCGTCAAGATTAGCCGAAAAACCTTTATCAATCAATTGCTTATAGCGTCTTTGGGCCCTCGCCCGGGGGCTGGCGGTGAGAAAAACCTTCAGCCGGGCCTCTGGAAAGACCACGGTGCCCATATCCCGGCCGTCGGCCACTAGGCCTGGAAGGCGGGCAAAGTCCCGCTGACGCAGCAATAGCGCCCTCCTCACGGCCTGATGGACCGCGATCTGGGAGGCCAGCAGGCCCACCTCCTCCTGGCGGATGGCATCGGTCACATTGACACCGCCGAGCAAAATGGTCTGGCCTATAAACTCAAGCTCCATAGATGTCGCTATAGAAGTAAGCGCACGCTCATCTTCTAAATCAGTATCGGCCTTTAGTGCAGCCAAGGCGGTGATCCGATAAAGGGCCCCGCTGTCGAGGTAGCCAAAACCGAGTTCAGCAGCCACCTGGCTGGCGATCGTGCCCTTGCCCGAGGCGGTCGGCCCATCAATGGCCAGCACCGGCACCGCCTGGGCACATAAGCCCGAGAGGACCTCGAAGTAGTCAGGAAAGGTCTTGGCCACGCAGCCGGGATCATCGATCTGAATCGCAGTATTGCCAAAGCTGGCCAGGGAAAAGCTCATGGCCATGCGGTGGTCGTCATAGGTCTGAATTACCGCGGGCTTTAGCTGCTCGGGCGGATGGACGCGAATCCAGTCGTCGCCCGTCTCAACGCTCGCGCCAAGCCTCTGGCACTCGGCTGCTACCGCCGCGATGCGATCGGTTTCTTTCACCCGCCAGGAGCCGATATTGCGCAGAGTGGTTGGGCCAGCCGCATACAGTGCGCAGACTGCAAGGGTCATGGCTGCATCGGGGATCGCGTTGCAATCTAAGTCGATGCCCCGCAGATGGTGCGGCATGCGGTGCACGAGGTCTTCCTCCATCGGCTGCATGCCGCCATCAGGCTGGGGCATTGAAGACTCAATCCAATCCGGACCCCAGATGATCTGGGCGCCCATTTTTTCGAGCGCATCTGCAAAGCGTACATCGCCCTGCACGCTGTCACGGCCCACTCCCACCACGCGCACTGGCCCACCGCCAATGGCGCCCGCTGCAAGAAAATACGATGCCGAAGACGCATCGCCTTCCACCATGAGCCTGCCGGGCGAAGTAATGATCGATGGCGCAATTTCAAACACCAACGGCGCATCGCCCACCTGCGCTACCTGCACACCAAAACGCGCAAGCACTGAGCGGGTGATCTCGATATACGGCCGGCTAATCAGTTCACCTTCAACTTCAATCCGAATGGGGCCTGCCCACTGCGATGCCAGCAGTGGGGCTGCCTGCATCAGGCCGGTTAAGAATTGGCTCGACGTATTGCCCTTCACACGCATCACTGATTGCTGATTAAGCGGCACGCCTGTGATGCGCAGTGGCGGAACGCCAGCTGCAGCCAGATACTCAATCTTTGCACCGATTGCGATAAGGCCATCCACCAGATCCGCAATTTTTTTTTTTAATGATACGGCGACCACCGAGATCTCCA
>CAYFPT010000081.1:2853-7897 GCA_964345065.1 uncultured Bordetella sp.
CCTCCCCTCGGTTTCATCCGACTTTAACAGGTTGGGTAACTCGGTGGTGCCGTTGGCTAAGGCCGCCAACAGCAGCATACGGTTGGAAATACTTTTACTACCCGGCAGGATCACCTCGCCCACTGCAGCACGTCGGGGGGCCAAGGAGATGGACTTCGGATAGATACTCACTAAAACCCTTTACGCCACTGGCTTGCCTGATTTAAAAGCTCAATTAAGCCTACGCGATCGGATTTTTCTAAGGCCTTATGCATAACCTCAGCATGCAAGGCCCACTCCCGCCATGCGGCCAGCAGCTGCTCGCGGTTATCCAGAAAAATATCTGCCCAGAGCTCGGCCGAAGATGCGGCAATTCTCGTGGTATCCCGCAGTCCGCCCCCATGCAGTGCCTGGGCAGCGCCCGCAAGCGGTGAGCCCGCCAGCATGCCCGCAAGGGAATAGGCCACCACATGCGGCAGATGGCTAATCGCTGCGAGCAGCTCATCATGCTCATCGATGGGCAGTGGGCTGGGCTGGGCACCCAGCTGAATCCAGAAGGACTCAACATCTGCAATCGCCTGCGCAGCAGAATCCGCGGTCGGGCTGATTAGCACACGGGCCGACTGAAATAAATCCGCCCGTGCATCTGCCGGGCCCTGCTTTTCGGATCCCGCCATGGGATGCGATGAAACAAAACATGGCAGCAGGCTGCCGAGATTGGGCGCGGCCCGCAGTACGCCTGCCTTGGTGCTGCCGATATCCGTAATCCAAGCAATCGACTGGCCCGATGACAGCGATGTTGCAAGCGTGGCGAGTTCTGAAAATACCTGGCTGTAGGTGTTAACTGGGCTAGCGACGATAACGGCAAGCGAGTACTCGGCTGCGCCTTGCGCAAGTGCCGCGCAGCGCTGTGGTAACTCTGCAATCGATTGCGCCTGGGCATCAATGTGGCCAAGCGATAAAGCCCTCTGGCCGGACTGGCCATCGATGCCAATGACATGCTTTGCAATTCCCCGCCGCTTGGCGGCTGCGGCAACGCTTGCCCCCATAAAGCCGGTGCCGATCACCACCAGACAATCAAGGCTGCCCTGAGAGGCCATGATCGAATCTAAGCGCCTGCCCGCGGCTGGGGCATCAGGCCAGGCATGATTGCAGAAAGCGCATCAATGCAGCGTGTGTTTTCCTCGCGCGTGCCAATCGAAATTCGTAGCCACTGCGGCAGGCCATAGTTGGCCACCGGCCGGGTAATCACACCTTTAGCAAGCAGGGCCTGAAAGACCTGCATGCCCGCATCAGGCGCCTGGCCCATCTTCACCAAAATGAAATTCCCCCAAGAAGGAATCCACTGCAGGCCAAGATCATTAAATGCAGAAATGAACTGCTGCATGCCCTCGCTATTGACCCGGCGGGACTGCTCTAAAAACGCATCATCAAATAAGGCTGCGCAGGCCGCGGCCTGCGCCAGCGAGTTCACATTAAAAGGCTGACGGATGCGATTTAGCAGATCCGTGATTGCCGGCTGGGCCACACCAAAGCCAATGCGCAGGCCTGCTAAGCCATAGGCCTTAGAAAACGATCGCGACACCAAAAGATTTGGCATGCGGGCCACCCACTCCAAGGCGTTGTAACGGTCTGAGTCGCTCAGATATTCCGTGTAGGCCTCATCCAGAATCACCAGCACCTGATGCGGGATGTCATCGATAAATGCCTTGATCTCGTTTGCGGCAATAAAGGTGCCTGTCGGGTTATTCGGGTTGGCAATCCAGACAATGCCAGTCCGATCCGTGACCGCACGGCCCATGGCGGCAAGGTCATGGCCCAAGCCCTGGGTGGCAGGCACCACCACGGCCTTGGCACCCGTTGCCTGTGTGGCGAGGGCATACACCGCAAACGAATGCGCGCTATAGACCGACTCGCGATCCGGCTGCAGAAATGCGTGTGCAGCGAGCTCCAAAATATCGTTGCTGCCATTACCGAGCGTGATCCACTCGGCAGGAATACCAAAGCGCTTACCAATCGCGGCCTTGAGTTCAAAGCCATTGCCATCTGGGTAGCGGCCGATATCGGCGGCTGCAGCGAGCATGGCATCGCGGGCCTTGGGGCCCATGCCCAACGGGTTTTCATTCGAGGCGAGCTTCACGATTTCCGATTCGGCAAATCCATATTCGCGCGCGATCTCCGAAATCGGCCGGCCGCCCTGATAAGGCGCAATGCCCCGCACATATTGGGGCGCCAGTTGGCTGGGGCTATCCATCATGTCAGTGTGTTGGGTGAAGAAGCGGGTATGAACCCAAGTCTTTATAAAAGGCCGCCTGCTTACGAATCTCTGCTAAGGCTAATGCCACGTTACTGTCATTGCGGTGGCCCACAAGATCCACATAAAAATGATATTCCCAGGTGCCCTGGCGCGCAGGCCGAGACTCAAATCGCTTCATCGAGACCCCATGTCGGGCAAAAGGCTCAATCAAAGCGAGCACCGCGCCGGCCTTATCCGGCACCGAGAGAATCAGTGAGGTCTGATCGCTGCCGCAGGCTGCCGGAGAAAAATCGCCCAATACCGCAAAGCGGGTCCGGTTATTGGGATCATCCTCAATGCGTTCGGCCAGCGTGTGTAAGCCATAGTGCTGGACAGCCAGCGGGCCGGCAATGGCGGCAACCGAGGGATCGCTTGCAGCAAGCGCTGCCGCATGGCCGTTACTGGCCACTGGCTGCTGCGCGATGCCGGGGAAATTCTCATCCAGCCAACGATGGCACTGGGCAAGCGCCTGCGGATGGGCCGCAATCGATTTCACTACGCTGCGATCCCCAGTTTTGTGCAACAGACTGTGATGAATCGGCAGTGATACTTCAGCAGAAATTTTTAAAGGCGTGCGCAGCAGAATGTCCAGGGTTCGGCCGACTGTGCCTTCAGTAGAGTTTTCAACAGGCAGCACAGCGCAATCCACACTGCCGGCCTCGGCCTCGCGGGCCGCCTCATCCAGGGTCACGCAGGGCACCAGATCCACACGATGGCCAAAGACCGCGCGCGCAGCCTGCTCGCTATAGGTGCCGGCAGGCCCCAGATACGCAATGCGCATCACACGCTCGAGGGCCCGGCAGCCCGAAATGATCTCCAACCAAATGGCGGCAATCGTCTGCTCGGGCAAGGCGCTGGTGTTCGCGGCCACCATGCGCTTCAGAATCGCGGCCTCGCGCTCGGGCCGAAACACTGGCGCCTGGGTCTGGGCCTTCACCTCACCCACCTGCTGCACGAGGGCAGCCCGCTCCATCAAAAGCCGCATCATCTGATCATCGACGGCATCAATTTTCTGACGCAGCGCTTTGAGGTCATCGGTGCTCATGCCCGCTCCTTTTCAAACTCGGCCAGCCATGCCACCAGGGCTTGAACGCCCACTAAAGGCATGGCGTTGTAAATACTAGCCCGCAGGCCGCCCACGGCCTTATGGCCCTTTAGGTTGATTAAGCCGCGCTGCTGGGCGCCTTTTAGAAAAGGCTCATACAGCCGATCATCGGGCAGATAAAAGGGCACATTCATAAACGACCGGGCGGATTTTTCCACACGGGTCTGATAGAACTTGGAGGCATCCAAGGCGCCATAAAGCAGCTTGGCTTTTTCAGCATTGCGCTTACCCATCGCTTCCGCACCACCCTGGGATTCAATCCATTCCAGCACCAGGCCGGTGAGATAAATGGCGTAAGTCGGCGGCGTGTTAAACATCGAATCGTTTTCCATCACCCGCCGATAATCAAACACCGATGGGCATCCGGCAAGTGGCGCCTTAACCCGCTTGCGAATTAAATCTTCATCAAGAATCACAAAGGTCAGGCCCGCAATCCCTAAGTTCTTCTGTGCGCCGCCATAGGCCAAAGCAAACCGGGTCAGATCGATTGGCCGCGACAGCAGGTGAGACGACATATCCACCACTAAAGGAACATTGGGTGCACCCAAGGCGCCCATCTCGGGCCAATCCCAGAACTCCACGCCGCCGATGGTCTCATTGCCGCAGATATGCAGGTAGGCTGAATCGGGCCGCACCCGCCAGTCAGAATATTTCGGGATATAGGTGAAAGACTGTGCTGCCTCGGCACTTGCAGCAACATGCACATCACCGTATTGCCGGGCCTCATGAATCGACTTAGTCGACCAGTGGCCGGTATTCACATAGTCGGCCTTGCGCACATCGCCCATCAGGTTCATCGGAACTAAGGCATTCTGGGCTGTGGCCCCGCCCTGCATGAACAAAATCTTGTAGTGGGCCGGCAGATTCAAAAGCCTGCGGAAATCGGCCATGACTTTCTCAAATAAGCCCAAGTAGACCGGCCCCCGATGGGTCATCTCCATCACCGACATGCCCGAGCCATGCCAATTCAGCATCTCATCGGCTGCCCGCTCCAATACCGACTGCGGCAGCGTGGCCGGACCGGCGGCAAAGTTATAGGGCCGGGCGGTCATGGATAGAAAATTACTGAAGCGGCTCTGTGGGGCCGCTACCGGATTCCGCGCCCGAATCGGTAAGCGCATCTGCGCCGTCGGCATCCTCATCAATATCGGCATCCTCACCGACATCGCTTTCCACAATCCGCTGCAGGCCCGCGAGCTGGCTGCCGTCATCCACAGCAATCAGTGTTACGCCCTGGGTCGCACGGCCCATCTCGCGGACCTCGGCCACACGGGTTCGCACGAGCACGCCACGATCGGTGATCAGCATGATTTCGTCGGAGGGGTCAACCAAGACCGCGCCCACGACCTTGCCGTTGCGCTCAGTGGTGTGAATCGCAATCATGCCTTTGCCGGCGCGGCCGTGTCGGGTGTATTCCGCAATCGGTGTCCGTTTGCCGAAACCATTTTCAGTAGCCGTTAACACCGACTGGGTCTCGCTTTCTGCAACCAGCATGGCAATCACCCGCTGATCGCCCTCGAGCTGCATGCCGCGCACGCCCCGAGCCTCGCGGCCCATGGGCCGGACATCGGCCTCATCAAACCGAACCGCCTTACCGGCATCAGAAAAGAGCATCACATCATGCTGGCCATCCGTGATGGCTGCGCCGATGAGGTAATCGCCTT
>CAYFPT010000082.1:0-7719 GCA_964345065.1 uncultured Bordetella sp.
CTGGATCGTGGTGAGCTTCTTGCCAAAGATTTTGGCGGCGAGGCGATCACACTATCTGAGCTGCCGCTGCGCATGCATGAATTCGACATTGTGGTGAGCTGCACGGCCAGCACGCTGCCGATTATTGGTCTGGGCATGATCGAGCGTGCGATCCGTCAGCGTAAACATCGGCCGATGTTTCTTGTTGATCTCGCGGTGCCGCGTGATATTGAGCGCGAAGTCGCTGATCTGCCCGATGCGTTTCTCTATACCGTGGATGATTTGGGCGAGCTGATCAAAGAAGGGGCCCAGGCCCGGCAGGATGCGGTGCTGCAGGCCGAGGCCATCATTGATCATGGCGTGCAAAATTTCATCCAATGGCGTGATTCACGCCAGCATGTGCCCGTGATCAAAGCGCTTGCCGAACATGCGCAGGCCATTCAAGCGGGGGAGCTTGCGCTGGCCAAAAAACGGCTGGCCAAGGGCGAGGACATCGAGGCAGTGCTGCAGTCGCTTGCCCATGGACTGTCTCAGAAATATCTACACGGGGCCTACAGCCAGCTGCACCAAATCGGAAACGGCGGCGCTGAAAACCGTGAGACCAAGGCCGATCTCATTCGCGAGCTGTTTGGACTAAAGCCCGACCGACACCACTAGATGAAGCCCAGCCTGCTGGCCAAACTCCAGCAGCTGGCCGAACGCCTTGAGGCGGTCGACCGTCTGCTGTCAGCCCCCGATGCCACCGATCGTATGGATGAGTTTCGAAAACTCTCTAAAGAACGCTCGGATCTCGCGCCTGTGGTCGAAGGCTTTCGTGAGTATCTACATTTAGAGGCAGACTTGTCCGCCGCCCAGGACTGGATGAATGATCCCGAGCTTAAGGAATTCGCCCAAGAAGAGATTCTTCGGCTCAAGGCGGCAGTCGAAGCCAAAGATGCGGCCTTGCAATTACTGCTGCTGCCGAAAGATCCAAACGATGAGCGCAATGTCATTCTTGAAATCCGAGCCGGCACCGGCGGCGATGAGTCGGCACTTTTTTCGGCGGATTTGCTGCGAATGTATATGCGGTTTGCGGAGCGCAATCGCTGGCAGGCCGAGATTTTGTCTGCCAATGCCTCAGACCTTGGGGGCTATAAGGAAGTGATCGTGCGCATCGCTGGCAATGGCGCGTATTCCAAACTGAAGTTTGAGTCGGGTGGCCATCGGGTCCAGCGGGTTCCGCAGACTGAGACCCAGGGCCGGATTCATACCTCGGCCTGCACGGTGGCGGTGCTGCCTGAGGCCGATGAAGTGGCCGAGGTGATTTTTTCTCCCGATGAATTGCGGATCGATGTTTTTCGGGCCTCGGGCGCAGGGGGCCAGCATGTCAATAAGACCGAATCGGCGGTTCGCATCACCCACCTGCCGACAGGCCTTGTGGCGGAATGCCAGGACGATCGCAGTCAGCATAAAAATAAGGAGCGGGCCTTAAAGGTTCTGGCGGCCCGTGTTCGTGATCAGCAGATGCGTGAGCTGCATGCCAAAGAGGCCAGCGCCCGAAAGCTGATGATCGGATCGGGCGATCGGTCTGAGCGCATTCGCACGTATAACTTTCCACAGGGCCGGATCACCGATCACCGCATCAATCTCACGCTCTACAAGATCGATGCAATGATGGATGGCGATCTCGCAGAACTCACGCAGACCCTGATGTCGGAGCACCAGGCCGAGCAGCTCTCGGCAATGGCGGATGCTTGACGATTTACTGAATGCCGCGGGCCTGCCACGCCGAGAGGCAATGGCCCTGCTCGAGGCGGCAAGTGGGCAGCGCCGCGAGACCCTGATTGCGCACGGATCGGATCCCGTGCCTTGCGCGGTTCAGGCACTTTTTCAACGCATGGTAGCCCAGCGCAGGCTTGGAATGCCGATTGCCTACCTGACAGGATTTCGAGAATTTTATGGCCGGCCTTTTTGGGTCAGCCCCGCGACACTGATTCCCCGGATGGAGACTGAGCTTCTGATTGACACTGTGATTGCCTTAACTCAAACGGCTGAAAGGCCGCTTCGGCTTGCGGACCTCGGCACGGGCAGCGGCTGCATCGGCATCACCTTAGCGTTAGAAATTCGGTCTGCAGAAATCACGGCGACTGACCGGTCAGCGGCCGCCTTACAGGTCGCCCGCAATAATGCGGCCCGACTCGGGGCAGTGCCGCAGACCCGCTTTTTTGAGGGCAGCTGGTTTGAGGCCCTGCCACGGGATCGGCTGAAGTATCACGGCCTGGTGAGTAATCCGCCCTATGTTGGCGCAGGGGATCCGCACCTCTCGAAAGGGGATCTTCGGTTTGAGCCAAACGCCGCACTAAGCCCCGCTGCGACTGGAGATGCAATCATGGCGCAGCCCGATGGGCTAAGCGACATCGCCCGACTTGCCAGCGGCGCCCCGCAGTGGCTTGAACCTGGCGGATTTTTGCTGGTCGAACACGGGTCAGAGCAGCAGGCGGCGGTCATTGCGTTGTTTCGTCAGGCAGGCCTCACCGAAGTCCGGGGCCTGGCCGATGATCAGTCGCTGCCGCGGGCGGTGATTGGGTTTCGGGCTGGCTAAAGTAAACTTTCAGCTTCTTTGGAGGCAGGACATGGATGCAAAAGAATTCATTCAAAAAACCGTTACGGAACACCCTGTGGTGCTGTTTATGAAAGGCACAGCACAGTTTCCTCAGTGCGGCTTTTCTGGCCGTGCGATTCAGCTGCTGAAGGCCTGCGATGTAAAAAATGTCGTCACGGTCAATGTGCTGGACGATGACGGCATCCGGCAGGGCATCAAAGACTTCTCGAACTGGCCGACCATTCCGCAGCTGTATGTGGGCGGTGAGTTTGTCGGGGGCTCCGACATCATGGGTGAGATGTACGAAAGCGGGGAGCTCAAAAAAGTGCTGGAGTCGGCGGGCGCAACCGGCTGATTTGGAGTCTGCGCAGATACTTCGTCTGTGGCTGGAAGGGTGCCGACTATCTGACTCGAACAGATGACCTATCGCTTACAAGGCGATTGCTCTACCAACTGAGCTAAGTCGGCAACAAACTTATTTTACGCGAGTCAGTTTCGGGCGACCGCCTGCAGGTGGTCGCGGCGGATCCTCAGTCGTCGGCAAACCTGTAGCAGGCTGCGCTTCGGAGTCCTGCACCGCCTGCAGATGCGGCTCAATCTCCGCTAATGGCTTGCTGACCTCAAAGGCCATGCCGTTGCCGGTTTCCTTGGCGTAAATCGCGACGACATTTTCAATTGGCACCATGATCTCGTGGACCCGGCCCGAGAATCGGGCCTGAAAGCTAATGACATCGTTCGCAAGCATTAACTTATCGGTCGCAAGACTGCTGACATTGAGCACGATTTCGCCATTGCGCACGTGCTCCTTGGGCACCTGAACCTGCCCATTGACCGACACCGCCAGATAGGGCGTCAGCCCGTTATCCGAGCACCACTCATGGATGGCTCGGATCAGGTAGGGCTTGGTGGACGAGGGTGTTGATTCGGTCATGCCCCACCATTAACGGCGCATGATTTTTTCAGGCGGCGTTAAGGCCTCAAAAAATGCAGGCCGCGAAAAGATACGCTCCGCATACTTCTGGACCGGTGCTGCGGTTTTGGGCAGCTCAATGCCGTAGTACTCCAGCCGCCACAGCAAGGGCGCCAGGGCAACGTCGATCATCGAGAAGTCTTCGCCCAGCATAAATTTATTTTTCGTTACCACGGGTGCCAGCTGGGCAAGACGGTCCCGGACCAAAACCCGGGCCTTGTCAATTTTTTTGGCGTCTTGTTTTTCCAAGGCCTCGACATGCACGAAGAGCTCCCGCTCAAAATTGAAAAGTAAAAGCCGTGCACGGCCACGCTGCACAGGATCCGCCGGCATCAGTTGCGGGTGGGGAAAGCGCTCGTCGATGTATTCGTTGATGATGTTGGATTCATACAAAATCAGATCCCGCTCAACCAGAATCGGGACCTGGCCGTAGGGATTCATCACCGAAATGTCTTCTGGCTTATTAAAGAGATCAACATCCCGAATCTCAAAATCCATGCCTTTTTCAAACAACACAAAACGGCAACGATGACTAAACGGGCAGGTGGTTCCGGAGTAGAGGACCATCATGGTGGAGCATTCCTTAAAGAAGAAGGGCGGGAAAGGCCCCCGCCCTTATGCGAAACAAACGAAAACCCGTCTTACTTAATGTTCTTCCAGTAGGCCTTATTTAAGCGCCAGGCCAGCACGAAGAAGATGGCCAGGAAGGCCATGACCACCATGCCGATGGTCTTGCGTGAGAATTGGGCGGGCTCGGCAACGTAGTTTAAAAATGCCGCCAGATCGCCCACCATCGCATCAAACTCAGCCGGTGATTTGGACTTCTGTGCCTCCCACAGCACATGCGGCATGCCAACGCCAACATAGGTCTTGTTGTTCCAGCCGGTCGGGCGGCTGGCGTCTTCGTAGTAGGTTCTCAGAAATGTGTAGATCCAGTCTGTGCCCGCGCCTGAATGGGACGAGCGCGAGCGGGCCGTCACGGAAAGGTCTGGGGGTGCGGCACCGAACCAATCTTTCGCCTCAGCGCGATTCAGAGAAGTCCGAATGTAGTCGCCCGGCTTTGACCCGGGCGGCATCACGGCCTTGATCTGCTCTTCGGTCATGCCGATGTCGGCAAGCCGGCTGTAGCGCATTGCCGATAGTCCATGGCAGCCAATGCAATACGACATAAAGGTCTTGGCGCCATTTTGCATTGCGGTTCGGTCCGAGAGCTTCTGCGCCGGGGCTGCATCTAAGGCGACCGGGCCGCCTGCTGCAAACGCCGCAGGGCCGGCAACAAAGGCCAGCGATGTCGCGACTGCCGCCAGAAAGGATTTAAAAAGTTTTTTCATAGTGAGGTCCTTGGCGTGGCGCATTAATGGGGCTTGAACGTCACGCGTTCGGGAACGGGCTTGAAGTCTCCGATCCGTGACCAGATCGGCATGAGCGCAAAAAACGCGAAGTAAAACACCGTGCCCACCAGCGAATAGGCCTGGCCAAACGGGAAGGGGGGCAGCACGCCGAGATAGCCCAGGATGAAAAAATTCACCAGGAAGACCATGTAGACCGCCTTATGCCAGTTCGGACGATAACGAATTGACTTCACGGGGCTGTGGTCTAGCCAGGGCAGGAAGAACAAAATAATCACAGCGCCGCCCATGATCACCACGCCCCAGAACTTGGCATCGAATACGCGGAAGGTGATGGCCAGCACCAGCAGGGCTGCAATTGCGCCGCCTTTGATGATCAGCGGCCAGCGGGCGCGCAAGACCGCAAGGGCCCCGAGCCCCGCAGAGGCCACCATGACCCAGGTAAACAAATCGGTGACTGCGCGCAGCATGGAATAAAACGGCGTGAAGTACCAGACCGGTGCGATGTGCGGCGGCGTGACCAGCGGATCCGCCGGGATGAAGTTATTAAATTCCAAGAAATAGCCGCCGAGCTCAGGAGCAAAAAACACGACCGCACAAAACAGAATCAAAAAGCCCGCGACGCCCAGGATGTCATGCACCGAGTAATACGGATGAAAGGGAATGCCATCAAGAGGAATGCCCTCTGCATTTTTGTTTTTCTTGATTTCCACGCCATCGGGATTGTTGGAGCCGACTTCATGCAGCGCGATGATGTGGGCCGCAACCAACCCCACCAGCACGAGCGGAATGGCAATCACGTGAAAAGCGAAGAAACGATTCAGTGTGGCATCGCCCACCACAAAGTCACCGCGGATCCAGACCGAGAGGTCTGGGCCAATCAGCGGCACCGCAGAAAACAGGTTCACAATCACCTGGGCGCCCCAGTAGGACATCTGGCCCCAGGGAAGCAGGTAGCCAAAAAAGGCTTCGGCCATCAGGCACAAAAAGATGGCGCAGCCGAATATCCAGATCAGCTCGCGCGGGCTGCGGTAAGAGCCATAGATCAATCCGCGCCACATATGGAGATAGACCACCACGAAAAACGCCGACGCGCCCGTGGAGTGCATGTAACGGATGAGCCAGCCAAATGGAACCTCACGCATGATGTATTCCACGCTGGCAAATGCCACCGGCACGCCTGCGGCATTTAATGACGCATCCGGCTTGTAATGCATGGTCAGGAAAATACCGGTGATGATCTGCAGGGCCAGCACCACCATGGCCAGGGAGCCAAAGAAGTAAAAGAAATTGAAGTTCTTCGGTGCGTAGTATTCCGAGAGGTGTTCTTTGTAAAGCTTGGTCAGAGGGAATCGGGTATCGATCCATCCGAGTAGGCCGGTGGTGGTGACATTCTTTTCAGAGGCCATGCAATTCTCCGCGAGCTCAGTTCTAACTTATCGACTTAAAAATTTAAAAGCGCCAGACAAAACGAATCAGGCCTCGCCCTTTTCATCCTTGCCGACAACAATCCGCGTATCCGATAGATACATATGACGCGGAATTTCCAGGTTATCGGGGGCGGGCTTATTGGCATAGACGCGGCCCGCATGATCGAAATTTGAACCGTGGCAGGGGCAGAAATAGCCGCCCTGCCAATCAGCGCCAAGGCCCGGCTGATTGCCCATCTCAAATTTGCTGACTGGCGAACAGCCGAGGTGGGTGCAGATGCCAACCGTAACGAGAAATTCCGGCTTGATCGAGCGATGGCGATTTTTGGCGTAGGTCGGCGTCGGAAAAGCGGTCCGATCCGATTTCGGATCGGCAAGCTGGCCCTCAATTTTTTCCAAGGAGGCCAGCATCTCGGGAGTGCGGCGGACAATCCAGACGGGTTTGCCGCGCCACTCCACGGTCTTTAAGCCGCCAGGGGGAATGTCGCCAATATCGACTTCAACCGGCGCGCCGGCCGAGCGGGCTTTTTCTGCAGGTGCCATCGACGTCAGCAGGGGCACGGCAGTTGCGGCGGCGGCCACGCCCCCGACTGCACCGCAGGCAATCAGCCAGGTGCGGCGTTCGGAGGTAGCGCTGGCGGAGGGCTGTGCGGGAAAACTAAGGTCTTGCGAGGCTTGAGACATAAAACCGCTCTTTCGACGTTCAAAGTTAGGGCAAACATGTATTTTAAGCCAGCCAAAAGTCCAGTTCCAGCAATAATGGCAGCATGGTCCGACGTATTTGGCTCATTTTCGCCCAGGCCACCACGCTGGCCCTTGCTGCCCTGTTTGTGGTCCTGACCTTTAAGCCGCATTGGGTTGCCAATCTGGGCTCAGGCTCGGAGCCTGCCGGCTCGGGGGAGCTCGGCCTGCGCGAGGGGGGCGCCCCGATTGCGGCCCACGGCTATCGTGAGGCGGCCGCCCGGGCCATGCCGGCCGTGGTCTACATCTACACAACCCAGAAGGTCGCGGTTCCCAATCACCCCCTTTTGAATGACCCGACATTTCGCAAGTTCTTTCGCGACCCGCCCGAGCGTGGGCCTGCCGCGGGCCTGGGCTCTGGGGTCATCGTCTCCGAAAAAGGCTATGTCCTGACCAACCATCACGTGGTCTCAGGTGCCGAGCAGATCGAAGTGGGCCTGGCCGACGGCCGAAGGGCGGGCGCACTGCTGGTGGGCAGCGACCCGGATACCGACCTTGCGGTGCTAAAAATCTCGCTCAACCGGCTTCCGGTGATTGCATTTGGCAGGCCCACCGAAGCCCGGGTCGGCGACACCGTGCTGGCAATCGGCAATCCATTTGGTGTGGGCCAGACGGTGACCCAGGGCATCATCAGTGCGATGGGCCGCAGCCGGCTTGGCATCAACACTT
>CAYFPT010000083.1:0-7611 GCA_964345065.1 uncultured Bordetella sp.
CGCAAGGCTTGAACGCCTACGTCGCAGGCTTTTGGATCTGTATCGCAGCTATGGCTACGCGCTGGTACAGCCGCCGATGTTGGAGCATCTCGAGTCACTGATGATTGACCAGGCCCGCGATCTTGATCTGCGCACCTTCAAGGTGGTGGATCAGGCCAGCGGCCGACTGCTTGGCCTGCGGGCCGATATCACGCCGCAGGCCGCGCGCTTAGATGCCCATCAGATTCAGAACAAAGGCGTCACCCGGCTCTGTTATGCCGGATCAGTGCTGCATGCACAGCCTGCAGGCCTGCTGTCATCGCGAGAGCCGGTGCAAATGGGCTGCGAGCTTTTTGGCCACGATGGCCTAGAGGCCGATCTCGAGGTCCAGGAACTTGCGTTGGCATCCCTAGATGCTGCCGGGATTCAGAAAGTCAGGCTGGATCTCTCGCACCGGGGAATCTTTCTCGCCTTGCGCGATCGGGATCCAGCCCTTGCCGCCTGCGAAAACGAGGTACTGGCCGCCTTGCAGTCCAAGGATCGTGTGGGGCTTGCTCAGTGGGTAAAAAGTTTATCGGCCGAATCGGCAAAGGCACTTGCGGCATTGATTGATTGTTACGGCCCGGCATCCGGCGCCAATAACGTGATCGATGCTGCTCGCCGCAGTCTGCCGAAGCTTGCGCCGATTACCGAAGCCTTAGATCGGCTGCAGGCGGTGGCCAACTCGGCCATGTTTACCGAGCATCCGCAGTGCGTGTTGACCGTGGATTTTGCGGATTTGCGGGGCTATCGCTATCACAATGGTGTGATGTTCTCGATTTATTGCCAGGGCCTGCCCAATGCCGTCGTGCGCGGTGGCCGCTACGACGGTGCAGGCAGAGTCTTTGGCCGCGCCCGCGCAGCGACCGGCTTTAGCCTTGAACTTCGCGAGTTACTGGAGATCACCAATTTCGAATCCGAGCCGGAGGATGCTGCAATCGCAGCGCCCTGGCAGGATGATGCGGGCCTGCGGCAGGCGATTGCCGCTTTGCGTCGCGAGGGCAGGGCGGTGGTCCGACTCCCTGATGCAGAATTCGGATCATGGACAGGTCAACGGCTTATTTCTCAATCCGGCCGCTGGATCGTCGCTTAAATCAATCACAGGAGTGACGCATGTCGGCAGGAAAAACTGCGGGTCGATCCGCGGGCCAAGGCAAGAATGTGGTCGTCATCGGCACCCAGTGGGGCGATGAAGGCAAGGGCAAGATTGTCGATTGGCTCACCGAGCAGGTCAGTGGTGTGGTCCGATTTCAGGGCGGCCATAACGCAGGCCATACCCTGGTGGTCAACGGCAAAAAAACAATTCTTCGCCTGATTCCCTCTGGCATTCTGCATCCGGGCGTTACCTGCTACATCGGTAACGGCGTCGTGCTCTCGCCCTCGGCCCTTTTAGGCGAAATCGATGAACTGCAGGCCAATCAGATTGATGTCGAGTCGCGCCTCAAAATCAGTTTCGCCTGCCCGCTGATCCTGCCGTATCACGTGGCCCTGGATCAGGCCCGCGAGGCGGCCCGTGGTGATGCCAAGATCGGCACCACAGGCCGCGGCATTGGCCCGGCTTACGAAGATAAAGTTGCACGCCGTGCGATTCGGCTTTTGGATCTTCGCCAGCCCGATGTGCTGCGCGCCAAACTCACCGAGGCCCTCAGTCTGCACAACTTTGTGCTGGAGCATCATTTGAAGGCCCCAACGATTGCAGTCGATCAGGTCTATAACGACCTCATGTCGATGGCGCCACGCTTATTGAAGATGGCCGCCGATGTGCCGCAACTGCTCTATGAAGCTGGGCAGCGGGCCGAGAATCTTCTTTTCGAGGGCGCGCAGGGGTCACTGCTGGACATCGATCACGGCACTTATCCCTATGTCACCAGCAGCAACTGTGTGGCCGGTGCGGCAGGGGCGGGCGCCGGTGTTGGGCCTGCGCGTCTGCATTATGTGCTGGGCATTACCAAGGCCTACACGACGCGTGTCGGTGGCGGCCCCTTTCCGACTGAGCAAGTCAATGAAATCGGCCAGCTCTTGGCCAAGCGTGGCAATGAGTTTGGCTCAGTGACCGGCCGGCCGCGCCGCTGCGGCTGGTTCGATGCGGCGGCCCTACGCCGAGCGATGCAGATCAACGGCGTGACAGGCCTCTGCATCACCAAGCTTGATGTCATGGATGGCATGCAAGAGGTCAAACTCTGTGTGGGCTACAACACCCCGCAGGGCCATATTGATGTACTGCCCTTTGGCGCGGATGCGGTGGCCCAGTGCCAGCCGATATACGAAACAATGCCCGGGTGGCTGGAGACGACTCAGGGCGTGCGCAGGTGGGCAGATCTTCCCGATAACGCGCAGCGTTATTTAAAGAGGCTTTCTGAAGTTGTGGGTGCGCCGATTGCTATGGTCTCGACCGGCGCTGATCGCGAAGACACAATTCTGCTGGACCACCCTTTTCAATAAATCAGCAGCCCAGCGCCGTTGCAAGGTCCGTGAAGCTTTCTGCGCTGTAATCAAATCCGCTGACATCCGGCATGGGCTTGAGCTTGCGGGCGCCAAATTCGGTTGGACGGTGAATATAGGCAGTCTTCAGCCCACACCGCTGGGCGGCCTGAAGGTCGTCCGTGTGGGCAGCCACCAGCATGACTTCTTGGGGCGCAAGATCAAAGACATCGGCCACCCCAAGATAAGTCTCGGGATCGGGCTTGTAATGACGAAATACTTCGGCAGAAAGAATCAGATCCCAGGGCAGGCCCGCCGCCTTTGCCATGTTAGACAGCAGGCCCAGATTGCCATTTGAGAGCGTGACGATGGTGAAGCGTTGTTTGAGCTTCAGCAGGCCTGGGACGCTGTCGGGCCAGGGCGCAAGGCGATGCCAGATACGATTAAGTTCCTGCCGCGTTTGTTCGTTGAGATGATTCAGTCCGAACTCAACAAGAATGCGATCCAGAATCATTCGGTGCAGCACATCGATTTTGGTCCAGGCCTTCTGGCCCTTTCGGACTTCCGCCATTGCAGGCTGATAGCCCGCCCGCCAGGCAGTGGCAAATGCATCACCATCGACCGCAAGCTTGAGCTGCTCGACTTCCCGCACAATCGAGCCGTGCCAGTCGACGACGGTGCCAAAGACATCAAAAGCGAGTACGCGGGCGGGTGTTGTCATATGGGAAGCGATTTGTGCAACACTTGCGGGAGTCGACTGCGATCGGGGGAGAGATGTGGTGCCCAGAAGAGGACTCGAACCTCCACAGTGTTGCCACCGCTAGGACCTGAACCTAGTGCGTCTACCAATTCCGCCATCTGGGCAAGGCAGGCGCGTACTTTAGCCGGAATCACGTAATTGTCAAACCGTCCTGCATCTGCAACTTCACAGACCAGCTTTTATGGCCGGCTGATCGGCCATCGCGATGGCTTTGGATTCGTGCGGCCTGATGCGGGCGGCGACGATGTCTTTATCTCACCCAAAGAGATGCTCAAGGCTATGCACGGTGACCGGGTCAGCGCCCGGGTCGTGGGCACTGACCGGCGGGGCCGGCCCGAGGCCGTCATCCTAGAGGTGGTGGAGCACGCCAATCGCAATCTGGTGGGGCGGCTTGTCAATGAGCGGGGCATTTTGCTGGTGGTGCCCGAGGATCAGCGCATTAAGCACGATGTGATTGTGGCCCCCATCGATACGATGGGCGCGGAGCCGGGGCAGGTGGTCTCTATTGAAATCGTTGATCCGCCCACGCGTTACACGCCGCCTGTGGGCCGTGTGATCGAGGTGTTAGGCGGTGTCGATGACCCGGGCATGGAAGTTGAGATCGCGGTCCGCAAGTTCGATGTGCCGCACGAATTTTCCGATGAGGCCCAGGCCCTTGCCAAAAAACTTCCCGATGCGGTGCGGCCAAAAGATCTGAAGGACCGTGTTGATCTGCGCGATGTGCCCTTCATGACCATTGATGGTGAAGATGCTCGCGACTTTGATGACGCCGTCTATGCCGAGCCTGTTGCGGGCAAAGGCTGGCGGCTGCTGGTGGCCATTGCCGATGTCAGCCACTATGTCCAAAGTGGTGATGCCTTGGATCGGGATGCCTACTCGCGCAGCACCTCAGTTTATTTTCCGCGTCGTGTGCTGCCGATGCTGCCGGAGAAACTCTCCAATGGCTTGTGTTCGCTCAATCCGCATGTTGATCGGCTGGCCCTGGTCTGCGATATGGTGGTGACCACCGCCGGCGAAGTCAGGGCCTATCAGTTTTACGACGCCATCATTTGTTCGGCCCAGCGGCTGACCTATACCCGGGCCTGGGCGGCGATGTGTGACCCGCTTTCTGAAGATGCCCGCCACCTCGGCCCGCTGGCCCAGACCCTGGGCCATCTGGAAGAAGTGTTTCGTGTGTTGCTTGCGGCCCGCGAGGCCCGTGGCGCGATTGATTTTGATTCGGTTGAGACTTATATGCAGTTTGATGCCATTGGCCGGATCGAAAAAATTGTGCCGCGTGTGCGCAACGATGCCCATCGCTTAATTGAAGAGTGCATGTTGGCGGCCAATACCTGCGCTGCGGACATTCTGAAACGGGCCAAGCGCCATGGGCTTTATCGGGTCCACGAAGGCCCCACGCCCGAGCGGCTGCGTGCGCTGCGTGAGTTTTTAAAGGTTCAGGGCCTAAAGCTTGAAGGCGGCGATGAGCCCGCGCCGGGGGACTATGCCCGGCTTGCCAAAGAGATCCGGGCCCGGCCGGACTCTCGGCTGATTCAGACATTGCTGTTGCGAAGCATGCAGCAGGCGATCTACACCCCGGAAAATGTCGGCCACTTTGGCCTGTCGTACGAGGCCTATGCCCATTTCACCTCACCGATTCGTCGCTATCCGGATTTGCTGGTGCATCGGGTGATCAAAACCATTATTCACAACAAAGGCCATTACCTGCCGCCTTATGGCGACACGGGCCTTGATGATCCGATGCACCGCTGGCGCAATATCGGGGACCACTGCTCGGGCGCGGAGCGCCGCGCAGACGAGGCCTCCCGTGATGTCGAGGCCTGGCTGAAATGCCAGTACATGAAATCACGGATTGGCGAGCAGCTGCGGGGCACGGTGACCGGCATTGCGCCTTTTGGATTGTTCATTACGCTGGATGCCTTATACGTTGAAGGCATGATTCATGTCTCGGAGCTTGGTGCTGAGTACTTTCAGCACAACGAGGTCTTGCATGAGTTACGCGGAGAGCGTACCGGCCGCCGCTTTCGGCTCTACGACAGCCTGGTGGTGCAGGTCGCCCGTGTGGATTTAGATGCCCGGCGTATTGAGTTTCAGCTGGTGCCCAGCATGATCCGGGCAACTCGGGCAAGCCGGCCCTCCGAGCGCGAGCAGGATTTTTATGCCCTGCCGCAGGAAGAGGCGTCGGAGTCAGAGATGCCGCCCTGGCTTGCCGAGGCCTTGGCGACTGGGCCGTCTGGGCGCAAGAAGTCATCGAAAAAACATCGCGATAAAAAAGCACGCGCTCCAGCAGAAAAAACACACAAAGAGACGCAGTCTAAAAAGTCTGCCAAACAAAAAGATAAAGGCGCTGCTGCTTCGGAAAAAACCAAGTCTGGCCGCAGTTCAAAAACCGCGCGTCAGCCGGCGGGCCGTGCGGGCAGTGCGCGCAAATCCCGTCGCGGCAAGGCCTCACGCTGATGAGCCGGGAATCCAAAGAGATTTGTCTGCTGGGATTTCATGCGGTGCGCGCGCGGCTGCGGACTGCGCCCGAGACCATTTCGCGCATTATTTTCGATGGGCAGCGCCGCGATGCGCGGATTAACGCGCTACTCAAACAGGCCGAGCAGGCCAGTGTGAAAGCCATTTCCGATTCCGCGCTTGCCATGGATCGTCTTGCAAAGGGCCAGCGCCACCAGGGCATTCTTGCGCTTGCCTCTGCACGCGAGCAGCCCGACAGCCTTTCCGATTTACTGACGCAGGTTGAGGCCTTTGAGCCCGCCCGGCAGTGGCTGCTGCTTCTGGATGGTGTGACGGATCCCCACAATCTGGGCGCCATCATGCGCACCGCTGATGCAGCCGGTGTGGCGGCAGTCATTGCACCCCGGGATAAGTCTGCGCCGTTAAATGATGTTGCAGCCCGAGTGTCGGCGGGTGCTGCTGATCATCTGCCTTATCTGCAGGTGACCAATCTCTCGCGTGCGATTGATGAAATTCAGCAAGCCGGCTATCAGGTCATTGGCCTGGCTGAGACCGCAGAAAAGTCGCTCTACGCGACTGATCTCACCGGCCGCATTGCCTTGGTCTGCGGCGCAGAAGGCGAGGGCATGCGCCGCCTGACACGCGAGCGCTGCGATCTGCTGGTGCGGCTTCCCATGCTGGGCTCGGTGGAAAGCCTAAATGTTTCGGTGGCAGCGGGGGTCTGCTGCTACGAAGCCCTTCGTCAGCGAACGAAATAACCATCGGATGGCGCAGGCGGGCGCGTAAATTATTTTTCTTTTCGCATGCGTTCGCGAAATTTCCAGGGCGGCTCAGGCACCAAGGCGGGGTTGCGCACTGAGGCATCGATTCCTGCCCATAGGCCAAGCCGTGCATCGCGGGCGCTGCGCTCTGCATCGGCATAGCGCTGCTGCTGGGCTTCGCTGATGTCTTTTTTGTAGCGCACGAAATACCAGGCATAGCCACGCTGGATCTGCACCAGTCCAAGATCACGATCGCCAATACTGACATTGGCCACCCAGCGATCATAGGCATCGACCTTTACGGGCTGCAGTCCGATTGGGCCAGATTGCAGCAGCTCGGTTAATGAATCTTTGGCTTTATTGGAATAGGGCTGGGTTTTTTCTGGCGCATCGATTCCCGCAATTCTTACCCGAATGATCTGCCCGCCTCTGGCTTGCAAGTTAAATGAATCGCCGTCAAACACTTCGGCGACTGAATATGGGCCCGCCGGCAGCTGCGGCCCGCTGGTCTTCTGGCAGGCCCCAAGGCCTGCCATCACTAATGCAGAAACAATAACGCCGAGCAGTCTGCGGCGCTTCGGCGTTACCAGCATCACGTTTGTGCTGCGAGTGATTCGGAGAGGCTGAGCACCGCTGCCGCATACATAAAGCTGCGGTTATATTGGGTAATCACAAAAAAGTTATGGGCGGCAAACCAATAGCCCACCGAGTCATCTTCTTCCGGCAGATCAATGAGACTTGCCCTGACGTCTGCAGAGAGCCGGCTGTCGGCCTGGTGGATGCCTGCGCTCTCGATCTCGGCGACCGTATGCACGGGCTCAAGCTGCGGAGCGACGAATCGCTTCGCATCGGCGCCCTCAGCAACTCGGGCCACGCTGTGGCTGGCCTCACCGCTTTTCCAGCCGTGCATTTTCAGAAAATTTCCGACTGAGGCGATGGCATCGGCAGGGCTATTAATCAGATCCGGCCGGCCGCGG
This sequence comes from uncultured Bordetella sp., assembly GCA_964345065.1. Classification (GTDB taxonomy): domain Bacteria; phylum Pseudomonadota; class Gammaproteobacteria; order Burkholderiales; family Burkholderiaceae_A; genus Lacustribacter. Next base: position 7,395 of record CAYFPT010000083.1, read on the forward strand.
TTTTTATAGCCCACGGCGAATTTCTGCCAGCTGCTGGGCATGAATTGCGGCAGGCCCAAGGCACCGGCAAATGAGCCACGGATTTCTTTCAGATTCACCATGCCCTGGCGGCCCAGCACCAGCAGTGTTTCGAGTTCACGTAAGAAAAATTCAGACCGGCGTGGCGAATCAAAGCCGAGTGTTGCCAAGGTCTCGACAGCAGGGAATCGGCCAGTGA
>CAYFPT010000084.1:0-2983 GCA_964345065.1 uncultured Bordetella sp.
GATCCACTTTTTTCCGATGAACTGCTGGCGCGCATGATCTGCGCCTGCGTTGCGCAGGATATTTCCGGGCTGATTGTGATCAATAAGATGGACCTTTCCCAGCCTACTGAGCGGGCCCGGCAGCAACTCGCAAGCTTCACTGACGGCCTTGCGCAGCTGGGATGGGCCGTTCTGGAAGTCGCCGCCAAACCGAAGACACCCGGATTTATTCAAACTGAAAACGCCGGCTTGGTGCGCGCAGTCGCTAAAAAAACCACTCTGGTCTTGGGCCAGTCGGGCATGGGAAAAAGTAGTCTCTTAAACTGGCTTGTGCCCGAATTTAATGCACAGACACAAGAAATCTCGCAGGCCCTTCAGACCGGCCGCCACACCACAACCGCCTCGCGCATGGTGGCCGCCCATGAAGGCTGGCTCATCGATACGCCAGGCTTTCAGCTTTTTGGCCTGCATCACCTCTCCGAGACACAGCTGGCGCTCGGATTTCCGGAGTGGGCAGCTGCACAGCAGGCCCGCGGCCGATGCCGGTTTGCAAATTGCCATCATCTGAATGAGCCGGGCTGCTCGGTCAAGCAGGCGGTTGCGGCCGGCGAAATTGCGGCCCGAAGACTCAGCCTCTGGCAGGGCCTGCTTAAAGCCAGCTGACGCTTAAATGCCAGCGTTGCGGCTGGCCCGAAACAATGCAGTTTTGAATGCTGTTGCGGGTGGTCTCGAAATCCGTGATGGTCTGCTGGCCAGGCTTTAACAGCTGACAGCCCACACGAAAGTGGTCTAGGTTGTAGACATCGCTCACATTTCTCACCTGCAGCATGAAGCTTTCAGAAGACTTCTTTCCACGAGAGAAATAACAGTTCGACCAGATGGTACCCACTTGCATACGCTCCATGGCGCTGAACTCGAGTCCAATTCCCTGAAAACCAATGTCGAAAATTCGTGGCTCGACCACCGCGCTAAAAGAGCCTGAAATCACCAAATCGAGCGTGCGATCTGCGGGTGGCGGCACGCGAAAACTCTCGCGGCGCTGAATGGCAATGACCTCCGTGGGGAAGTCCGCTGTCACCAGATCGTAGGAACCAAATTTCACATTGGGTGCGATGAACTGCAGTTTGTATTGATCGGCAGTGATGACCACCCAGAGATGCTGCGATTCCTTAATTGCCTTTGGCACCTCGGTGCCTTCGGGCAGGGAAAACGCTAGGCCCACCACCGGGTCGGCCTCGACGCATTTCAGGGCAAGCCGCTTGGTGAAGTCCGCCAGCGGCATCAGTCCCGCGGTCACGCCTGAATGGAACTCCCGAATCACCGTGCGCTCGGCAGGCCGTGGGTCCAGCCGATATTGCTCCAGGACCTTGGCGTCAAGTTCGGGGGGATAGGTTCGAAAGGCCACAACAACCCTCTTTGATGGTGAAATTTATCTAGGATTCCATTCTAGGGCATCCCCATTTGCCGCTAAAATTCGGCATCCCTAGACCCAGCGGGGGCGGAGCGAGCGATTGAAGACAGGTGGGACGCCGAGACTGAAAATTCTGGTCAGTAACCAGAAGGGGGGCGTTGGCAAGAGCTCACTGAGCGCGAATCTGGCCGCCTATTTCGCGATAGAGCGGCAGATGAGCACGCTGCTGATCGACCTAGATCGTCAGGGCACCTCATCGCAGTGGATCAAAAATGCCGTTCATGTTGATCGGCTCAAATATGACCACGCCAGCCATCTGATTCAGGGCGCCAACCGGCTGGGCATCTTCAATGCCCGATGCCATATCCGGGATGCTTCCAATGTCCACGAGGTGGTCATTACCGATGTCACATGGTCGCCCGCAGTAGGTTATGAACTGCTCGAGATTTTCGATCTCTGGATTATTCCGACATCGCTGTCCGAGCTTGAGCTGTTGTCCACGATTGCTCTGCTCGGGGATCTGAAGCCCGCATTGGACCGGCCACGTTCCCCTCGGCTGCTGATCACGCCCAATAAGATTCATCCCTTTCAGCGTAAATTCGACTCCATGGCCGCCCAGCGTTTCCCGGTGCCGTTTCTATTAACGCCGCCGGTGCTGGCCGCCAAGGATTTTGAATCGCTGTATCAGCGGGATTACATCGTCAGCGCTGGAAAGGATGACGTCAAAGAGCGCTTCCTCACATTTTGTGAGGCGGTCTGGAAGGCAAGCCAGATCTCAGTCTTTGAGGCCCACAGCATGCGGGCGCGCTCGGACTGGACCACCGGCGCAGCCTCGGCACCACCTTCGGCGCTGCCTGAAATCTCTCGGGTGCCCGAGATGATTAAGGCCAGTACGCCCGATGAGACCGCACTGTAGCCCTCTGCCCCTTCAGCCCATTTTAATTCGCGAGAAATTCGATGTTTAAAGCGCTTTTTCAATTTCTTTTTGGCAGCAAAAAGAAAAAGGTGGATCCTCTGGCCGCCCAAAACGACATGGTCTACGAGATCCGCAATAATTTTGAAAAAAGTCTTCGGGAGGCCCTGAAAAAAGCCCACGGCGATAAATCCAAACAAATAGCCGAGATTGCTACCAACTACGTTTTTGACTTTGGAGAATTCGGGTTTGATTTCTCTGAGGGGAAAGATTTAAAAAAAATCGTCGGCGCTGAGCTGGTCAATATTTGCAACTACGGCATCGTGGATCCGCTCAAGCTGCTGCGGGCTATGGTGCACCGGGCACTGCAACTGAAAAAAACCGGCCAGATCTACGAAGATCACATGCGCGATCTGTGGATCCTCTGCCTAGTGCCGATTGGGCCGCTCACGCCGCCCGATTCATTTTTCCCCAGTACCGCCGGACACATGAACTTTGTCAAACGGCTGCGCCTGATTGAAATCACCGACCGTCAGGCCGAAAATGCTCAGCGAGTCTGGAAAGATCCCCATCTGAAAGCCATTCTCGAGGCCTGGCTCACTGCCCACCACGACTAAGTGGGCTTAATGCGGTAGATCAACAGCTCCGTATCGCGTTCGTCAGCGACCTGCAGCACCTGG
>CAYFPT010000084.1:2993-4008 GCA_964345065.1 uncultured Bordetella sp.
CTCGACGCCCGGCACTCGAAAGCTATTGGAAATCAACAAGGTTCCTGGCCGCATTTCCTGGCAGGCCTTCCGCCACAGCTTCGGCATCGGCTCAGTGGATAGAAATGCATACACCGCCGCATATGGCGATAAATCAAGATCCCAGAAATTGCCCCGAATCAGACGAACATTGGAGAGCCCCCCTGCCTTCAGGCGCGCGCGAAGAAACGGCAGCCAGGCGGCCTCGATCCCCTCAAAAAACTGTTCGGGATGCCGTTTTGCTAACCCAATCGGCATACTGCCTGTACCTGCACCAAAATCCAGCACCCGAGCGTCAGGCTGCTGAGCGAAGACCTCGCGCGCCAAGAATTCTGAGACCGCTTGGATTGCGGGCTCGCTGGACAAAAACAAGGGCACCCGGCTTCGCACCGTCGGGCCGAAGACCAAAACGAAGGCCAAAAATGCCGCCAAATACCAGCCACTGTGAATCTGCAGGCTATTGGCTGCCGCAACCGCAATCGGAAACAGCGCGTGAATCCATAGCCACCAGCGATCTGACATCAGCCAATATGCAATCAAAGCCGCACAGCACGCCTGCGCGGCAATGGCCAGCCAGAATTGCGGCGGATCGCCAAAGGCGCCGAGCGCCAATGCACCCAGCACCAAGGCCATCGCAAGAATTTGAGAGAGAAGCGCCTTAGAGAGTGGGCCCAGGCGAATCACGCCGCCGTCTCAAGTTGTGGGAGTGCACCGATCTCCGGCAAGTCGGCTTCGTCTTTGGTGCCGCGCTTTAATTCATAGGCCCAGGCCAGCACCTTGGCCACCGCCTCAAAGAGCTGCTCGGGCACCGGATCACCAATTTCCAATCGCGAGTACATCAGACGTGCCAGCGGCGGTATCCGAGCAATCGGCACCTGGTGCTCCTTGGCCACCTCCTGGATTCTTAAGGCAAGGGAGTCTAGGCCTTTGGCAACCACCACGGGCGCAGCCATGGTGGCCTGGTCATAGCGCAATGCAATCGAATAGTGGTCCGGGT
>CAYFPT010000084.1:4018-5412 GCA_964345065.1 uncultured Bordetella sp.
TCTGCCGCAGCTTGGCGCGAATTTCTGGCGAGCCTTCCATCTCTTTCATTTCCTGCTTGATTTCCTCGCGACTCATTCGCATCTGCCGCATGAAATTAAAGCGCTGGAATACCGCATCGCCCACCGCAATCAGGATCAGAGGAATCAACAGCAGCAAGGCGCCATTAAAAATAAGCTGGCTCGTGTTCACCACTGCCAGATTGAAATCCTGATTCACCAGAGTCGAGACATTCCCCAGCAACGCAATTAGATAGGCCATGCCGACACCCAAGATCAGAAATGCCTTCAGGATGGTCTTCACCAGCTCTACCGCAGTCGGCAGGGAGAGTATTCGGCCGATACCCGCAATCGGATTTAATCGATTGCCTTGAAACTTAAACGCAAATACTGGGCGCAGGCCCGAGAGGCTGAGGGGCGCGAATATCGCCACTAACAACACGGGCAGGAGCAGCAGGGCCAGTAGACCAACGAAACTCAATACCGATCCCGATAACCATGCCATGACGGTGTCGGCCCATCGATCAGGATCTGAGAAAGTCAGGCCGTCTCGAACCATGATCACCATCTGCCGCACCAGGACTGGGCCAGCGGAGAATGCGAATAACATGAAAACCAGCAATAGCCCGAGAGTGGTGAGGTCGCGGGACTGGGCGAACTGTCCTTCCTCGCGGGCCTTTTGTAATCGCCGCTCGGTAGGTTCTAGGGTTTTATCTTCCTGGAACTCTTCTTCCGCCATGCCGGAAGTTTAGCTCAGGCTTCTGGATTCTTTTTCAAAAGATCGTGGACGCGATCGGCCTGCTCGCGATCTGCCGGCGTCATTTTCTGCCAGACCCGCTGGGCAGCAATTTTCCCAGCCGTGCTGTCCGCCAGCCGATACCAGGCATAGGCCCGGGGAAGATCCTGAGGGATGCCCTCGCCTGACTCGTACATCAGCGCGTATTTATAGCGGCCAATGGGATCCCCTGTCAGCGCGGCACGCCGATACCAGGTAAAGGCCAGAATCGTATTTTTCTCGGCGTTGACACCATTTTCAAAACGGCCGCCAATCTCAACCATTGCCGTTGCGTTGCCCGTGTTGGCGGCCGCTAGCATCCACTGTCCGCCAAGAGTTGGATTCACTGCCGTGCCGATGCCTTGTAAATACATCAAGGCCACTTCGTACTGGGCACGTGAGTCACCCTCTCGCGCCAAACGCTCAAGAATCTCGAGGGCCTCGGTGAAGCGGCCAACCTCATAGGCACGTCGTGCAGTCTGATAGTCCGAGCAAGCCGCCAGCGCCGCAAACAGCGGCGGCAGCAGCAGCAATCGGGCGTATCGCTTCATCAAGCTTTATTTTTTTGGAATTACCGGCGGTGCAATCGCGGCAGGCGGCGGCAGAGGCGGTGCGGGCGGGG
>CAYFPT010000084.1:5422-6417 GCA_964345065.1 uncultured Bordetella sp.
GCAGTTCCCTCGGCAGCGGCTACCGGAGCGGCGGGCTCAGGCTCTTTATAGCTGGCGCCGAGATCACCGCCGACTACGCGGGCAAAACTACCGAGATAGCGTCGGCCCAAATCGGGGTAGTACGGGGCGGCGGCAAGATAGCCCTTCGAACGCAGGCAGACCGACTGATTGGTCGAATCCTCGCACTCCGCGACCGCGCCCAATCGATTGACCTCGAACTGTTCGCCAAGGAAAAACAAAAACACCACAAAGCCTAACGGAAAAACGAGAAAGAACATCGTCTTTTTGAGAATCACCGCAAGCTTTTGAAGAATCGGAGCCATCGTAGTTCCTTTCGTTATTGGGCCGGTTTGCCGGCAGTAGCAGCGGGTGCATTTGCAGGGCCGCTGATCGGCCGCCAGAGATTCGGCGGCTGTTGCGAAAACAGTCGTGCGTGCATTTCGATAATCATGGGGCTTTGTGGGTGGCCATTGCGCAGCATGGCAGTGTAAGCACGGACCGCCTGATCCCGGTGGCCAGCAATGTAGTACTCACGAGAGGCGCAGTAAAAAAACACGAGCGCCTTAGACTCGAGATTACCCATCTTTTCGTATTCAATAATGTCACCCATCAGCATGCAGGAATCGGCACGATGGGCATAGGCAGCCGGGTGCAAAAATTCCTTTGCCTTGCGCCTTTCGCGATCGGACGCCTCAAGAAATTTTCGACCCGCCTCCAGGTAGCGTTCATCCTTATGGCCAGCATAGATTCGGAATTCCTCGTCAAAACGCTTCGCCTCATCGAAGGCCATCAGACCCGCATAGTAGGCAGCATCATGATTGCCGCTTTTTGCCCAGCCTTCAATGGCTTTGCGAATGTTGTGTGCTGCCTCAATGTGCCGAAAATAATCGCTCTCATCACTGAGACAGCTGCTGCTGCGAATACATGCTGCCCCTTTGGCAGCCTTGCCGCGCTCGACCAGGTACTGACGATGCCACTGCGTGAAATCAGCAAAA
>CAYFPT010000084.1:6427-7448 GCA_964345065.1 uncultured Bordetella sp.
CTGGCGCTGCAGCCGCAGCACCCGCCTGCGGCACCTTTGCTGGCTGCGCAGAAAACGCCACTGAACTGACTGCCAACGCACCAGCCACAGTGACGCGCAGTAACCGCAAGTGGCGACGGGATTGCAGATACGTGCTCATGGCCAGGCCTTATTTTTTGGGCGGCGCCCCAGCGGCGGCCGGTCCGAGCTGGGGCCGTGGCGGCAAGACAAGCACTGGAGTGCGGCCACTTTGATCCGCCGATGCTGGTGCAGCCCCAGGGCCTTGCGCGGGCGCTGCCGCCGGCGATTGGCCGGCCACGGGCGAACGCGCTGCGGCGGGCGCCGACTTCGCTGGGGCCTGGCCCTTTTCGAGGGCGGCCGGCGCAGGAGAGGGTGCCGCTGGCTTTGCCGAAGGTAGGCCGCCAGCCGTTTTGGTTTGTACCGTGATCGAGATGCGCCGATTTAAAGGATCGTTGGGATTGCTTGGATTTAAGCGAATCGTGTCGGCAAAGCCCACCACCTGAGAAACATTGCCTTCTTGTAAGCCCCCGCGGACCATTTCGCGTCGTGCGGCATTGGCACGCTCCGTGGAAAGCTCCCAGTTGGTGTAGCCGGCGGGTCCGTTGCCGTATTTCAGGCCATCGGTGTGGCCCTCAATACGGACCAGATTGGGCATGTCCTTTAAAACACTGCCGATTAAACGCAGCAGATTGACGGCGTAGGGGGCCATTTCCGCCCCGCCCACCATAAACATTGCGCGGTTTTTTTCATCCACGATTTGAATCCGCATCCCTTCAGCGGAGATGTCCATGAAAACCTGATTCCGAGTTTTAGCAAGTTCAGGGTCTGACTGCATCTTTTCCTGGATCTGGCCCTTGGCCTCCTGCATGGCAAGCGTGTTCAGCCGAAGCCGCTCGTCTTCTTCGACTCTGGAATCACTGATGCGGCGCTGGGCGGTATCCGCATCGGCATTCGACTCTACACCGATGGTGCGGAAAATCTGCGGGCCGCCGCCTTTGATAATTGAATTCTGATCACCGGA
>CAYFPT010000085.1:0-7324 GCA_964345065.1 uncultured Bordetella sp.
AGGCGGCATCGGAATCCGCAATGTTGTTATAAGAAAGCGCCTTGCCTTGCAGCTGGGTGTAATTGGCCAGTGTGCCCGTCTGCGGATCGGATTCCCGATAAAACGCTGCGCTCTGATGCGGATTTTCGCCATAGCGCATCGCCTGAACCCGATGGAACTGTAGGGTCAGGATATCGGGATAAAGATCGACAGTCTTTGGGTCAGGCGGCATGCAGCCGCTGTCATCGGGCGCACAGGGGCTGGCAGGCAGGGCATTTAGCAGATTGCTGATGGCCGCATCGTAATCAGCGGTGTGCGCAAATACTTTTTTGGCCAGCTGCTGCCGGGTGGGCCAGCCCAAGGTGTTGCCGTGCTGATCCATCTCAGCCAGCAGGCTGCTGTAGTCGCTGGGATCCACCACAACAGCGACGCCATCATGATTCTTGGCGCCAGCCCGCAGCATCGCTGGGCCGCCGATATCAATGTTTTCAATCACATCTTCATAGCTTGCGGTTGCCCGCGCCAGGGTCTCACGAAACGGATAGAGATTGACCACCAGCAGGTCAATCGCAGCAAAGCCGGCCTGCTGCAAGGCCTGCATGTGTGCGCGGTGATCTCGGCGGGCCAGCAGCCCCCCATGCACCGCAGGATGGAGTGTTTTGACTCGGCCATCCAGCATTTCAGGAAATTGCGTGATGGCCTCTACCGGGGTGACAGCGATTCCCGATTTCTGCAGTAAGGCCGCAGTGCCTCCGGTCGAGAGCAATTGCACGCCACGGGCGACGAGTGCTTGTGCGAATTCAAGAATGCCATTTTTATTGGAAACACTTAAGAGCGCGCGGCGAATCACGATCCGATTCGGCCGGGGTGAGGAGGCGGTGGGGGCAACCTGTGACACAGTGAACTCCTAAGCTGAGTGAGAGGCGCGGCGCTGGCTGATTGCAGCTGGGCTACGCTGGTGTTGGGCGAGCTTTTTTCGAAGGGTGTTTCGGGTGATGCCAAGGGCGTTGGCCGCATGGCTGAGATTGCCTTGATAGTGGGCCAGCACGTAATCCAGCAGCGGCCGCTCAACGGCCTGGATCACCATGTCGTAGAGGGCATGGGGCCGTTGGCCATCCAGGGTTTTGAAGTATTGGTCCAGCGACCGACGAATAGTCTCGTCGATGCCGGTGTCTTCGGCCCTAGGCGGCCTGCTGGAACTCTGATTCATAGCGATGATTAAAAAATGCGTCGATGGCACGCAGTTGCGATTCGGTTGATTCCAGTTGATTTAATGCATCACGGAATACTTTGGCGCCATGTAGGCCCTTTAAATACCAGCCGATGTGTTTGCGCGCGGTGCGAACACCAGCCGATTCTCCATAAAATGCGTAGTGATCCTGCAGATGATTGCGAAGCCAGCCCGCGATCTCTGCTTCACTGGGATCCGCCAGCAGCTCACCTGTATTCAGGTAGTGGTCAATCTGACGAAAGATCCATGGCCGGCCTTGTGCCGCCCGTCCAATCATGACGGCATCGGCGGCGGTGTAGCGCAGTACTTCGAGGGCTTTGGCCGGGCTATCGATATCACCATTGGCCACGATCGGCACTCTGGAATTTGATTTGATCTCTGCAATCGTGTCGTATTCGGCCATGCCCTGGTATTTGTCGGCCCGGGTACGGCCGTGGATCGTGATCATGGCGATGCCAAGATCCTCGGCCATGCGGGCGATCTCCGGCGCATTCCGATGTTCGCGATCCCATCCGGTGCGCATCTTCAGCGTGACCGGTATGCCATCGGCCCCGACCGCCTTGACCACCGATTGAATAATTTCGGCGATACGTCTCGGGGTCTGCATGAGTGCAGAGCCCGCCGCGACATTGCAAACTTTTTTAGCCGGGCAGCCCATATTTAAATCGATAATCTGGGCACCGCGCTCGACATTAAAACGCGCCGCCTGGGCCATCATGTCAGGATCAGCACCGGCGATTTGCACTGATTTTGGCGCAATCTCACCATCGTGATTAATGCGACGCGTGGTTTTATCGGAGGCCCAAAGCAGTGCATTTGAGGCGGCCATTTCACTGACGGCATAGCCCGCCCCCAGCCGCTTGCACAGCTGGCGGTAAGGCCGATCGGTGACGCCTGCCATCGGCGCAACGAACACCCGATTGGGCAGCACGTGGCGACCAATGGTGAGCGGGGATTGGAAGACAGGAAAGATCGGCATCGGGGCTTTGCAGCTGTATTACTCGGGGTTAACCGCCAAACATCAGGACCTGGCCTAAAAGGCGCTTGGCACCCGGAACAAAGGCCATGGCGCCGATGGATCGGCGAACCCATGCAGCCCGTGCCAGTGTATCGGTTGCGGTGCGCACCGCCCAGCGATCTGTTTTTCGGCGCTGTGCATAATCTTGAAGGCGCTCTGCAATGGGCCGGCCCCGCTGCAGCAGGCAGGCCGAGAGGGCCTCCGCATCTCGAAATCCGAGATTCAGTCCCTGCCCCGCAATGGGGTGTAGCGCCTGGGCAGAGTTTCCAATCCAGACTGTGCTGCCCTCGACGAGAGTCTCGCGCCACTTCAGCCCAAGGGGATAGCTGCCCGTGAGCGAAACGCTGCGGATTCGGCCAAGACGCCCGCCCATCAGGTTTTCAATCATCTCGCATTGGCGGATGGGATCAGCACTAAAAAACGTTTGGGCCTGATCTGTGGCGGCACACCAGATCAGGGCGTAGCGTTGATGCATCGGCAGCAGGGCAACTGCGCCGTCGGCTGTGAAGCGTTCATAGGCGGTCGCGCCAGTGGGCAGCTGGGTCTGGACCCAGCCAATGACCGCATGTTGCTGATAGTCACGCACGACTTGCATGCCGGAATCGATTGAAGACTGATCTGCTGACTGATACAGGCCCCCTTCGGCAATGATATGAACTGCGGCAGTGGCGCTGCCTGCGGCTGCTGGGGCAGCGGCCGCCGTGCTGATGCCTTCAGCATGCAGTCGGCTGCGTAGAATTTCCAATAGCTGTGAATACGGCACCAGCCCCCCGAGAGATGCCACGCCTGCGTTTTCGCTTTTGATCTGCATTGAGCCAAATTGGCCTTGCGAAGAAACGTGTATCTCTTGAATGCGTACCGGATGACAATCCAATCCAAACTGAGCAAACCGGCTTAATGTGCCCTGTGACAGCGCCAAAATTCTTGGATCATCGATGGCAGCGGGCTGGGCCGCATCCAATGCCGGATCGATGATTTGAATTGCGGACCGTGACCAGCCGTACTTCACCAAAAACAGGGCCGCCATGATGCCAACCGGCCCCGCGCCCTGGATTCGGATAAGGGGATCAGTCACGCATGAGCCCTTCGATGGCCTCGGCCTTCACCGGCACGCCCCGTGTGAGCAGATCAACGCCGCTTGTTGTCAGGTGGGCATCATCTTCGATTCGAATGCCGATATTCCAGAATTCCGCTGCAATGTCGTCGGCCGGCCGGATATACAGTCCGGGCTCGATTGTGGTGATCATTCCAGCCGCGAGCGGGGTTTTAACATCCCCCACATCATGAACATCCAGGCCTAAAAAATGGCCAGTCCGATGCATATAAAAGCGCTTGTAGTCGCCTGACTCAATCAGCCCATCCACCGAGGATGCGGCCAGCAGTTTTAAATCCAGCATGCCCTGGGCCAAGACCCGGACAGCGGCATCATGAGGATCAGAAAGCAGTGCTCCTGGCCGTGTCGCGTCGATCGCAGCCTGCTGTGCGGCCACCACCACATCGTAGACCGCACGTTGTGCGGCAGTAAATTTTCCATTGGCCGGGTAGGTGCGGGTGATATCCGAGGCGTAGCCATCCAATTCGCAGCCGGCATCAATTAATACAAGCTCACCATCGCGGACTGGCCGGCTTCCTGCGCGGTGATGCAAGATGCAGCTATGCGGGCCCGAGGCAACGATGCTGCCATAGGCGACCGACTGGGCTCCTTGCCGCCTAAACTCATGCAAGAGTTCTGCCTCAATCTCAAACTCATGATGGCCAGGCCGGGTAAAGGCCATGGCCCGCACATGGGCCTGCGCAGAGATCTCGGCCGCCCGCCGCATGGTTGCAATTTCATCTGCATCTTTGATGAGCCTTTGTCGCGCGATCACAGCGCCAAGGTCAACAATTCGATCGGGTGCATTCACACCGGCACGGCCTTTGGCCCTCACGGCGGCGAGCCAATGCCGTAGCCGTTCATCCAGGCCTGCATCCATGCCCATGTGGGCGTAAAAGGCGGGCACATCACCCGACAGTGCGATCACCGTCTCATCAAGTGCGCTCAAGTCAACGGCGCGATCGGCCGTAAAGCGCTGGGCGGCATGCTGCGGACCCACCCGAATTCCATCCCAGATCTCGCGTTCAGCATCTCTTGGCCGGCAGGCCAGAACTGTCTCGGTGTTGCCTTTGTCATCAACTCGCATCAGCCACCAGGCATCGGGCTCGGGAAATCCTGTGAGGTACAAAAAGTCACTGTGGCTACGAAACGGAAAAGGATTGTCGCGATTGCGAATAATTTCTTCGCCAGCACTTAACACGACAACTCCGCCGCCTTGTTGTGCAATCCACTGCGCAAGCCGGGCCTGGCGGGATCGGTGTTGCTGGCCATGGACAGGGGCCGGGATCTCCAGGGGCTTGAGTTCTGCGGCCAGGGCGTGACTAAAAATTTCGCCGGGCGTTGGGGCTGGGCCGTTCATGATGGGCTCTGCATTAATGGGCTAAATAAAGTTCGAATTGAAGTTATACCGAATTGAGCTGGCGAAGGCGATCGGGCGTTCCCACGTCAGACCAGACGCCGCGGAAATGACTCCCGACACAGCGGCCCTGATCAACTGCCTGAAACAGCAAAGGCGCCAGCGCTGCCCGCTCACCCGGATGAATCGCCGCGAATAACTCCGGATCATAGACCCCAATTCCCGAGAAGGTCAGGCTGCCTGCGGCTGACCGCCGGCAGACGTGCTGCAGGCCCGATCGCGCATCTGCCGCACCCAGGCCAAAGTCGCCCAAGGGGTGATGCTGGGGATTATCAACAAGCACAAGATGGCACTGCGGATAGCGGTGCTGGCCTTGTGCGGATTTCATGCCAATCAGATCCTTTGCAATTGAAATGGCCTGGGCTGCTGGCCAGTTCGTAAACACATCGGCATTGATGACCAGAAAAGGCTGCGGATTATGTTGGCCAAGAGCATCCATCCATGGCCGGGCATTGGCGATGCCGCCTGCGGTCTCGAGCGCACCAGGGGGCTCCGGTGAATAGCGAATGTTGAGTCCAAAGGCCGTCCCCGATCCCGCAAAGGATTGAATCTGGTCTCCGAGATGGGCAAGGTTGATCACGACCTCGGTAATGCCGGCGGCTGAGAGTGCCTCAAGATGCCACTGAATTAAGGGCTTGCCTTGGACGATCACCATGGGCTTCGGGGTGGTGTCGGTCAGCGGCCGCAGACGTTCTCCCCGGCCCGCCGCCAGAATCATGGCATGCAGCCCTTGAGATATCGGCTTCACACGCACCGCTCCAGCAGCTTTGCCAGCGGCCCCAAGCCCTGATACCGGCGGCAGGTTGAGATTGCGGCACGCAGCACCCGCGGTATGTCGTTTAAGTAGTTCGGCTTGCCATCGCGAACATTCAATCGACAAAAAATACCCAATACCTTGAGCTGCCGCTGCAGGCCCATCCATTCGAAGTCCCGCCAGAAGTCCGAGAAATCCTGGGCGATCGGCAGCTTTGCCCTTCGGGCCCGCTCCCAATAGTCAATGGCCCAGTCGAGTTGAACGTCCTCTGGCCACTCAATATAGGCATCCCGAAGCAATGAGACCAAGTCATAACTCATGGGCCCCAGCACTGCATCTTGAAAATCGAGGATGCCGGGATTGGCGTGCTCGGTCAGCATCAGATTTCGGCTGTGATAGTCCCGGTGCACAAGTGTCCTGGGCTGGGCTTGGCAGGCATCCAGAATCAAGTCGTAAGTGTTGGCCAGCATCTCGTGGTCAGCAGCCGAGAGTCCGATTGGCCGATGATGAACAAGAAACCATTGATCAAAAAGCTGCATCTCTTGCAGCATTTTGTTTCGGTCATAGGCGGCAAGCCATGAAATTTCAGAGGCTATCGATTGCTGGAGACTGAAGTGTTGAAAGATTGTCAGCGCCTGGTGTGCATCGCGATAAAGCGGCGCACATGCCATGGGTTCATGCTGCCGATTCTTGATTTCTGTCGCGTAGGTCGTCGTTCCAAAATCATCGCAGAGCAAAAATCCTTGGTCTGTATCGTGGAGCCAGATCTTGGGCGCATTGACCCCCGCCTGGCGCAGCAGCGTTGCAATTCTGATGAAGGGCCCGATGGATTCCTTATCGGGCGGGGCGTCCATGAGGATCAGGCACTGCGACTGGCCCCCGCGTTGGCCGGGTATCCGGAAGTAGCGCCGAAACGAGGCATCGCTCGAAGCCGGTGTGAGGGAGGCCGGATCGACCGACCAGCCAAGGCCCGCAAGCGCGGCGGCCTGCTGCGTTAGCCAGCCCTCTGCTAAGGCGCGGCGCGGGTCTTCAGATGCATTCATCAGGAGCTGTCGGCGATGGCGTAAATAAAGTGTCTAAGTTCATCCGCAGGCGCCCTGACACAGGGGCCCGGGAAGAGGCCCTACCTATAATAGAGCATGCATTTTTTTGGGACTGTCACCTCTCGGGGGGGCCAAGATGTGACCCCCGTCGGCCTGCGTGCCTGCCATGGGCTTCTCGGGGCCCTGCTGCTGGCATCGGTGCCTGCTGCTCACGCCTTTAATGTTCTCGGGAGCTGCTCCGCGGTGGCGGATGACTCCCTGCCGATTCAGCTGGCGCAGGCTTCAGCCGCGCGGACCGATGCCGGTGCCGGCCCGCTTCGATTGGCCCAGGGGCTGAGGACTTCATTGGGGCTGAAGTTTGATCCTGTGTTGAATCTTGAGCCGTCATCGAGTTCGGATACCCCCGTCTATATTTTTGGCCAGTCGATCTCTGGCCAGACGGATGATCAGATTGAAGCCCGAGGGGCTGCCGAATTTCGAAAACTCGGGCTTTTCATTAAGGGTGACTTCATTCGTCATAACCTCATTCGCGACGAGCTTTACGCGGAAGGCGATGTCAAGCTCTTTCGAGAGGGTGAGTTTTATGAAGGCCCGCGGCTTCGGCTAAAACTTGGAACTACTCAGGGTTTTTTTGATGAGGTCACCTATCAGCTTGTCTCGACCGGTGGCCGTGGCACTGCCCGCCGCGCTGAATTTATTCAGCCACTGGAGACGCGGCTGACTGAAGTCCGATACACCACCTGTCCGCGTGATCGGCCCGCCTGGGAATTGCGCATGAGTGAGATGCTG
>CAYFPT010000086.1:0-7215 GCA_964345065.1 uncultured Bordetella sp.
ATGACCGGCTGATTAAGGAGTCTAGGGGCCGGGTCCGATAGGCATCGGGCCAGCCCGGGCCTTAAACCGAATCCCAGGGAAAGCCGTAAACTGGGTTAAGAAGCCGTTTTTAGCTGAGGTAGTGGGTTGTTCACTTAGCCGACAGAGGCTTTCGGACCGCAGAAAAGGAGTTACAAGTGAAATACAAACCATTGATTTTAATGGGTTTATTGGGCGTTACCGCAGGCTGCGCGCAGCTTCCTGCGATCAAGAGCGAGGCTAAACCCGCCGCCCAGCCATGCGTGGACTGTGGCCCAAAAGCCCCTTACTACGCGGTTGCCGTCACCCGCCCCGCGCTGTGCAACGACTACCCGGTCGAGTATCGAGTGCAGGTACCAGAGACTGACGCCAGAATCCGCCCGATCGAGCGAATCGTTTTGGGTGATGGTATGGCGTCGGTCAGCAACCGTTCATGCGGGAAATAGGAGCACATATGAAGAACTTTATGCACCGCCACCTGTCCCTCGTTGCCCTTGGAGCGAGCCTGATGGCAGGAAGTCTTGCTGCCGCGCCAGTCGTTAGGGACGAGTCCGCGATTGTCTCAGCACGCGATGGGTCGATTTCCCGTTTCACGACTGCTTACGAGCCAATCGTGATCCAGCACAGCATGAGTCAATCCGGGCTTTTTAACACCGGCATGATGTTCCTTACAGAGCAAATTGAGCGAAATGCCCATGCCGAGGTACGTGTTCGGCCTACTGTCATCACGAGCTTTGTAGAGCTCAACAACCTGAGCGAGACTTCGGCCCTGGGCCGGCTTATGGGGGAGCACTTCATGCACCAGCTGCAGATTCGCGGCTGGAATGTGACTGATATGCGCATGACTCGAGATCTCATCATTAACGAGGAGGGCGAGTTCACGCTAAGCCGTGAGCTGAAACGGCTGCGGGGCTCCATGTCGGCGGCCAACGTTGTGACCGGCACGTACACCGTGACTGTCGATGGTGTTTTGGTGAGCGTTCGCGTGCTTGATTTGGCCTCCGGTCAAGTGGTCTCCACTGCCCAGACCCGCTTTATGCGAGATAAATTTGTGAGCTCGCTGGTGGATAAGCCACGGGCAGCGCCGGTCGTTCAGCTGACCCGGTGATTCGGCAGACGCTATGAGTGGTGTCTCATCGCGCCTCGCGCTGATGTGGATAGCGGGGGCGGTGCTGCTTGCTGGCTGTGCAACCGGGGTCGAGCGAATCGATCAGGTGCTGTTTAAGGAGCATTCGTTGCAGGAGTGCGGACTGTCTCGCGAGGATGCGGTCGGCCGCATCAACATGCGCCAACTGCTTGCTGAGGTCTCAAAAGATATTTGTGCCGCACCTGCTGAGCTGGCTGATGCGGCGGGCACGCAAAGCGCTTACATCATTCCAGATATGGTGGATGTTCAGAGTTACGTGCCCGGAGTCCTGGGCATCTCGATGGGAGAGTTACTCCGGGCTTCGGTGTTTAATGTCTGCAATGTCCCGGTCAGGCAGGTCGAGGTCTCCAGCGCGATTAAGTTTGACGCCAATGGCATGGTCATACTGTCTCGGGATTTAAACCAACTGCGTCAGCGCGCTTTTCCGGCGGAAACCGCAGTGATAGGTACCTATCATCTGCAGCGCAATAAGTTGACCATTGTTGTGCGCCGAGTATCGCTCGATAACTCCTTAATTTCGGCGATCGCCACGCGTGAAGCCCGATGGAGCTGTTCTAGCCCCGGCTTTGGCAGCCCCTCTTTCTCTACCTCTATTCACTAGAACCGATTGCGGCAGGAGCGTTCGGAGCCTTAGGGCTTTTGGCTTGACTTACGTTATATTTAAAAATATAATGTTTTTAACTTAATTTTTTGGAAAGGGCAGAAACAATGCCAGAACTCACCATGGAGGTTGCTGCCTTGCGTGCTGCCGCGGGCCGGGCGGCGGGCTTTCTGCGCTTGATGGCCAACGAGGATCGGCTGCTCTTGCTCTGCCAGCTCACGGAGGGCGAATGCTGCGTCAGCGACCTGGAGTCCCGAACCGGCATCGAGCAGCCGACGCTGTCGCAGCAGCTGGGCGTGCTGCGCGAGGAGGGCCTGGTGAAGACCCGCCGGGATGGCAAGTATGTCTATTACTCCATCGGGGATCCGCGGGTGGGCAGCATGCTGCTGGCTCTGCACGGATTGTTTTGCTCGCAAAAAAAATCACGCAAAGGAGCAGCACATGCAGCTTGAGATACAACCTAAACCGTTTTGGCATCCTTTGTGGGCGGGCATCGCCCTTGGGATTGTCCTTCTCCTGACCTTTCTGATCACTGGCCACGGCCTTGGCGCGACTGGATTTACGACGCGCGTGACGGCCTGGCTGGCCTCGGGCATCCCTTCCTTTATGGGCGAGCAGAGCTATCTCGGTCCGATGGCAGAGGAGGGCATTTTTTCCGCCTGGATCACATGGCAAGTCATCGGCGTTGCCCTTGGCGCAGTTTTCTCCGCTTGGCTTGCGCGCAGGATTCGATTCCAGATTGATGGCCAGAAGACACTGGGCACACCGCGTCGTTTGATCACGGCTTTTGCGGGCGGACTGCTCGCGGGCTTAGGCGCCCGCATTGCAGCAGGATGCACAAGCGGCATGGGGCTCTCGGGTGCGGCCACCCTTAGCCTGGCCGGATTTACCTTTTTGATTACATTTTTTGCAGCAGGCCTGGTGGTGAGCCGGCTGGTGCGGGGAGTTCGATAATGACGCCGATTGAAATTCTCTCAGGGCTTGCGCTCGGATTCGCATTTGGTTTTGTGCTTGAAAATGCAGGCTTTGGCAGCCCCTACAAGCTGACGTCTCAGTTTCGTCTGGCCGACTGGTCGGTTTTTAAGGTGATGTTTACCGCCATTGTCTTGACCTCGGTGGGTCTGATGTTCGCGGAATGGTTTGGCCTTGTCAGCCTAGAGGGCCTATTCGTTCCCCCGGCCTTACTCGGCGCGGCAGCCATTGGCGGAATCCTCATCGGCGCTGGTTTCGCGGTGGGCGGCTATTGCCCGGGCACGTCGGTGGTGGGCCTGATGTCGGGCCGGCTTGATGCCAGCGTATTTTTGATCGGATTGATCGTGGGCACCTTGGTATTTGCTGGCGCCTATGAGCAGCTCGAGGCCTTGACCACTCTGGGCGAGGTTGCCGCTGGCGATACATTGCCTGCCGCACTCGGTGTGTCCAGCCTCTGGGTCAATGTCGTGATGGTGATTGCCGCAGTGGCGGTCTTCGTTGGCGGCAGCGCCTTAGAGCGCCGCTTCGGCGGGCCAGTCACGGCGATCGAGGCAGTCGCCGGCGATTCGCGGCCCCTTAAGTCTTCTTCGTGATTAAAACTTTTGATAAGGAAAAAAGCACTATGAAAAAACCATCCCAAAAGCTAGCAGCGTTGGCACTCGCCCTCGCCACTGGCGTAGTTGCCCCGACAGCGGTCTCGGCGCAGGATGTCAAGGCCGGATCGCCCTGCGCTCCGAAGAGTCAAAGCCGAAAAAGCAGCCCCTGTGGGCCGAGCAATCCCTGTGGCCCAAAAAAGCGTTCCGCGAATCCCTGCGGACCAAGCAATCCCTGTGGCCCCAAGCGGAAAAAGTCTGAGTAATGCAGCCCAGGCAGTGCGCGGATTCGATCATGGGTGTCATGCAACGCCTTGCGCACCAGCGGTCAAATCTCAGCATCGCGGCCCTGTGTGGCGCTCGGCAATTTATCCAGTGGCGGCACTACCCGGCCCACGATGCGGTTGATGCGACACACGACAGCGAGTTTTATTATCACGCGCACAGTGGCGGGCGGCATGCCGATGATGAGCATGGTCATTTTCACGTTTTTACCCGGCCTGGCGGCCGGCGCCGGTTTCATCATTTGATTGGCATTTCGATGAATCAAAAAGGCCTGCCGACGCGTTTGTTCTTAACGAACCAGTGGGTGACGGGAGAGCATTGGGCAGCGCCGCAGATGCTGGAGTCGGCGCTCCAGCAGTTTCACTGCCAGCTGCAGGGCCGTTTATCGCCAGTCAGCCGGTGGGTTTCCGCCATGGTGCATCTCTATCGCCCAAATATTCAGGCCCTGCATCAGCGGCGATATCACTGGCATCAGCTGCGGCAACAGGCCACAGGCTCACGATCACACCTTACCGATCAGCGGTGGGATGTGATCTGCGAAACACCGATTGATTTGCTGCAAAAACTCGCCAAGTTTTGAAATTTTTAAACCGAAAAATAGAAAGAAGAAGATGAAACAACTATCGAAAATTCTAATCGCAGCACTTGCTGCGTTGGGGACCTCGCTGGCGTTTGCCCAGCAATTGCCCGGCCCAATCGTTACTGCAGACTGGCTTGCCGCCAATCAGGCCCAGGTTCAGCTGGTGGATGTGCGGTCGGATACTAAAAGTTATAGCCGCCAATCTGTGACTTCGGTGGATAAAAAAACCGGCAAGATCCAGGTGGAAGAGGTGGGCGGTGTGATTCCGGGCGCCCTGCTGGTGGATTACGCCTTAGTGCGCAGTGAGAAACTGTTGGATGGCCAAAAGACCAAATATTTGATTCCCGATCGCGAGGAGCTTGAGTCACGGCTGCGCGCCGCGGGATTGCGCAGCGATAAGCCGATTGTGATTGCAGCGCCCGGGCTGGACCCCTCGGATGTGGTCGAGGCCTTGCGGCTTTACTGGACCCTGAAGGTTTTTGGCGAGGATCGCGTGGCCGTACTCGATGGCGGAAGTGCTGGCTGGCTGGCCTCGGGCCGGGCCCTTTCGCCAGCCGCTGCGGCCAAGCCTGCGACGGGGAACTGGACTGCGAAGGGCTATCGGGCTGCCTTAATTGCGGGCTCCGCGGATGTCGAGCAGGCCTCCAAGTCCGCCCGGCCGCTGCTCATTGATGGCCGCGAGTCTGCCTCGTTTTATGGGCTGACCAAACGGTCTTATGTGAATCAATATGGCCATATTGCGAACGCCAAGTCACTGCCGCCCGAGGTCTTGTTTCGCAGCGCCCAGGGCGCACAGTATTTCTTGACCCGTGCGCAATATCAGACACTCGCAAAGCTATCCGGCATTGATGCCTCAGCGCCGGCGATCAGCTACTGCAATAGCGGCAACCTGGCCTCTGGGCCCTGGTTTGTATTTTCGGAACTCCTGGGTAATAGCAATGTGAAGCTCTACGACGGTTCGCTTTACCTCTGGTCGCGCGAGGGCCGGCCTTTGGTGGGAGTCCTTTAGGCGGGAATGGGCAGGCCCATTCGGGCGGCGTTGCCAATCAGCGCCATGCAGCGGCCGCCCGAATAGCAGTAAGCAAGAATCGGCGCGGGCAGGCTCGCGAGCAGCTTGCCCATCTCTTGGGCATCGCGGGCGGTACCGCCATCCCCACTGACGGGAAGAAACGCAAATTGAACTCCGTTCGCTTCGGCCTGCTGGCGAATCGATTCTGCACTGGGCTGTCCGGGGCCGTATTCATTATCCGGCCGATTACAAATAATGCTCTTAAAGCCCATTTCGACGAGGCTTTGCAGATGTTCGGGGCTGATCTGGCCAGCAATCGCAATTTTTTCGGTAAGCCAGCGGACAGGGTGTGTCATCGGTCGGATAACGTCAGGTGAAGAAATGGTCTAACGCGCAATTGTGCACCACATGCCCAGACCAAGTCGGGCCTTGATCATTTGGCGTCCTTCAGCGTTTGCATCATGGCCTCAGCCTCGCGTAGGGCGCTTAAGACCTTGTCTGCGTAAATACGGAAGGCCTCGCCCGCCGGGGTCAGCGCCACCTTTCGGCCCGACCGCAGAAATAAGGCTAAGCCCAGCTCTTCTTCGAGCTCTTTAATCTGCATCGACACCGCCGGCGCCGAAAGGTGCATCTCCTGCGCCGCTCGCGTAAAGCTCAGGTGCCGCGCTGCAGCCGAAAAGATTCGTATTTGCCGGAGACTGAGATTTTTCATCAGCAAAAACCAATGATCTGCCTGAAAAACTGTTACCTTAACTTATTGAACATCCACTGTGGCAGGCGATGCATCGCACACTTGATGATTTTTTGGCTCAAGGCCTTGCTGGCAAAACGCATGGCCAGGAACTCTTGGCCCTGCTCATGGCCATCGCTCATGCAGTGCGGACCATCTCTGCGAATTCGGCAAAAGGCCGGCTAGCGGGGCAGATCGGCAGCCTCAACACAGGGCCAGAGGCTTCAAAGTTGACTGCCTTGGAGTACGCCAACGCCACCTTTTTGGATGCGGTATCGGGCCCGGGCCTTGCCGAGGCAATTTTTCAGGCCGGAACGCCTACGGCCGTGGGCACTGCCCAGAAGGCGCCGCCACTTCAGGCTGCGTTTACCGCTTTGGAGGGGCCGGCGAATTTTGAGTTCAATGCCGCCGCTGGATCGATCTTTGGCGTCTGGCCGGCGCGCCTTTGGCCACCGAACACGGCAGCAGATCGATTGCCATCGGGCCGCAGTCAGATTGCGGCGGGTTACGCAATCTACGGCCCAGCAACGTTACTGGCGCTCACCATCGGTGATGGCACGCATGGTTTTACCCTAGATCTTGAATCCGACAGATTTTTTTTAACGCACCCGGGGATGCAGATTCCGGATGCGGCCGATGACTTCGCCATTGATATCGGCGGGGAGCGTTTCTGGGAGTCCCCGGTGCGCCGCTACATCAACGAATGCAAGTTGGGAAAAGCGGATATTCGCGGCCGAGATTTTCAATTCTATTGGAGCACCAGCATCGTTGCCGATTTGCATCGGATACTGATGCAAGGCGGAGTTTCCCTCTATCCCCGCGCGCAGCAAGAGCCCGGCCGCCGATGTTTACTGGCCGAGGCTGCGCCGATTGCCATGCTGGTGGAGCAGGCCGGGGGCCTTGCCACCACAGGCCGGCAGCGAATTGCGGAGCTGCCGGTCCCCCAGACCCAGGAGTTTGTGCCACTGATTTTTGGGGCGCGCTCGGAATGTGAGCGGCTAGAGCGTTACCATCATGAGTACGATAACGGCATTGATGAGCGCTATTCGTCGCCGTTATTCAAGGAGCGTTCTTTATTTCAATAATCAGGGGATCTTCAATGCGACGGACCCCCTGAAGAAAGTCTTTTATGTCGGTGCGTTATCCCATTGTTGCAATCACAGGCTCATCCGGGGCGGGAACCACCTCGGTGACGGAGATTTTTCAACATATTTTTCGCCGCGAGGGCATTCGGGCGCAGATTTTTGAAGGCGATTCAATGCATCGCTTTGATCGTCAGG
>CAYFPT010000087.1:0-7167 GCA_964345065.1 uncultured Bordetella sp.
CGGCGATTCGCTTGGCGAAATGTTTGCCTATCTGCAGATGTCGGATCTGGTCTTAATCGGAGGCAGCCTGCTGCCGCTTGGCGGCCAGAATCCCCTGGAGGCCTGCGCCTTGGGCCGGCCGGTATTTTTTGGCCCCCACATGTTTAATTTTCACGAGATTGCCCGGGCACTCAAGGCCTGCGGCGCAGGCCTTGAGATTGAGCATCTTGATGACTGGATGATTCAGGGCCGACGTTGTCTTGATAACCCGCACGAATTACAGCGGCGGGCCGATGCAGCGATTGCGTTTTCAATTGCCCATCGCGGTGCCGCTGACCGCTGCCTGCAGTTTTTAAAGACTATTTCGCAAGCAGGCCATTGACATCATCGATATCACGGTCGGCAAGCGCACCCGCTGCCGCCTTCAGACGAAGGCTATTGAGCAGGGTGTCATAGCGGGCCTTGGATAGATCACGCTGGGTGGTGAAAAGCTGCTGCTGTGCATTGAGCACATCGATGTTGATCCGAACGCCAACCTCGTAGCCCAGCAGATTCGATTCCAGGGCCAGGCGGCTTGATTTTTCGGCCGCCTCAAAGGCCTTCACCTGCGACAGTCCCGCCAACACGCCGAGAAATGCAGTCCGTGTGGTCTGCTCTGCGGTGCGACGCTCGTTTTCGAGATCGAAGCTGGCCTTATCGCGCAGCGCGATTGCCTCTTTTGCCCGATGCAGTGGAATGCCGCCATTGAAGATGGGGATTGACAGCTCAAGCGACAGTGTGTCGGTCTCCGCCCGGGGGTAGACATTCGAAGACAGCGTAAACGGATCCACGCGGCGCTTCTGGGCCACCAGATCGAGTGTTGGGACGTTATCTGCCGCGGTGATTCGGGTGACTTCGTAGCGGGCAATTTCGGCAGCCGACTGGGCCGCCTGTACCCGCAGGTTTGCTGAGCGCGACTGGTCAATCCACTTTGCGACATCCAGCGGCTCGGGGCTCTGCAGGCTCACGTCATTGCGCAGGCCCAGCAGCCGCTGTGGCAGGGCCTTGCCCACCAGAATAGAGAGCGCGCTGCGTTTGACTTCGAGATCGTTTCGGGCAGCGATCTGCTTGGCGATCGCCAGATCAAATCGGGCCTGGGCCTCTTGCTGATCGGTAATCGTGGCGGTCCCGACCTCGAAATTGCGTTTCGCAGACTCCAGCTGCTCGCCAATGGCTTTGAGCTCTGCATCGACACTGGCCAGACTGTCCTGGGCGATCAACACATCGAAATACGCCTGTGTGACACGCAGTAAGGCATCAATGCGGGCCTGCGTAAAATTCGCTTCTCCGGCCCGCGAACGCTCTTTCTCTTGATTGAATGTGGCGAGCCGCTCAAGCCGGAAAATGGGCTGGGTCAGTGAGACCACATAGGTGGTGCCGAGCCGGCCTGAATAGCTGATCGCACTTCCTCGAATTGAGGCCGCGGAATTATCTGTCACATCGAAATCGGTGCGGCTGCGCGTTACAGTGGCCGCCGCAGAGGGCAGCAGCAGGCCCCGGCCCTGGCCCGCCCGCGTGGCATCCGCCTCGGCTTTTTTCCTGGCGGCAAGAAAGGCCGCATCATGGCCAAGCGCATCTCTGGCGGCAGTCGAGAGATCGAGCGCGAAAGCGGAGCCCATGCTCAGCGCCAATAGCGTGGCGGCAGTTAACTGAAATTTAAAATTTGAAGTGCGAGATTTTTGGGGCATCTTCAAGAGGTTTCGTAACGGTTTCAAAAAGTACAGACTGCCTGAGGCTATCGGCGGTAGAACTGCCCGCCGATTTAATGCGTTCAACCAAAACCGCCTGCATGACAGGGGCGGTGCCCACGATGGCTACCATGCGGCCGCCGGGATTAAGCTGACGCAGCAGATGCTCAGGAATTTTTTCTACTGCACCCGACAGGGCGATGGCATCAAACATGCTGCGTGACCAGCGGGAATCTTCCGCCAGGCCATTGGCCTGCAGCACCTCGGCATTCGAGATCCCCGCCGTCGAGAGGCTCTCGCGCGCCATGACCGCCAGACCCTCGTATTTCTCAACAGTGAGCACTTCAGCCGCCTGACGGGCCATCAATGCCGCCATATAGCCCGAGCCCGCTCCGATCTCCAGCACCCGGTCGCCGGGCAGCAGGCTTAACTCCTGCAGCAGGCGGGCCTCGACCTTGGGCGCCAGCATGACCTGGCCGTGGGGCAGGGGCAGCTCCATGTCGACAAAGGCCAGGTGGCGGTGGGAGCGGGGCACAAAGCGCTCACGGGGCAACTCTGCCAGCAGATTCAGGACATTCGGATCCAGTACGTTCCAAGGCCGGATCTGCTGCTCGATCATCTTCGAGCGGGCGTTCTCAACGTTGGCAAAGTCGGGATTCATGCGGGACTCCAGGAAGGCCCTGAGTCTAGCATCAGGCGCTGTGAAGGGGTGTCCCTGGGTTGTGGAGGATGACGCTGCGTACCGCCATATCAATGGCCTCGCGGATATAGGCCTGCTCGTCGATGGGCGAGATGCTGTGGTTTTGGAGGGCCTGCCGCCACAAAGCAAGCCAAGACAGCGGTGCAAGCAGGACTTTGATCCGTTCGCGGCTGACTTCGCCCTGGACCTCACCGCGTTCGATGCCGCGGGTCAGTAAGGCGGTGAGCTGCTCATGCACCGGGCCCATGACCTCGCGCAGATAGGTCTCGGCGAGGTGCGGAAAGTTATTCGATTCGGCCAGCACGATACGGGCAATCAGGTAAAGCTTGGACTCAAGAAACTGCTGCCAGCCCCAATGAAGAAACTCGCGCAGCACAACTTCTGTGCTCTGCGACACATCATCTTTTCGATTACGAATCACCTCGATCCAGGGCGCTGCCCGCTCGCGAATGACTGCCTCGAAGAGATCCTGCTTACTCGAGAAATAGAGATAGACGGTGCCCTTTGAGATGCCGGCCTTGGCGGCCACATCATCGAGCCGCGTCTGCGAATAGCCGAATTCACCAAAGAGATTCAAGGCCGCGTTGATGAGCTCTTGCGGCCGCGCATCCTTGCGACGCTTCCAGCGCGGGCCCTGTTTTTCTTGACTGAGTTCGATTACGGCAGCAGATTGCATCGC
Source organism: uncultured Bordetella sp. (assembly GCA_964345065.1). Lineage (GTDB taxonomy): Bacteria > Pseudomonadota > Gammaproteobacteria > Burkholderiales > Burkholderiaceae_A > Lacustribacter. Next base: position 3,086 of record CAYFPT010000087.1, read on the forward strand.
GCGTATTGTAATCAGAGTGCATAATGCCGCTGCACTACTGTCCCCAAATTTATGGAACTCCAACTCGACTTTCTGCGCGACCTCCCACTGCTGGTGAAAGCCCTGATCATGGGAATCGTCGAGGGCCTGACCGAGTTTCTTCCCGTCTCCTCGACGGGCCATCTGATCTTATTTGGCGCGCTTTTAGGCTTTGATGATGCACGCGCCAAGGTCTTTGATCTCGCGATTCAGACGGGCGCGATGGTCGCGGTGGTATGGAATTATCGCGACCGATTTATTGGAATTGCGGTCCGCGAACTTCCTGCCGCTTTCGGGAAACTCCCTAGTGCGCTTTCCGGCGGCCAAGACTTTCGGCAATGGTGGGCGGATCCCAGATGGCAGCTCTCCCGTCATCTGCTGATTGCGTTTATTCCTGCGGCGATACTGGGCCTGGTTTTTGGTGGGGCGATTAAACGCCTGCTGTTTTACCCTGTGCCAGTGGCGATTGTGTTGATCCTGGGGGGATTGGTCATTTTTGCCGTTGAGCGTTGGTGCCGCGACCATCCGGATCGCGTCCGTGTCCAGGATTGCGCTGATCTGACCAATTGGGATGCCTTAAAACTGGGGCTTGCGCAGGCGGTTGCCCTGATTCCCGGCACCAGCCGTTCGGGTGCAACCATTATCGGCGGCATGATGTTTGGCTTGTCGCGCAAAACAGCAACTGAGTTTTCTTTTTTTCTTGCGGTGCCGACACTAATTGCAGCTGGGGCTTACGACTTACTTAGAAATCGAGATTTATTACAGCTGGCCGACTTGCCCATGTTTGCGATTGGCCTGCTGTCGGCCTACATCACCGCCTTATTGGTCATTCGCTGGCTGATTCGATGGGTCAGTCAGCACAGTTTTAATAGTTTTGCGATTTATCGTATTTGCGCCGGCGTTTTTGTGCTTGCTGCGGCTTATATTTTCTGAAATAGCAGGTCCGCCACGGGGTGCCCAAGCCGCAGGCCGCGGGCCTCGAATTTTGTCTCGGGCCGCCATGTCGGCCGCGGTGCAAAGCCCGTTACAAACTGATTTTTTAACTGCGGCTGGGCCGAGCAGACCGCCAGCATCTGGTCGGCATATTCAGGCCAATCCGTGGCCATGTGAATCACGCCACCCGTGCGAAGTCGGCTTACTAAAAGCGCAACAAATGGGGCCTGAATCAGCCGCCGTTTGTGGTGGCGTTTTTTCGGCCATGGATCGGGGAAGTAAATATGAACCGCATCCAGACTGTTGCTGGCCAACATATGCTCGAGGACTTCGACCGCGTCCCATTCCACAATCCGGATATTGGTAAGTTGTTCCTGATCAATTTTTGCAAGCAGGGCCCCAACGCCCGGCCGATAGACGTCGGCCGCCAGGATGTTCCATCCAGGATGTTGGCGGGCGATACGCGCAGTCGTCTCGCCCATGCCGAATCCAATTTCCAAAACAATCGGCCCTGCGCGGCCAAAAACGTCTTGTAAATCAATTGGTTCTTTTCGGAAGGTCAGGCCCCACGTGGGAAGAAGACGCTCTCGTGTGGTGCGTTGTGACTGGGTGATATGTCCGCTTCGCATGACAAAAGAGCGGATTCGTCGGGAAAAATCGTCTTGCATGTTCTTCGGTTTTTGGTATCGTGCCAGCAGCGGGCGGGAATTCCCTAGGCAGTCTGCTCTGAAGAAGGCTGAGTATGACTTGCTTTCTGCATCCGCGCCCCTGCTACACTAGCCCTTCGTTTCAATAATTTGAGTGAGATTACAACCACCATGAATAAAGCAGAACTCGTTGAAGCGGTTGCAAGTGCCACAGACTCATCAAAGGCTTCGGTCGATGAAGTGCTCAACGCAACGATTGCAACCATCATTAAAACGGTCACCAAGGGAGACTCCGTGCAGCTGGTTGGCTTTGGAACTTTTGGTTCCGGAAAGCGCGCCGCCCGTACTGGCCGTAACCCCCGTACCGGAGAAACCATTAAAATCGCGGCCGCCCGCACCGTGAAATTCACGGCTGGCAAAGCCTTTAAAGACGCGGTGAATAAGAAAAAATAAGGCCCGGCTGATGGCCTTGAAAGCCTGGCCATGGCCAGGCTTTTTTATTGACGCTTCACCCTCAGCCAGCCGATTGATTTTGGCGGGCGGTCACCCGAAGCGAGAAGTCAATTGCCTTAACATCTTTGGTGATACTGCCCAACGAGATGCGGTCCACGCCAGTTGCGGCAACGTCCCGGATGGATTTCAGGCTGATGCCACCCGAGGCCTCAAGCAGTGCCCGGCCTTGATTGATCGCCACGGCTTCGCGCATATCCTGAAGTGAAAAGTTATCAATCAAAATATTTCCCGCGCCGGCATGAAGCGCCTGCCGCAATTCATCAAGAGATTCGACCTCGATCTGAATCGACACCCCTGCATTGAGCGCTTGGGCGGCCTGTAGTGCCGCGGCGATGCTCCCGGCGGCCAGAATGTGATTTTCTTTAATCAGAATGCCGTCCCATAGCGCGAGCCGATGGTTTGCACCCCCCCCAATTCGTACCGCATATTTTTGGGCCTGACGAAGGCCGGGCACCGTTTTTCTTGTATCCAGTACGACACAGCCCCGTGGGTTCGGGCTAATGCCCGCAATCGCATCTGCAAACGCACGGGTCTGGGTTGCGGTTGCCGAGAGAAGCTGTAAGAAATTCATTGCCGGCCGTTCTGCGGTTAATAACGCCCGCGCGTTGGCCGTGATTTCGCAGACAGCGGCATCGGCGGGCATCAGTGCGCCCTCTTGATAATGCCAACGAATAGTTGCCATCGGGTCCAGCCGGGCAATACAGCCGGAGAACCATTCCTGTCCGCACAGCACAGCGGCCTCACGCACCCGCAGCGTCGCCTCGGCCCGCGTGTCGGGGGAAATGAGCTGCGCAGTCCAATCGCAGGGCCCGACATCTTCCTCCAGAGCATCGCGGATGTTGCGCGCCCGTGCCTGGGCCAGGGTCTCCTGGGTCATGCGGCGCCCAGATGCGGCACCAGTCCCTGCCGAAGGGTATCCGGCCGCTGCTGGGTAAATTCGAGCATGCGATCAATACATCGATGGGCCTGCCGTTGAATCTCAGGCGAAACATGAATTTCTCCAATGCCTTGGCTGAGGCATTGCAGCACGCCTTGGAGCCCATTCATTGCCATCCAGGGACATTGCGCGCAGCTTTTGCAGGTGGCGCTCTCGCCGGCAGTCGGTGCTTCAATAAGTTGTTTGCCCGGAGCCAGCTGCCGCATGCGGTGAAACAGGCCTTTATCGGTTGCGACGATATAAGTGGCGGCATCACCCTCGACCACCGCCTTCAGAAGTGCGGATGTTGAGCCCACCAGATTGGCCTGTGCCGCAACCCCCGCGGGGGATTCGGGATGCACGAGCACGCGGGCCTCCGGATGCGCCCGACGCAGCATGGCCAATTCTTCGCTCTTAAATTCGTTGTGCACGATGCAGTCACCTTGCCAGAGCACCATATCGGCGCCAGTCTGCTCTTGGATATAACGGCCAAGGTGCCGATCAGGCGCCCAGAGAATCTTTTCTCCCTTGTCCCTGAGGTGTTGCACGACCTCGAGTGCGCATGAACTGGTGACCATCCAGTCAGCCCGTGCTTTCACGGCCGCGCTGGTGTTGGCGTACACCACCACGGTCCGATCAGAATGGGCATCACAAAATGCAGAGAATTCATCTGCCGGGCAGCCCAGATCCAGCGAGCAGGTGGCATCGAGGTCCGGCATCAGCACGGTTTTTTCTGGGCTCAGAATTTTGGCGGTCTCACCCATAAAGCGCACGCCTGCAACAATCAATGTTTTGGCGGTGTGATTGCGGCCAAACCGTGCCATCTCTAAGGAGTCGGCAACCACGCCACCGGTTTCCAGGGCGAGATCTTGCAGATCGCCATCTACGTAGTAATGCGCAATTAAGACAGCATCGCGCTCCCGCAATGCGGCCTGGATGCGTTGCCTGAGTGCAAATCGCTCAGATGCATCAAGGGCGGGCCGCACCTTGGCCCAGGCCTGCGCAACACAGGACTCACCCTGGGCATTTTGTAGCGTGAAATCGAATGAGGTGTT
>CAYFPT010000088.1:0-7085 GCA_964345065.1 uncultured Bordetella sp.
CCCGATCCATCGCCAAATGCCGCGGCCCGTCCAGCGCCACGAAAGCCGCCCGCTTCCAAGCAATCCCGGGACGAACCGACACCGCGTGTGGGGCCACAAGGCCAGCCATGCTTACGCTATCCTCAATTCAGCGCTCCAAACGAAAGCGATGGCCACCATGGAAAATCCTCAAGCCTTCAATCCTTTTGACATCCTGAACACGCCATGGGCAAAACTGCCCATGGGAACCTCGCCTGCTGGAATGGCGAGCTTCGACTTCACCGACCTTAAGGAGATGGACAAACGCATCTCAGAATTAAAGGCGGTGGAGCAATGGCTCAGCCTGAACCTCACTTTACTGAAGACCACCATCCAAGGCCTCGAAGTTCAACGTGGGACCATCGCTGCGATCAAAGCGTTCACTGCCGCGCCGCCCGGTGGTGCAGCGTCGGGCCAGTCGTCGGCCCAATCGGCAGCAGGCCCGGCGGCCGATCAGGCGAATTTGTGGTGGAGCGCGATGCAGCAGCAATTCGGCCAGATGATGACGGCGGCCCAGGCCGGCGCACAGAGCATGATGGAAACGAAGCCGCAGGGCCCGAAGCGGGCGGGTGGAACTAAAAAAACCGAAACCTAGCGGGAGGCCCGGTGACGCCACTCGGCGAGGCCGGTGGTGAGATCAGAGAGCTCCGAGACCACCCGGATGTCTGGCGGAGGACGGCGCTGCAGAACCGGGCATCGGCCGCCGGCCCAGATTTCAATGCTGCGCGGCAGCTTGGCCCGCAGTTCGGTCAGACCATCCACCACTTGATTGGGATTCATCACCGCAGAAAACGACAGGGCAACGATATCGATTTCCTGGGCTGAAGCCGCCAGCACAATGTCCCAGACCGGGGTCTGGGTGCCCAAAGAGATACATCTGCAGCCCTCAAGCGCCAGCAGCGCCTCGACCATCAATAATCCGACGCCGTGGGCCTCGGAGGGAAATGTGGTCAGTAAAACGCGGGGCCGATGTCCCGGCTGGGGGATGGTGCTGATCGCATTGCGCAGCACGACCTGAATCGACTCGGTGTAGAGGTGCTCCTCGTAGATTTCCATTTGGCCGCGGGACCATGCATCCCCGACCCGCTGGGTCAGGGGGGCAACCACCTCGGTCACAAACCGCGCCAGACCAAGCCGAAGCAGGCGCTGGCCGAGTTGGCGGCGAAGCTCTTCGATGTCATGGGACTTGGTGATGTCGACCAGGTGGGCGAGATCAGGATTGGCGTCCTGATCAGCCTCGGCGCGATTTGAGCTGCCCGAGCCGGTAGAAGTGTCCGCAAGCGCGTGTAATTCTGCGATGTCTAGGCCAATAATCTTGCCCGGGCGGTGCCCGATGTCCATCAGACGGCGGATTGCCCGCAGACGGTCTACCTGGTCCAAGGAGTAAATTCTCTCCCCAAAGGCATCCCGCATCGGATTAGGAAAGCCATACCGCCGCTCCCAGACACGAAGCGTGTCCTTTGACAGGCCAGTATCCCGCTCCACGGCTGATATGCTCAGCGTGACTGCTGCGGCATCCAGGTGTTCCAATTTAGTCCCTCTTTTGTCATGGACAAATTATTGACGTCCTATGTCCCCGCGAATAGTATAAGGCTGGAACCTGTAATGACCAAGACAATTTCCCCATGAATTTGAAATTTCCCACGCAAAGCGCAGCAACAGCGGCCTACAGTCTGTCCCCTGTGTGGCGTCGGTGGCTCTGGATTGCGTCTGCGATCGTGTTGCTGGCCATTGTTCCGCAGGCATGGGCGAGCACGGCCTGCCCAGTGCTGCTCAATCACAGCTTTCCTCGCTTGCAAGACGACGTTCCTCAGTCGCTTTGCCAATACCAGGGCCAGGTCGTGCTGGTGGTCAACACCGCGAGCTACTGTGGCTTCACGCGCCAATATGAAGGATTGGAAAAGCTCTATTCCAAATATAAAGACCGCGGCCTAGTCGTGCTCGGATTTCCCTCAAATGACTTCGGCAACCAAGAGCCCGGCAGCAATCAAGAGATTGCAGAGTTCTGCTCCAATACATTCGGCGTTAAATTTCCAATGTTGGCCAAAACCTCGGTCAAGGGTGGCAACGCAAATCCTTTATTCAAACAGCTTGCCCAGCAATCCGAATCGCCCGGATGGAATTTTCACAAATACATCATTGGCCGTGATGGAAAACTCGTTCGCAGTTTCTCAAGCCTCGTGAGCCCCACCGATCGCCGTATCACCAGCGAAATTGAGCGGGCCCTCTCCTCACCCCGTTCCTGAATTTTTTTCACCATCACAGGAGTGCCGTCATGAACGCGCCCGATAAACTCTTCTCCTCGACCGCCGCTCTGCCCGACGTGCAATCGCATGCTGACCATCGTCAGCTGGCGATCCAGCGGGTGGGCGTGAAATCACTGGTGCATCCGATCTTGGTTCAGACCGCAAAGGGGCCGCAGCCCTCGGTGGCCACGGTGGATATGACCGTCGCGTTGGCGCCCGAGGTCAAGGGCACGCACATGTCGCGCTTTCTTGAGGTCTTTCAGTCCCACGAAGATCCGCTGGCATTCCATTCTCTGCAGGGCTTAATGGATGCCATGCTGGCCCGGCTGGAGTCGGATGCGGGCTACATCAAAATCGCACTGCCTTATTTCGTTCGCAAAGCAGCGCCCGTATCCGGTGTAGAGAGCCTGATGGATTATCAGGCGACGCTGGAATGCGAAGTCCGTGACCACCAACGGACCACCACCATGACGGTGGTGGTTCCGGTGACCAGCCTATGCCCCTGCTCAAAAAAGATTTCTGATTACGGCGCCCACAATCAGCGCTCCCATGTCACGATTGCTGCCCAAGTCAAGACACCCATTGAAATCGAAGAGCTGATCGCAGTGGCGGAGAAGGCGGCCTCTTGTGAGCTCTGGGGGCTGCTGAAACGGCCTGACGAAAAATGGGTGACCGAGCGGGCCTATGACAATCCAAAGTTTGTTGAAGATCTGGTGCGCGATATCGCGCTTGCCCTGGCAGAGGACCGCCGCATCATCGGCTACAGTGTGGAATCGGAGAATTTTGAATCGATTCATAATCATTCGGCGTACGCAAAGATCGATCATCTGCGCCGCGCATGAGAGTCGCCGTTATCGGAAGTGGTATCTCGGGCTGCGCAGCCGCCTGGGAGCTGTCGTCATGGGCACAAGTCACTGTCTTTGAAGCGGACAACCGCCTGGGTGGCCATACCCATACCCAACAGATCCGTGTAGAGAGCCGAAACTTTCCGGTCGACACTGGCTTTATTGTTTTTAATCACCGCACCTACCCAGGCCTGAAGGCCTGGTTCGAGACGCTGGGTGTTGAGACTGCCGCCAGTGACATGTCGTTTTCTGCCAGCCTGAACCATGGCGCACTCGAGTGGTGTGGCTCAAGCCTATCTACTGTATTTGCGCAACGACGCAACCTCATCTCGCCGCGCTTTTGGCGGATGCTGGCGGACATCATGCGCTTTAACCGTCAGGCCCCGCGCGATGCTGCGCGATTCCGGATGCAGTCGGAATCCGGCCCCAGCCTTGGCGACTATCTGGATCATGGCGGCTATAGCCCGCTATTTCTCAATGCCTATCTGCTGCCCATGGCCGGTGCGATCTGGTCCTGCCCGCCCGAACAAATGCGGGCCTTTCCCATGACGACCTTCACCCAGTTTTGTGAAAACCATGGGCTGCTGCAGATTGCCGACCGGCCCCAGTGGTACACCGTGCGCAACGGATCCACCACTTATATTCAGAAACTTCAGGCACGCTTGGTGCAGTCGGGCCGTCATGTCATTTGGCGGACGCAGTCCAACGTGGATTCGGTAAGCCCGATAACTTCCATCAGTGGCAATGCCCGGGTCCGAATCCGCGGCGTTCAGACCGATGCGGGCGCGGCCCAGGCCTTCGAGGATCATTACGATGCAGTGGTCATGGCCTGCCACTCTGACCAGGCCGGCCATTTGCTGCAAGAAAACTGTCCTGCCAAAAAAATTGTTTCAAAAATCCGTTATCAGAAAAATCTCGCGGTGCTTCACACGGACACGGGGCTCATGCCCAGACGGCGAGCCGCCTGGGCGGCCTGGAACTATCTGCATACGCACGATGATGCCAGCAGCAACGTGAGCGTGACCTACTGGATGAATCGGCTTCAGCCCCTGCCCGTGCAAACGCCAGTGCTCGTGAGTCTGAATCCCATTGCGCCGCCCCGGCCTGAGCATATTTTTCAGTCCATGCATTACGCACACCCCATTTTTGATGGGCCTGCAATCCAGGCGCAGCGCGCGCTGCCCAGCGTGCAGGGCGACGGAGGAATCTGGCTGGCAGGCGCCTGGACCCGCTATGGATTTCATGAAGATGGGTTCCAGTCAGGAACCCAGGCGGCCCGCGACTTGCGGCATCACTTTGTCAAAACCGGACATGCCCCTGCCCTGCCCAACCCCGCATGAGCCGCGGCTGGTCAGTGGCCACGTCTGGCACTGCAGGGTCCGGCCCTTTCGCCATGACTTTCGTTATCGGGCCTTCTATCTTCAACTGCCCCTCAGAAGCCTTCAGGCATCTGCAGCCGTAAGACAACGGAAATGGCGGGGCTGGGCGCTGAATCAAAACGCACTGCTCAGTGTGTACGACCGTGATCACGGAGACGGCCGGCCGCTGTTGGAATGGGCCACTGCGTCGCTGCAGCAGGCCGGCATTCATGATGCCGATGGCGAGATCTGGCTGCAGACGTTTCCGCGAATGCTGGGCTACGCGTTTAAGCCGGTCAGCTTCTGGTTCTGTGAGCGCCGAGACGGAAGCCTTCGGGCCATTATTGCCGAGGTCAACAACACGTTTGGGCAGCGGCATCTCTATGTTTTAGATCCCGGGCAAAACGCTGCGATTCAGAATGGCCAGACGCTTGAATCTGACAAGGCCTTTTATGTCTCTCCTTTTTTCGAGATTCAGGGCCGCTATAAATTTCGTTTCTTTAAGTCCGCAGTCGATGGCCGGGATTTGGCACGGATCGAATATGCCGATGAGCAGGGCACCCTGCTGGTCACCTCGATGGGCGGATCCTCCGCCCGGCTGACACAGGCCGCCGCACTGCTGGCCTGGATGCGATTTCCCCTGTTCTCACTCGGTGTGATCGCTCGAATTCACTGGCAGGCGCTGTTGCTATGGATCAAGGGCGCAAAACTCATCCCTCGGCCACGCACGAGCAGCTAAAAAATATTGATTTCTCCCTCCCGTTAACCCACTGTCAGCCTCTCTTATGACCACAAGCCTTCAATCCTCTGCGACGCTTGACTCCAAGCCTTTGCTGTCCTGGTCGCCGGATACCCGCACGCGTCTTGTATTACGCCTGCTGCAGTCACTGCAATTCGGTGAACTGAAAATCATCCTTCCCGATGCAAGCCAGCGCATTTTTTCGGGTGTACAGCAGGATGCCCAGCGACATATCGCCGCTGAAATCACGATTCATGACAGCCGGGTCTTTAACCTCGCCTTTTCGCGGGGCGATATTGGTTTTGGCGAGGCCTACATGCAAGGCTATTGGTCCAGTCCGGATCCTGCAGCACTGCTAAAGCTGCTGCTGCTGAACCGTGAGGCCATCGATAAGATGATCTATGGCCGGTGGTGGTCGGTCCTATTGGATCAGCTGCGGCATCTGCTGCGCTCAAATCGCAAGGCCCAGGCGAAAAAAAATATCCAGGCCCACTACGACCTGGGCAATGATTTCTATCGGCTCTGGCTCGATCCCAGCATGAGCTACTCCAGCGCCCTGTTTGATGGCACGGGCTGCTGGGAGTCCCCCGTCAGCCTTGAAGACGGCCAGCACCGCAAAATTCATCGGGCCATCCAGGAAATTGAGCCCCGCCGGCTGGGGCCGGAGGCCAGCATTCTTGAAATTGGCTGCGGCTGGGGCGCCCTTGGGGAGGCGGTTCTCAAGTCGACCCCGGCCCAGTATGTCGGGCTCACGCTCTCCGAAGAACAGCAGCGCTGGGCCGAGAACCTTCTGAACCCTTTTGGTCAGCAACGTTTTGAGGTGCGGCTGCAAGACTATCGTGATGAAAGCCGCCGCTACGACGCCATCATCTCGATTGAAATGTTCGAGGCGGTTGGCGAGCGTTACTGGGAGGCTTATTTTTCAACGCTGTCACGCTGTCTGAAATCCGATGGTCTCGCCGTGATTCAAACCATCACCATTGATGAGCGGCTCTTTGACCGCTATCGCCGCAGCACCGACTTCATTCAGCAATATATTTTCCCGGGCGGAATGCTGCCCTCGCCCACTGTCTTTGAGCAGCAGGCCCGTCAGCAAGGCCTTCGCATCGAAAAAGCATTTGCCTTCGGCCAAGACTATGGGCGTACGCTCGCAGAATGGGCAAAACGCTTTGAGAGCCAGCGGGCCCGCATTCATGCATTGGGCTTTGATGAGCGCTTTATTCGCATGTGGCGCTTTTATCTTGCCTACTGTGAAGCCGGATTTGCCCAGGGCGATATCAATGTCATGCAGTACACCCTTCGTCACGCCTAATGGCGGTTCAGGATAAACCGGCCAGGGCCAGCCGGCACACGATCGTGGGCCTTGCCTGGGCCATGATCGGGATCATGGCCAGCCTGGGAGTGGCCAAAGCAAATCTTGATGATCTACAGCTGCAAGGCATGGGCACCTTAAGGTGGATGGGCCTGAAAATTTATGAGGCGAGGCTTTTTGCATCGACACGGCCCGACCCAGCCCAGCTCACACAGCTTCCTTTTGCGCTAGAGCTCACCTACGCGCGGGATTTCAATGGGCCAAGCATCGCTGAGCGCAGCATTAACGAAATCAAAAAACTTGGCATTGGCTCTGCGGAACAACATCAAGCCTGGCGCAGTCGGATGCAGGCCATCTTTCCCAACGTCAAATCAGGGGATCGGATCCGGGGCCTGCATCGGCCCGGATTGGGAGCAAGTTTTATGCTCAACGACAAGCCGATTGGCAGCATTGATGACGCCGAATTCGCCAGAGCGTTTTTTGCCATCTGGCTAGATCCAAAAACATCGGAGCCCTCACTCAGAAAAGAACTTCTGGGGCTAAACGCTTCTCAGCGGCCCTGATGCC
>CAYFPT010000089.1:0-6971 GCA_964345065.1 uncultured Bordetella sp.
TGGGTCCGGTCATGCCAGAGCTGAACATAACGGACTCCGGGAAACGGCAACGGTGTATCCACCACGCACAGCTTTAGGGCCTCGGCATAGAACCGGGCCATGCTTTCATTCATGGTGGCAATCAGATCGGTATTGACCAGCGCATAAGGCGTGAGGCTGAAAAACGGAACGCAGGTCTTCAGGTTGCGCTTCAGACGATGGCGGCTTAGGTACTGGTCAACAACGCCCCGCTTGCCAACCGAATGTGGCGTTGGTCCGATATGGTCGGCCGCCAGATACTGCTCCCGGGTCATGCCCGCTGCAAGCGGGTGATCGCGCCGAAGCAGACAGACCATTTTGTCTTCGTAGAGCAGGCTGTAGTGAAGATTTTCAGGAAGCTCGGCCCAATTTCCAATTACCACATCAATCTGGCCTTCTTTGAGCGCGATAAAAGGATCAAAGTTCTGGCCAAAGGCGCTAAATTCCAAAGAAATCTTCGGCGCGGTGCGGTGGACTTCTGAAATGAGTTCGGTAAAAACGTGATGCACCACATTATCGGAGGAGGCAATCTTAAACACATTGTCGGCCGAGCCCGGATCAAACGGAATGCTTGACGACACCACCGCCTCAATATTGGCCAGCGCCTGCTTGACCATCGGATGGATCTCCTGGGCCCGGGTCGTCAGCACCAATCCCTTGCCATCCGAAACGACCACGGGGTCTTTAACTGCCTCCCTGATTTTTCTCAGTGCCGCGCTGACTGCGGGCTGAGACATGCCGAGATTGCGGGCAGCCTTCGAGACGTTTCTCTGCGTCAGAATCTCATCCAGTATTCGCAGCAGCTTCGTATCCAGCAAGGGGGCGGCGGCGGGCATACAGGAGGTCGCTACGGGCTAAAAATCAAGTCGATGACTAGGCTGCAACCGCATCCGGGCAGGCGGAAGGCTGGGCCTGCTGAAATGCGGGGAGTGCCATGCAGCGGGCGTTGATCTCCACCACATGCTTGAAGTCCGCGATATCCACGTTCATCCGAGTCGCATTGGCCACCTGCGGCACCAAAAAGCAATCGGCCATGCCCGGCAAATCACCATGACAAAACTGGCCGGTGGCGCTCTCGGCCAGCCGCTTTTCAACTGCGCCTAACCCAACGCGGACCCAATGGTGATACCAGGTGTCTTTTCGCTCAGAGGGCAGGCTCATATCACCCGTCAGGTACTTCAACACCCTTAAGTTATTCAGCGGATGAATGTCGCAGGCAATCATCTGGCAAATCGCCCGCACACGGGCCCTGCCCTGCAGATCAGCAGGCATGAGCGCCGGGCTGGGAAAGGCCTCCTCAAGGTATTCAATGATTGCGGTGGACTGCGACAGACGCAGGCCATCATGTTCCAGTAATGGCACCAGGCCCTCCGGGTTTAGCGCCGTGAATTCCGGCTGGCCCTGTTCATTTTTCAGCAGGTTTATCGTGAAGTGCTCAAACGTTAGGCCCTTTAGCCCCAACGCAATGCGGACACGATAAGACGCCGATGATCTCCAATAGCTATGTAGTCGCAGCATGGCTTATGCCCCCTCGCTTGGTGCTCTGCTTAAATCATTGTTAGTGGAGACCAGAATCTTGATCATCCGCATAAATTCTTTGCGCTCCGCCTTTGACAGCGGCGCGAGTATTTTCTCCTGCGCCCGACCCACCAGTGGCTGCATCTTGGCCATGACCGACTGGCCTTCCTCGGTCAGCGTTAAGAGCTTGACACGCCGGTCGGCCCGCGTGCTGGCGCGTTGTACCAGGCCGCGGGACTCCAAACGCTCCACCACGCCGACCATGGTGGAGGTGTCCAGCCCGATCATCCCCGCAAGGCTACGCTGATCCGAGCCCGGCGCCTCGCGCACGGCCTGCAGGACGGCATATTGAATCGGGGTCACGCCCACCGACTCAAGCTCCTGCAAAAATACCGCCACCGCAATCTGCTGCAGCCGCCGGATGTAGTGTCCCGGCATGTCGTGTAAGCCTGTCGGCAGCCGCTCTTTGGCCCCTGGCATCTCGCGCCCCTTGTTTAAAAAAGTCTTGACGCCGGCTATTTTATCCTTATACTAATCGTTAGTACACTTACTTTTATCAGCCCCACAGCAAAAAGGAGATTGCCCATGGCAGCACCCACAGGCGGCCCCGTGATCGTGGCCGGCGGCGGAATCGGTGGCCTGGCCGCAGCCCTGGCCTTGGTTCGGCAGGGCTTTGAGGTCCTCGTACTCGAGCAGGCGCCCGAAATTGGCGAGATCGGTGCGGGCATTCAGCTTGGGCCAAATGCATTTCATGCCTTTGATGCCTTGGGTGTCGGCGATAAGGCCCGGGGCCGCGCGGTCTATACCGAGTGCATGATCATGCACGACGCCATCGATGAATCACTGGTCGGCCGACTCGAAACTGGCGAAGCCTTTCGTCAGCGCTTTGGCAATCCCTACGCTGTAATTCATCGGGCGGATGTTCACCTCTCTTTATTAGAAGGCGCCCAAGAAACGGGGCGGGTCCAATTTCTCACCAACACGCGGCTTGAGCGCATCGCGCAAGACGCCGACGGTGTCATCGCCTATGACCAGAATGGAAAGGCCCATCGGGGTATTGCGCTCATTGGTGCCGATGGTGTGAAGTCCGTCGTCCGCGAGGCTTTTGTCAATGACCCAGCACGCATCACTGGCCATGTTGTCTATCGGGCTGTCGTGGATAAGGCCGACTTTCCCACCGATCTGCAATGGAATGCCGCCAGCCTCTGGGCGGGGCCAAAATGCCATCTGGTCCACTATCCCTTACGCGGAGGCGAGCAGTACAACGTTGTGGTGACTTTTCATAGCCGCCAGCAAGAGCAGTGGGGAGTTACCGAGGGCAGCAAAGAAGAAGTGCAAAGCTACTTTCAGGGCATCAGCGCCCGGCCTCGACAATTAATTGATCTGCCAAAAAGCTGGAAGCGCTGGGCGACTGCCGACCGCGAACCGATCGGACAGTGGAGTTTTGGCCGGGTGACTTTGCTGGGCGATGCGGCCCACCCCACCACCCAGTACATGGCCCAGGGCGCCTGCATGGCGATGGAAGATGCGGTCACACTCGGCCAAGCGCTGCGGGTGCACGGCAACGACTGGGCCAAGGCACTTGATCTTTATCAGCAGGCCCGCGTTGCGCGAACTGCGCGCATCGTGCTGTCGGGCCGTGAGATGGGCCGGATCTATCACGCGATGGGCGTTGAGCGCCTCGTTCGAAATAGCCTCTGGAAGGGCCGAACCCAGGAGCGCTTTTATGACGCCGTGGAATGGCTCTACAGCTGGAATGTCAATAACTGCTTATCGGCAGCGCAGTAAAGGAGCAGCCCATGCAATCTCTCGGACGTCTTGAAGATCTTCCCCAGGCCTATCGGGATCAGCTCACCGAACAAAACCTGGTGCCGCTTTGGCCCAATCTGCGGGCTGTCTTGCCGCCAAAAATACCGAGTCGCAAAACAACGCCCACACATTGGTCCTATCGGGCCATGCGGCCGCTACTGCTTCAAGCCGGTGAACTCACGCCCATGGAAAAAGCCGAGCGGCGGGTGCTGGTCCTGGCCAACCCGGGACATGGTCTGGAAAAAATGCAGGCCAGCGCCGCGATGTATTTAGGCATGCAGCTGCTGCTGCCCGGCGAATGGGCTCCATCACACCGGCACACCCCGAATGCGGTCCGCATGGTGGTCGAAGGCGAAGGCGCGACCACCACGGTGAACGGAGAGAAATGCCCCATGCGCCGTGGCGATCTGATCCTCACGCCCACCGGCTTATGGCATGAACATGGTCACGAAGGGAAAGATCCCGTGGTCTGGCTTGATGTGCTGGATCTTCCACTGATTTACTACACCGAGACCTCGTATGCGATGGAAGGCGAGCGGCAGCAAGTTGTGCCCGGCCATGGCGAGCGCGCCTATGTCAGTGGCGGTGTGGTGCCCACACCCGGTTTTGATCGGCAGCCCAAGGCCTACCCCATCATCCGCTACCCCTGGAGCGAAGTGCGGCAGTCCTTAGTTGCGCTGGCCAGTGATCAGCCGCAGCTTGAGGCAGTCCAGGTCACCTATGTGAATCCTGAAACTGGCCAGGATGTGCAAAACAATCTTGGCTTTTATGCCCTGATGCTGCGGCCGAAGCAGACTCTAAAGCTGCCCGCGCGTTCACCCGCAATTGTGTTTCATCAAATCGAGGGCCAGTGCGAACTGGTGATCGAACAAACAGAGTTCCTCTTAAACGAGGCCGATACCGCGTGCGCACCGGGCTATACAGCGATCACCATCAAAAACCGCTCGGCCGATGCGCCCGCATTTCTATTTATGGCCGATGAATCGCCACTGCACCGAAAACTCGGTGTCTATGAAACCCGGCCTTAAATCACCAAGACACCACAACCCTTAACCAAGAAAAAAATGACCTCTTATCTCTGGAATCCTCCCCCGCCCTTATCACTTCCGATTCGCGGAAAATCAGAACGCTTTCCGATTAATCGCCTATTTTTTGTGGGCAGAAACTATCACGCCCATGCGGTCGAGATGGGCAAGCCGGTGGACAAATCCGCCGAGCGGCCGTTTTACTTCACCAAATCGCCTCAGACGCTTTTAGAAAGCGGTGCAGCCACCGCCTACCCGCCTGAAACCAAAAATTTTCATTATGAAATGGAGCTGGTCGTGGCCATTGGGAAGGCAGGTTTTCGAGTGCCGGCCGATCGGGCCCACGAAATCATTTATGGCTATGCGGCAGGCTTAGACATGACACGGCGGGATTTGCAGCTGGTGGCCCGCGATAAAGGCCGGCCCTGGGACCTGGGCAAAGACGTCGAGGAGTCTTCGGTCTGTGCCGAGATCGTTCCCATGCAAGGCGTTGTGATTGAGCGCGGCGAAATCGCACTGCAGGTCAATGGCCAGACCCAGCAGCAGTCCAATGTCGATAAGCTGATTTGGAATATCCGAGAAATCATCGCAGACCTATCGCTTTTTTATCATCTGCAGCCGGGGGATCTGATTTATACCGGCACACCGGAAGGCGTTGGCCCGGTCGTTGCGGGCGATCAAATCACAGGCCAGATTGAAGGGGTCGGGCAGATCGCACTGCGCATTAACGCAGCCGCCTAGTCATCAATGAAAGGCATAGCCATCCATGGCCAGCACGTGATCACTGATGCCACGAAAAAACGCATACGGCTTGGCCGATGCGCCTGCCGCCCCGAGCGCAGTCAATAAAGGTAAAAAATGTTCATCCCGCGGCTGGGCCTGGACCGCATGGGGTTGGCCTGACCGATAACTCAGTAAGGCCTCCGTATTTCCGGCAACCATCTGGGTATGGACCCAGTCCGAAAAGCCGACAACATAATCGGGCTGCGGGCCGCCCAATGACTGAATCATCTGCCAGTCGCGCAGGTTATGGGTCACATTGCCCGAGCCCATAATCAGAAACCCCTGCTCGGCAAGCGGTGCCAATGACTGCCCAATCCGATAGGCATGCTCTGGGCCTGCGTGATGCTGCAGTGATAAAGGAATCACCGGCATATTGGCCTGCGGAAACATATGCAAAAGCGGCACCCACACGCCATGGTCCAAGCCACGCTCTGGATCTGTCTCTGCCTGAAAGCCCGAACCGCGCAACGCATCCAGCACCGCCTGAGCCGCCTGCGGATCCCCAGCGGCGGGATATTGAATTTCAAATAACCGCGAGTCAAAGCCGCCGAAATCATGAATCGTGGCTGGGCGCGCAGCAAAGCCCACGGTTGGGATTTCCGTCTCCCAGTGCGGGCTGATCACCACCACGGCACGCGCTGCGCGAAATGGACTCGCCATCTCGGCCAACGCCGCCCCTGCAGCGCCCGGCTGCAACGCAAACATCGGGGAGCCATGCGGCACGAAAAGTGAAAAACGATGGGCGCTCATTGACGCCATGATATCGCCAGCGCCATGCTAGCGAATCCCGCGCAGGTGACGCTCAAAACAACTTAGCAGCTGGCTTGCCGCATGCGTCAGTGGCACCCCCTTTAGCGTGATCACGCCCAGCACCATATCGGGGGGTGCAGGATCGCGCGGTCGTCAGCGCCTTACCGGCTGGATTTCGGGCGGCGACTGCGGCAGCCTGATCCGGATCTACTCGGCTTTCATGTTCGCCGTCTTAACGATCCGGCTCCATTTCTGAAACTCATTTTTGATCAGCGCGGCGAAGTCTTCTGGGCTTCCGCCGCCAATTTCATTGCCCTGCGAAAGCATAATTTCCCGAATGCTTGGATCCATCAGGGCATCGTTGGCTGCCTTGTTTAGTCGATCAATGACCGCCCGCGGAGTACCCTTTGGCACGACAATTCCCTGCCAGTTCAGTACTTCAATCTGAGTAAATCCGAGTTCCCGAAACGAGGGAACCTCGGGAAGCAGCGGCGATCGTCCGCGGCTGGTAATCGCCAAGGGCCGAAGCTTGCCGCCCTTAATTCCGGGGACCGCGGAATACATCTGGTCGAACATCAGATCGACGCTTCCCGCCATGAGATCCGTCAGCCCTGCCGCTCCACTTTTATAGGGAACATGGATCATGTCGATTCCTGCCGTCTGCTTGAAAATTTCGGCCGAAAGGTGGTGGGTCCCGCCGATCCCGCCCGAGGAAAACGTCAATGTGCCCGGCTTGGCCTTAGCGGCCTTCACAATATCCTGAACACTTTTGAAGGGTGAGCTTGCATTTACCACCAGCACGAGCGGACCACGCTCAAGCAAAACCACTGGCACCAGATCCGCCTGCGGGTCATAACGGAGACTGCCGAACAGCGTCTTGTTAATGGCCAGTGGCGCAAAATTGCCCATTCCGATTGTGTACCCGTCGGGTGCGGCCTTTGCGATGAACTCCGAGCCAATATTGCCGCCGGCCCCCGCTTTGTTATCCACAATCACCGGCTGCTTAAAGGCCTGAGACAGCTTCTGGCCCACCTGGCGGGCCCGCTGATCCGCGCTTCCCCCAACCCC
>CAYFPT010000090.1:0-6801 GCA_964345065.1 uncultured Bordetella sp.
CTCGCGACCTCAACCTTGGCAAGGTTGCGCTCTACCAACTGAGCTACTCCCGCATTGCACGAAGCCTGAGATTCTAGCTTTTTTAGGCTTTTTTCTGCAACTCAGGCCAGGCGGCCCGCAGGTAATAGACCATCGATGCTACAGTCAATACGGCCGCGCCCCAGATCAGCACCAGGCCCCAGGCCCGGGTATCGACCAGGCCCCAGAAAATACTGCCGTGAAACAGCAAAAAGGGTATCGCCACCATCTGCGCGATCGTCTTGGCCTTGCCCATCCAATTGACGGCCACACTGGCCCGCGCGCCGACCGATGCCATCCATTCACGCAACGCAGAAATCGTGATTTCTCGGCCCACAATGATTAATCCAATAATGGGATTAAGCCGGCCCAGCTCAATCAGTGCCACCAGGGCGGTGCAGACCATCAGCTTATCGGCAACCGGGTCAAGAAATGCGCCAAACGGCGAGGTCTGGTTCCATTTGCGCGCCAGCCAGCCGTCGATCCAGTCCGTCACTGCCGCCGCCACAAAAATAATGGTCGACCAGAGATTACGCTCGGGTTCGCTTAATCCCATCGGCAGATAAAACACCGCCACCAGCAGTGGGATGGCCACAATACGGGCCCATGTCAGCAGATTCGGCAGGTTCCAGACCATCGGCGGATTATGAACTACGCAATCGTCGATACAGATCCTGCGCGGTCTGCCGTGAAATCCCCTCCACACTGGCAAGATCTTCGACACTCGCCGCCTTTAGGCCGGCCAGCCCGCCGAATCGGGCCAAAAGCCGCTGCCGGCGCTTCGGACCAATACCTTCGACATCGTCTAACACCGAACCAATCTGCGCTTTGGCCCGCCGAGCACGCATGCCAGTGATGGCAAATCGATGGGCCTCATCTCGAATTTTTGCAATCAGCATCAGCGCAGGATGATCAGGCCCAAGCGCAATCTCGCGGCCATCGGGAAAGATCAGGGTCTCTAAGCCCACCTTTCGGCCCTCGCCCTTTGCCACACCGACTAAGAGCGCCGCATCCAGTCCGAGGCCGTCAAAGACTTCGATTGCGACACCGAGCTGGCCTTTGCCGCCATCGATCAGCACCAGATCCGGCAGGGTCTCTAGCTGCTCATATCGCCGGCCGAGTGCCTGGCGCATCGCGGCGTAGTCATCTCCGGGCGTGATATCCCGGATATTGAACCGTCGATACTCTGCGGGCCGCATTTCGTGATGCTGATACACCACACAAGCGGCCTGGGTCGCCTGGCCTGCCGTGTGGCTGATATCAAAGCACTCGATGCGAAGATCGTAAGGGTCCTCGGCTTCCGAGGCCAGCCCCAGGGTCTGGGCCAAGATCTGTGTTTTGGATTGCTGTGAGCCCATCTCCTGGGCCCGCCGTGCAAGGCCAAGGCGGGCGTTGGACTCCGCAAGGCCAAGCCACTCCCGCCGCTTGGCCTGCGGCTGATGCAGCACGCGAATCTCTTTGCCCGCCTGGGCGGAGAGCCAGTCGGAGATCGCCGCCACACATGCGGGCCGGTTCACCACAATGGCCTGCGGCATCTCATGCGATCCATAGTGCTGGGATACAAACGCAAGCAGGGCTTCATCTTGCAGTTCATTCAGATCGGCCTCCTGCAGCTCGACACCGGCAGAAGAAAAATGCACCCGATCCCCAAGGTGCCGGCCGCCGCGGACCATCGCAAGGTTAACCGCGATCGTCTTTCCGTCGGTTGCAACGGCCAACAGATCACAGTCCAGATCCGGATGGGTCTCCATATTGTGCTGCTCAAGCACCTTGGACAGCGAGGCAATCTGATCCCGAAATAAAGCGGCCTGTTCATAATGCAATTGATCGGCCGCAGTGTTCATTTTTTGTTCTAGCTCATGCAAAAGTTCAGCCGATCCGCCCTTTAAAAACCGAACCGCGCGGCCGACATCATCGGCGTAGTCGGGCGCTGTAATTTTCTTCACACAGGGGGCGCTGCAGCGATGGATCTGATGCAGCAGGCAAGGCCGGGTCCGATTTGAGAACACCGAATCGGTGCAGCTGCGCAATTGAAATACCTTTTGCAGAATGTGAATGCTTTCCTTAACAGCCCAGGCATTCGGAAACGGACCAAAAAACTGTGACTGTCGATCCAGGGCGCCGCGATAGTAAGAGATACGCGGAAACGCATGGCCACTGAGCTTCAGAAACGGATACGACTTGTCATCGCGAAAAAGAATATTAAATTTTGGTGCCAGTGTCTTGATCAGATTATTTTCTAAAAGCAAGGCCTCGGCCTCGCTGCGTACCACGGTGACTTCAATATCGCGAATCAGGCTCACCATCTTGGCGATTCGCGGCGAGTGGCCTGAGCCACGAAAATACGAGGCCACCCGCTTCTTGAGATCCTTGGCCTTGCCGACATACAGCACCCTGCCCTCCTCGCCCAACATGCGATACACGCCCGGGTGATTGGGCATCGACATCAGCCGTGACTTAATGGCTGACTCAGACATACTGCCGCACCAGCGCAAAAACGGCCGAGAACATTTCCGCAGTAAGTCTTCCGGTGTTGGTGTTATAGCGGCTGGGATGGTAGCTATCGATCAGGCGAAGGCCGGCGACCTCATGGACGGCTGCATGGGCAAACCGATAAGCGCTGCGCTTAATCGATCGCTCACTGCCTGCCAGACACGACAGCACCGCATCATGGGCAACCGCACCCAGGCAGACAATCACTTCAGGCTGAATCGACTTGATCTCCTGGGCCAGATACTTTGCGCAGGTCTTGGTCTCGGCAGGTGTGGGCTTATTCTGCGGCGGCAGACACTTCACGGCATTGGTCAGCCGGCAGTCAATCAGCGCTTGATCATCTTCCCGAGACAGCGATCGTGGATTTTTCGCAAATCCGTAGGCATGCAGGGTGCCGTAGAGCAGATCGCTACACCAGTCGCCGGTAAAGGGCCTGCCGCTTGCGTTGGCGCCATGCATGCCCGGCGCAAGGCCCACCACCAAAAGCCTGGCGCGCGTCGACCCGAAGGGCGGCACCGGCTTACAGAAGTAACTGGGGTGCTGGCTTTTCACCTGATCCAGAAACTGGGCAAGCCGGCTGCAGTCGCGGCAGTCGGGGTCGTAGACCGAACGATCCAATTGCATGGTCTGCCCTATTGCAGGGGCCGCAATTGCTCCAGCCCCCTGCGACGCGGGTCCTCCAGAAACTCCGGCATTCGCCGCGGGACTTCATCGAGCGCCTGCTCCACCAGATCCTGACGGTTACAAATCAGTGTCGCATCACAGCCCGCCTCAAAGGCAGCGCAGGCGCGATCGGCAACCTGCGCAAGCACTGCGGCACCCGCCATTGCGAGGTCATCGGAGATGATGACGCCATCAAAGCCCAGTTGCTGCCGCAAAATATCCTGAAGCCATATTTTTGAAAATCCTGCAGGCTGCGTGTCCACCTGGGCATAACGAATATGGGCGGGCATGACGGCCGTAAGCACCGGTGAACCAATGCGCGCATACGGCAGTGCATCCTGCGATAGGATCGCCTCAAGCGGCCGCTCATCAACGGGAAGATCAAGATGTGAATCCGCCTGCGGCCAGCCATGGCCAGGAAAGTGTTTGCCGCAATTTTTCATGCCGGCCAGCAGCAGGCCATGCATTAAGGCAGATGCCAACTCCGTGACCAGCTGCGGATCGCGATGAAAGGCCCGCTCCCCGATGATGCTGCTTTTTCCCCAGTCAAGATCCAGCACCGGGGTAAAGCTGAAATCAACGCCGACTGCCCGCAGCTCGCTGGCCAGCACGTAGCCCAGCTGACGCGCACGGGCCAGGGCCGCAAGCCGGCTTGGGCCATGTGGCTCGGCCACCATTGCCCCGATGCTGGACATGGAGGGAATCTCGGTGAAGCCCTCGCGAAAACGCTGCACCCTGCCGCCTTCGTGGTCCACACAAATCAAAAGCCGGCCGCAGCCCTTGGGCCGCGCGACCGCATGAATCTCAGCAGTCAGCGCGGCGATCTGGGCTTTGTTCTCAAAGTTTCTTGTGAAATAGATCACACCGCCCACCCACGGATGGGCAAGGAGCTCCCGATCACGGGCTGTGAGCCGTGTGCCCTCAACATCGATGATCAATGGACCCAGCCGGCTCATCAGTCGGTGGTCTGCACGATGGCCAGCGCCTGAGCATACCCAATCTCATCAGAGATCGAAACATGAATCTGATACTGACGCTCTTGCAGATAGCCCTGCAGTGCTTTTCGGGCGACTGCCTTCGGTGCGCCGCGGGCATCATTAAGAATTTCAACCGAATGCAACGACATCGGATGGTGTAACCCTACTCCGAGTGCCTTGCCGATCGCCTCTTTGGCGGCAAATCGTTTCGCCACATAGCGCACGGCACGATCAGCGCCCGCAACGCCCCGCGATTTTCGGCGCTGATATTCCTGAAATTCCGCCGGCCCGAGCACGCGCTGCGCAAACCGCTCGCCCCAGCGCTCCATCATCTGGCCCACACGGCGAATCACAACGGTATCGGTGCCAATGCCGACGACCATTTAGGCCGCTCCAGTGGCCTGATGGGCCTCGCGCATTAAGCGCTTCATCTCCCGCACGGCTTCCCGCATGCCAACGAGCACTGACCGCGACACGATCGCATGGCCGATATGGAGCTCGCGGACTCCCGGCAGCGCTGCAATCGGCTGCACATTAAAGTAGTTCAAGGCATGTCCTGCGTTAAATCGCATGCCCAGGCTTTGGATTTTTTCTCCAGCGCGACGGATCTTTTTGATTTCGGCAACCACCGCCGGTGCCTGCGCGTCCCGGCCCTGGGAATGAAAGACTGCCGCATAAGGCCCAGTGTGGATTTCGCAGACCTGAACACCAAGATCGGCTGCCGCCTTGATTTGGGCAATCTCTGCATCGACAAATGCGCTCACCGTAATTCCCGCATCCCGCAGCCGACGGATCGTGCCGGCCAGGGATTTGCGTTGGCCCACGATATCCAATCCGCCTTCGGTGGTGATTTCCTGTCGGCCTTCGGGCACCAGCATGGCCATTTCAGGCTTGATCTCCGCGGCGATTGCAACCATCTCTTTTGTGGCGGCCATTTCCAGATTCAGTTTGATCTGGGTATGGGTGCGCAGCCGGCGGACATCTTCATCTTGAATATGGCGGCGGTCCTCGCGCAGATGCACGGTGATGCCGTCCGCACCGCCCAGGTGGGCCTCGACAGCGGCCCAGATCGGATCCGGGTCAACGCCGCGTCTGGCCTGCCGAAGCGTGGCCACATGGTCAATATTTACGCCAAGTTCAATCATGATGCCAATCCTGTAGGGGTGCGCTATCTTAAATCCGAACCAGATCCCGCATCACCTGCCGCGAGTGAAGCTCGTCTTCGCCTAAGTGCTGGCCCAGCAGGGCCCGCAGTAGCCGCTTGGATTCGGCCGCAATCTCGGGGTCCTCGAATGCGTGGACGGCCTGCTCGATGGATTGCTGACTGCGGGCCAAGGCCAACAGGGTTCGGCCATGGATCAGATCAACGGCCTGAGAAGACCCCTGTGCTGACTCCATTGCCCGGGGACCAAGTCGAATGACCCCGGATTGCGGGCTCACTTGATAAAAGCCCGCCTCGGCCACTGGCGCACCGCTTGCAGTCTCGCGATCAAAATTCGGGGCCACGCCTAATTCGCGCAGCAGATTGCATTCAAAGCGGCGAAGAATCGGCTCGGTCATCTCACGGCCACGGCCTTCGGCTTCTTGTCGTGCCAAAAGCCCAAGCGTGGCCAGCACATCATCAAAGACCACAGGATGCGGATCCTCCCGCGGCAGCAGACGCACCATCAGCTCATTAAGATAAAAGCCGGGCATGATCGCCGACCCTGAGAGCATGGCCAGGCCGCCGACCCACTCGGCAGCCATCAATGTACGCAGCTCGGACTTGCCGCTCCAACGCAGATCGAGCAGCTGAAAAGGCTGCAGCAGCCCACGCAGCGCAGAGCGCGGCCTTCTTGCGCCCTTGGCGATCATGCCGAGTCGGCCGTGCTCGCGGGTAAGGACCTCGACAATCAGACTGGTCTCTCGCCACGGCAAGACGTGCAGCACCAGCCCGCGATCGGCAGCCGCGTTCATTCGACACCAAAGGCCCGAATGGCGGCCGCATCGTCGGCCCAGCCGCTTTTCACTTTGACCCAGAGTTCAAGCCGCACCGTGCCATCAATCAGGCGGCCAATATCGGCCCGGGCCTCGGTGCCGATGCGACGAATGCGGCTGCCCTGCTCACCAATGACCACCGCCTTCTGCGAGGCCTTGGCTACAATA
Source organism: uncultured Bordetella sp. (assembly GCA_964345065.1). Taxonomy (GTDB): domain Bacteria; phylum Pseudomonadota; class Gammaproteobacteria; order Burkholderiales; family Burkholderiaceae_A; genus Lacustribacter. The sequence continues at coordinate 6,297 of CAYFPT010000090.1, forward strand.
ATGCTGGCGCTGATATCCGCATGCAATTTTCCGGGGGCACTCACCGAAGGCTGCTCTTCAAACCGGTCAATCACCACCGTGGTCTCATAGGGCAGCTCATCGCCGAGCAGTCGAAAAAGCTTTTCACGAATTAATTCACCCGCAAGAAATCGCACGCTGCGATCCGAGACCTCGTCTTCTGCAAATCGTGGCTCGCCTTCGGGCGCAAGTTGCGCGATCTCATGGAGGACCGCATCGCATTGACTGCCACGCGCTGCTGAGACCGGGACCAAAGCATGAAAGCGCTGCATCGCGGCGAGCCGATCACCCAGCGCATAGGCGGCCTTGCGATCGCCAGCGGTGCGGATGCGATCCGATTTATTTAAGACCGCAATGACCGGCAAGGATTTTGGAATTAAGGCCAGGGTGGCTTCGTCTTCAGCGGTTAAGCCCGTGGCCTCAATGACCCAAAGCGCGAGGTCGACATCGGTCAGGGCGCCCACCGCAGTCTTATTGAGCTGCCGAT
>CAYFPT010000091.1:0-6799 GCA_964345065.1 uncultured Bordetella sp.
GCGTTGTGCAATCAAAGGCTATTTTGCCCCAGCCATCGGCAGGTTTCGTTAAGTGCTAGCAACGCGGTTTTACCCTATGGGATAGCGATCGGTGCTAACCCTGAAAAGAAAATGTTAACAACCCGCCAAGACAGGTTTATTCTGCAACTGCGAGCATTTTCTAGGGCGCGTCAGACTCACAACAAGGTTATTTAAGGAGACAAATTTAAAATGAAGAATCACCGATTACATCCACTGAGAGTTGCTTTAGTCGCTGGCCTCGTCGCGGTCCTGCCGTTGCTTGCCAGTGCACAGTCTGCCAGCCCCGCGCCACCGCCTCCACCTGCATGGAAGCAGGGGATGCCGGCAGCTATGTCTGATTCAAAATTAGCGCCGCTTGCGGGGAAGATGACCATGACGCCCGCTGCAGAGATTCCTCTTCAGAATGTCAAGTTACCCCCCGGTTTCAAAATCGAGATTTGGGCGACGGGAATCCCTGGCGGCCGCGCAATGGCGAGGGGAGATGATGGAAAGATTTACGTCGGAACCCGTGCGATCGGTCGCGTTTATGAGATTACCGACAACGGCAGAGAGCGCTCCTCGCGTGTCGTGGTGGATAAGCTGGTTCAGCCCGCTGGAGTCGCCTTTAGAAACGGCTCGCTTTACGTGATGGCAATCAATAAAGTGTTGCGATTCGATGGCATTGAAAAGAACCCAAATGCTACGCCCGTTGATCTGACCGATAACTTTAAGCTTCCGCCCGAGCAGCATCACAATTGGAAGTACATCGCGTTTGGGCCAGATGGAAAGCTTTATGTGCCGTTTGGTGCGCCTTGTAATATCTGTGAACTGCCCACACCCGAATACGCACAGATTCGGCGTTACAACCCGGATGGCTCCGGCATGGAGGTGCTGGCGACTGGAATTCGAAATTCAGTTGGATTTGACTGGCATCCAGTCACAAAAGAACTATGGTTTACGAACCACGGTCGTGACTGGTGGGGCGATGACAAGCCAAACGATACGCTTCATAGGCTTCATAAGGCAGGTCTGAGTTTCGGGTTTCCGCATTGCCACGAGGGAACACTTCCCGATGATGCAGTAACCAAACCCAACGCCTGCGCTGGAGTCGAGAAGCCGGTCGCCTTAATGGGGCCACATAGTGCGGTCATGGGTGTCACGTTTTACACCGGCAATATGTTTCCCGCTGAGTATAAAAACGTAGCTTTTGTGGCCCGAAAAGGCTCCTGGAATCGCAATACGAAAATCGGCTTTGATATCGTGACAGTTCGCGCTGATGCCGATGGACGAAACGCCCGTATGACTCCGTTTATGACTGGATTTTTGAACTCAAATGACCAGACCTTCTGGGGCAGACCCGCCTACATGCTTCAGATGCCGGATGGGGCCATGCTGGTTTCTGATGAGCAGCTCGGTGCAATCTATCGCATTAGCTACAGCAGATAGTCAATGTCAGTGTTAAAGCCTTTTGTAGTACTCATGCTGGGCCTTTTGTGGCCTGGCATGGGTACGCAGGCATTTGGGCCGGGCCAGCCGGCACGGCTGGTCCAGTGCGCAGACTGTCACTCGCCGGGCAGCCCGCGCCTTTCTCAGGACTATCCGCTCTTGGCGGGGCAGCCCAAGACCTTTCTAGAGAATCAGATGATTATGATTCGCGAGGGTCTGCGGGAGATTCCGATGAAGAAAGGAATCTTTGATAACGTGTCCGATCAGGAAATTATCTTGATTGCACAACACTTTTCCAAACAAAGAATCGGTTCGGTTCAAGCACCGAAAGATAATGCGCTTTTCTTAAGGGGGGAGAAAGTCGCAAAGGATTTACTTTGTGGCACCTGCCATCTGCCGAACTATGCAGGCCGCGATCAAATGCCACGGCTGGCTGGGCAGCATGAAAGTTATCTTCTCAACACAATGAGAAAGTTTAGAAATAATCAGGCCGTTGGCCGGGATACGATTATGGCGGCCTCTTTATACGGCGTACATGAGGATGACCTGCGGGCGATGGCCCATTATTTTTCGCAACTTGATCGATAGGCTTTGGATTTCCGCCGAATTTCTTCGTCTGGTCTACCCCAATTACGTCGCCGCTGGTGGCTGTTGATTGCCTGCACTGCCGGGCCGACTGTTCTTGCAGTTTGGATAGTTGATCGTGCTCAGTTTCCAGTGGTCTTACCCGCTGTTGCGGCCTTCTCGCTGCTGCTGCTTGGGCTTGGCGTGGATGCTTGGTTGTCGCGCCGTTTTCGTGCGGAGCAAGCGGATGTGGGCCTATTGCAGCCGGGAGGCTCAACACCAGCAGACCACCTGCTGGACCCGGTTTCGGGGGCGCGAAGCCGGGCTGCGCTCGATCGCCTTCTCGCCGAGCTCTCCACACGCGATGATCATCCTGGAGCGGCGGTCTCTATGATCATGATCGATCTGGATGAATTTAAGGCGATCAATGACCAGTACGGCCATCCCGCGGGGGATGCGGTGCTGCGGGCCTGTGCCACCCGCTGGCAGGCGATGCTGCGTCAGTCGGATTGGCTTTGTCGCTATGGCGGTGATGAATTCTGTGTGCTGCTGCCTGCCACAGCGCTACATCAGGCCGAAGTTGTCGCCCAGAAATTAATGCAGGCCACGCGTGGGCCGATTGTTGTTTCCGATCATTCGCAGCGTGATGCTGCGATTCAATTGACTATAAGTATGGGGATCGCGGCGTTCGAGCCATTTGCTACGCAGATGAATGCTGGCGCAGTTCTGGCGATCGCCGATCGCATGCTGTATCAATCGAAGGCCGCGGGCGGCAATCGGATCACAGTCAGCCGGGCTAAAGAAGCGCTTCATGGCCAGTAAACTGGGTGCGATTACGCAGTGGCTTTCTCAGTATCAGGTGATTGCCCGCTATCGCTCGCGTTGGATTCTTGCGATTGTGTTTCTGCTTTTAGCTGCTGCTGCTACGCTCACGGTGCCGTTGGCATTTCGGGATTTGGTCGATACCGGCCTGACCAGTGAGGCAATCAATCATAAATTTTTGAACTTGCTGCTGCTGGCGATATTTCTGGCAGTTGTGACGGCAAGCCGTTTCTATTTAATGTCGTGGCTTGGCGAGCGGGTGGTTGCCGACATCCGGGAGCAGGTCTACGACAATATGCTCAAGCAAAGCCCGGCCTATTTTGAGACCCTCCAGACCGGCGAGGTGCTCTCACGGCTGACCAGTGACACCACGCTGATCCAGGCGCTGGTCGGCACCAGCATCTCAGTGGCGCTGCGCAGTGGTGTGATGTTTTTGGGCGGCCTGGTCATGATGCTTGCCACCAGTGCATGGCTTGCCGGCATGATGCTGGTGTTACTTTTGTTGGTGGTGCTGCCGCTTTGGGCCTTAGGCCGGCAGGTCAGGAAGATGTCACGCACGAGCCAAGATAAGGTGGCCGATACCAGTGCCATGGCAGGCGAGGTCTTAAACGCCATGCCGACTGTCCAGGCATTTGCGCGTGAGTCGCATGAGCGTGATCGGTTTTCAAAGGCGGTGAGAGTGGCCTTTGAAGAGGCCAGGCGTCGGATTCGATTCCGATCGTTACTTACTGCCGTTGCGATCACCATGGCCTTTTCGGTGATCGTGTTCGTATTGTGGATTGGGGCCCGCCAGGTCTCGGCTGGCCAGATGTCATTGGGTGAGCTTACCCAGTTTGTGATGTATGCCGTACTGGTTGCCGGATCAATCGGTGCGCTTTCTGAAGTCTGGGGTGATCTGCAGCGGGCGGCAGGCGCAACAGAGCGCTTAGTTGAACTGATGCAGGCTGCGCCACAAATTAAGGATCCGCCCCAGCAGCCCGCAAGGCCCGTTGCGGGTGACTTACAGCAGGGCGATGCAATTCGATTCGATCAGGTCTGCTTTTCTTATCCTTCCCGTCCGGGCACATGGGCGCTTGATCATCTGGCGTTCTCAGTGCCGCGGGGTGCCCGCGTAGCGCTGGTGGGGCCATCGGGCGCGGGAAAGAGCACGGTCTTTGCCTTGCTGCTGCGTTTTTATGATTTTGCTCGGGGTGATATTGCGCTTTTCTCGCGAGCCCTACGGGACTGGCCGGTCGCTGCGCTGCGCGCGCAGATGGCAATCGTGCCGCAGGAGCCGGTTATCTTTGCAGCCAGCGCAATGGAAAACATTCGCTATGGCCGGCTCGAGGCCACCGATGCCGAGGTAATCGCTGCAGCAAAAAGTGCCCATGCCCATGATTTCATTTCCGTATTGCCCGATGGGTACGCGAGCTTTTTAGGCGAGCGGGGTGTGCGGCTCTCCGGTGGCCAGCGGCAGCGGATTTCAATTGCACGTGCGATTCTTAAAAATCCCCCGATCCTGCTTCTGGATGAGGCGACCTCTTCTTTGGATGCCGAGTCCGAGCAGGAGGTCCAGCGGGCCTTGGATGAAATTTTGCCGGGCCGCACCTCGCTCACCATTGCTCACCGGCTCTCCACAGTGCAGCGTGCCGATCAGATCTTGGTTCTGGATCAGGGCCGGCTGGTGGAGCAGGGCAGCCATGAGTCGTTGCTTGCAGGTAATGGCCTATATGCCCGGCTGGCAAAATTGCAGTTTCTATGAACACTTCTTTCGCGCAGCCTCAACTCCGAGTTGATCAGGTCACCAAGCGCTATGGCGAGCAGCGCGTGGTCGATGGGCTCTCGTTTGAACTTTTTCCCGGTGAGTGTCTGGGTGTCATTGGCCCCAACGGTGCGGGCAAGACCACGACCTTTCGGATGTGTCTTGGGTTAAGCCAGCCGGATCAGGGGTCTATTGAATTCTTTGGCCTGCCGATGCCGCAGCGGGCCTTGGCCATCAAGGCCCAGGTGGGGGTGGTGAGTCAGTTTGATACCTTGGACCCGGACTTTAATTGCGCCGAGAATCTCTTGGTCTACGGCCGCTATTTTGGTCTGCGCGATACCCTGATTCGCAGCCGAATCCCGGGGCTATTGGAGTTCGCTGCGCTTTCCCATAAGGCACAGGCGCGACCGGGAGAGCTCTCCGGCGGCATGAAGCGGCGGCTCTCGCTTGCTCGGGCCTTAATTAATGACCCACAGTTGCTGATGTTGGATGAGCCAACCACTGGGCTGGATCCGCAGGCTCGGCATTTGATGTGGGAGCGGCTGCTGCAGTTGTTGGGCCAAGGAAAATCGATTCTCCTCACCACGCATTTTATGGACGAGGCCGAGCGGCTCTGTGATCGGTTATTGGTGATTGATCATGGCCGAAAAATTGCCGAAGGCCGGCCTCGCGAGCTAATTCAAAAGCATCTTGAGCCGGATGTGGTGGAGGTGTATGGAAGTAATCCCGCGGAGCTTGCTCAGGGGCCATTGGCAGCCCATGCCCAACGGGTTGAAGTAAGCGGTGAGACCGTATTTTTCTATACCCAAAATGCCCATGCCTTATTGGCGGCACTTGAGTCGCGGCTGGATTTGCGCACGCTGCATCGGCCTGCCAACCTTGAGGATCTGTTTTTAAAGTTGACGGGCCGCCAGATTCGGGAAGGCGCCTAATGCGCTGGTGGCCGGTATTTCGCCGCAATTTCCTGGTCTGGCGCAAGCTCATGATCCCGAGCTTGATTGCCAATATCGCTGAGCCACTCATGTGGCTGGTGGCGTTTGGCTATGGCATGGGCGCCCTGGTGGGCGAGGTCTCACATCAGGGCCAGGCGATTCCGTATTTGGTATTTTTGGCAAGCGGCTCAATTTGCATGAGCGCGATGAACGCGGCCACTTTTGAGGCGCTTTATTCCGCTTTCTCACGCATGCATGTGCAAAAGACCTGGGATGGCATTATGAATGCGCCGATCCGGCTGGATGATGTGTTGCTCGCGGAGATGCTGTGGGCCGCATTTAAATCACTTTTTTCAGTCGCGGCGATCCTGCTGGTCATGTTGGCGCTCGGCATCAGTCACTCGCCAAAGCTGCTGTGGGTACTGCCAATTCTTTTTTGTGTTGGGGTGATGTTCAGCTGTATTGGCCTGATCTTTACCGCATTGGCGAAGGGCTATGATTTTTTCACCTATTACTTCACGCTCTTTCTTACCCCGATGATGTTTTTAAGTGGGGTCTTCTTTCCGCGAGAGCAGCTGCCACAGTGGGTGCGTGCGGTCTCGGAATGGCTGCCTTTAACCCAGGCCGTGCATCTGATTCGCCCCTTGTTTTTAGACCGCTGGCCGGATCAGATACTGCTGCCAGCAGCGGTCATTGCTGGTTATTGCATTTTTGCGTGGACAGTCGCGCTGGCGTTGACCCGGAGGCGATTTAGAAGCTAGCCGCTCTGTGATGAAGAGCGACTAATCATCCATCCGACGGATAGATCAATCTGAGTGCCGGGGATATCTTGAGATCTCAAAGTGAGGTCTTGAGTGCCACCAAAAATTAGAGATTTAATCCAGCAGCTAGAGGCTGCCGGCTATCGAAATCGCGGGGGCCGGGGTAGTCATCGAAATTTCGTGCACGAAAAAGCGTTAAAACCGGTTACGATCTCAGGAAACTCGGGCGAAGATGCCAAGTTTTATCAGATTAAGGCGGTTCAGCAGGCGATCAAAGAGGTCAAATCATGAAACCTATAATTCGATACCCGAAGGTGGTGGAGTGGTCGGAGGCGGATCAATGCTTCATAGGCAGCGCCCCTGGACTATTTCTAGGGGGTTGTCATGGTGATAACGAGCAAGAGGTATTTGCGGAGCTTTGTCAGATTGTCGAAGAAACCGTAGCGTTGTATCTCCAGCAGGGAAAACCACTGCCAAAGCCGAATCACGGTCTTGTCGTGGCAGACTAGCCCCGAATCCGCCAGCCGATTGCG
>CAYFPT010000092.1:0-6795 GCA_964345065.1 uncultured Bordetella sp.
GCTGCTCCCATGCGGGCTGCCTCACGGGTTAATTCAATCGCTTCTAAAGTGGAATTTGCGCCCGTGCCGGCAATCACCGGAATTTTGGATTTGCACTGCTCGACCGCCACGCGGATTAACTCAAGGTGCTCATCGACATCCACCGTTGGAGACTCACCGGTTGTGCCAACGGCCACAATCGCCTGGGTGCCTTCGGCGATATGCCAATCAATTAACGCACGATAGCTGGCGAGATCCAGGCTGCCGTCGGGATGCATCGGCGTGCTAATTGCTACTAGACTTCCGGTAATCATGGTGGTCTCGCTCTGTCTCAGTCGGTGGCGCAGTGAATCAACTGTAATCCAGGCCCATGGCCTCGCGCACATCGCGCATGGTCTGGCGGGCCATCTCACGGGCCTTCTCCGAACCATCGGCAACGATGCTTCGTAATAAATCAGGATTTTCCTCGTAGGGCTGGGCCCGCTCAAGAAATTCCTTTTGCTCTTCCAATACTGCATCAATGAGGGGCTGCTTACACTCAAGGCAGCCAATGCCGGCGCTGGTGCAGCCCGCCGAGACCCATTTCTGGCGGGCCTGATCGGAATAGACCTGATGCAGCTGCCATACCGGGCAGCGCTCGGGATTGCCGGGATCGGCACGGCGAATGCGGGCCGGATCCGTGGGCATCTTGCGCATTTTTTGCACGATGTTGTCAGTCGGCTCGCGCATGGCGATGGTATTGCCATAGCTTTTCGACATTTTCTGTCCGTCAAGTCCAGGCATGCGGGAGGCCTCGGTTAATAAGGCCTGGGGCTCAAGCAGAATGAGTCGCCGGGCGCCTTCAAGAAAACCCAAAAGCCGCTCGCGATCATCCATGGTGAGATTCTGGGCCTCTTGGACCAGGGCCTTGGCCCGCTCAAGGGCGACCTCATCGCCTTTTTCCTGAAATCGATCGCGCAAATCGCTATAAAGCCGGGCCCGCTTGCCGCCGAGTTTTTTTACGGCCTCCTGAGCCTTTTCTTCAAAGCCGGACTCGCGGCCAAAAACATGGTTAAAGCGGCGTGCAATCTCACGCGTGAGTTCCACATGGGGCACCTGATCCTCGCCCACCGGGACATGGGCTGCCCGATAAATCAAAATGTCGGCCGCCTGAAGCAAGGGGTAGCCAAGAAAGCCATAGGTGGCCAGGTCGCGCTCGCTTAACTTTTCCTGCTGGTCTTTATAAGTCGGCACGCGTTCCAGCCAGCCTAAGGGTGTGCACATCGACAGCAGCAGATGCAACTCCGCATGCTCAGGCACGCGCGACTGAATAAAGAGCGTGGACTGGCCCGGATCCACGCCTGCTGCCAGCCAGTCAATCAACATGCCCCAGACGTTTTCTGAGATGACCTGGGGCTCATCGTAGTGGGTGGTCAGTGCGTGCCAATCTGCCACGAAGAACAGGCATTCGTACTCAGACTGCAGCCGAACCCAGTTTTTTAGAACTCCGTGGTAATGCCCGAGGTGCAACGACCCCGTGGGCCGCATGCCCGATAAAACGCGTTGAGGGTACATTTGGCCTTCATTTTATCAGCCGATCCAGTTATGCCATACAGGTCGGGTCGCATCGGGCAGCGGCGGCACCGCCCCGACATCAAACCGGCTCTCGCCCTCGGCATGAAAATCACTGCCCCGCGAGGCATGCAGGCCCTGTTCGATGGCGACACGCTGAAAACGGCGGGCATCCGAATCGGAGTGGCTGCCCGTGACCACTTCGATGGCCTGGCCGCCGAGGGTCTTGAATTCGTCAATCAGGGCCCAGTGGCCAATTGCGCTGAAGCGATAACGGGCCGGGTGGGCGAGCACTGCAACGCCGCCACACGCACGAATCGCGGTCACCGCCTGGGTCAGGGTGGCCCATTGATGGGCCTGATAGCCCGGCTTACCTGGCGTGAGGTAGCGCTGAAATACATCCCCCATGGAGCTGCACAGGCCCCGGGCCACCATCGCCCGCGCAAAGTGGGTGCGGCCAATGAGATCCGCATTGGCGGCATGGCTTTTGGCATCTTCCAGGAGGTCCGGCAGGCCATGGCTGACAAGATGCTCGGCCATCGCCTTGGCCCTTGTCTGTCGGCCCTCGCGGATCTGCGACAGGGTGTGATTTAACTGCGGATGATCGACATCGATTTTTAATCCGACCACATGCACCGTCTCACCACCCCAGGTCACGGAGATCTCCACGCCCGGCACATAGTGAAGGCCAAGCCCGCGCGCGGTCTCCATCGCCGACTGCTGGCCGCTCACGGTGTCGTGATCGGTAAGTGCCAAGACCTGAACTCCATTGGCTGCGGCACGCCGCACCACCTGCTCGGGCGAGAGTGCGCCATCGGAGGCCGTGGAGTGCATATGCAAATCAGCATTGATGTCATGTGGAAATCGCTCTGCCATAACCCGATGGTAACGAAGCAGGGCCGGCGGTGCTTTTTCGGGATCTCGCTGGCCCGTGACAAAATCGGTGCTTTAGCCGCCCACAACGCCCGCATGCCCATTTATGCCCTTGGCCCCCATCGGCCCGCAATCGATCCCACCGCCTATGTCACCGACACGGCCGTCTTAATTGGCAAGGTTGAACTGCAGGCCGAAAGCAGCATCTGGTTTGGCGCAACCCTGCGCGGTGATAACGAGCCCATCGTGATTGGCCGTGGCTCCAATGTCCAAGAAGGCGCCGTTTTACACACCGACCCGGGCTCACCGCTTACGGTGCATGACCATGTCACGGTGGGCCATCAGGCCATGCTGCATGGATGCACCATCGGATCGGGAAGTCTGATTGGTATTCAGGCCGTGGTGCTCAACGATGCCGTCATTGGCAAGAACTGCTTGGTCGGCGCCTGCGCCCTGGTGACTACCGGCACCGTGATTCCCGATGGGTCCCTGGTGCTGGGTTCGCCTGCCAAGGCCATACGGCCGCTGACCGATGATGAGATCGCCAATATGCATCGGGGCATTAAGACCTATATCGAGCGGGCCGCACGATTTCGAAAAGAACTCAAAGCAATTAACGCAAACGATTGACCAAAAAACAAAATCCAGAGCGCACCGCGGCGGCAGGCGATCGCTTACTGCGCATCATGTTTGAAGGCGTTGCGGCCCGGGCCCACCTGGTGCGGATTGATCGGGCCTGGCTGGAAGTCGCCCACCGGCATGCCGAGGCCCCAGAAGTGATGGCACTTTTAGGCGAGATGAGCTGCGCTGCAATTTTGCTATCGGCAAGCCTGAAGTATCAGGGCGCAGTCATTTTGCAGATTCATGGTGATGGGCCGATTCGTCTGGCCGTTGCCGAGTGCAACTCAATGCTTGAATTTCGCAGCACCCTCAAGATGAGCGAGACGCTCGCGGTCAAGCCCGGCGCCGGCTGGCAAGAGCTCGTCAATCAGCACAATCTAGGCCGATTCTCGGTGGTGCTCGATCCGCAGATCAGTACACAGACCCCCTATCAGGGCATTGTGCCCCTGCATGAAGAGGGCTTAGCCCAGGCCCTTGAGTCTTACATGGCCAAATCAGAGCAGCTGCCCACGCGGCTGTGGCTGGCCTGCGATGGTGAGCAGGCCGTCGGCCTGCTCTTACAAAAAATGCCTACCGAAGGCGGAACATCTGAGCCGTCAGGCCCGCAATCCGCACTCACGGCCCCCGAAACCGATGACCCATGGCAGACGCTGACCACACTGGCCGACACGCTCACCACAGAAGAGTTACTGCAGACCGAAGGCCAGACCCTTTTACACCGCCTGTTTTGGGAAAAAAATCCGCGGCTACTCGAAGAAAAGCAGGTCCAATTTCATTGCCCCTGCTCACGAACCAAGGTCAGCAAGATGCTGCGCATGCTGGGTGAGCCCGAGATCGAATCGATACTTGCCGAACAGGGCCAGGTCGAAGTCAACTGCGATTTCTGTAACAGCAGCTACGCATTTGATGCGGTCGACTGCGCAGCGCTCTTTACGGACGCCCACCCTTCCGGCTCTGGGGGTCCGCAGACCCTGCAGTAGCCGCCGCATTCGGTGCGGCGGGCTCGCCCCATTGCACGAATCGCTCACCGGGCATGATCATGCCCAGCTCATAGCGGGCCCGCTCTTCTGCGGCACGCGGACTGCTTTTAAAGTCTCGCACTTCGCCTTCGAGCTCGGCGATGCGCAGCCGCTTGGTTTCATTTTCAAGCTGCTTGGCCTCCACCTGACGCTCAAGCCGCCAGACCCGAATCCATCCGCCCTGCCCGAACCACAAAGGAAACTGCAGCAGGATCAGCAGACCCAACAGAATCTGAGTCAGCCCTGGCCGAGGGAACCGCTGAACAAAACGCCCCAGGCGATCGATGGTGTTCACTGGCCGTGGCCCCAGGAGTCCCTAGGAGCGCAGGTTATAAAACGCATCGACGCCCGGATACTGGGCCGCATCGCCAAGGTCCTCCTCGATGCGCAGCAGCTGGTTGTATTTCGCGGTGCGATCGGTCCGCGACATCGAGCCGGTCTTAATCTGTAAGGCATTGGTGGCCACCGAAAGATCGGCAATGGTCGTGTCTTCGGTCTCGCCCGAGCGGTGGGAGACCACTGCGGTGTAGTTGCTGCGCTTGGCCATCTCAATGGCAGCAAAGGTCTCGCTGAGCGTGCCGATTTGATTGATCTTAATCAGAATCGAGTTGGCGATTTTTTTCTCAATGCCTTCACGCAAAATCTTGGTGTTGGTCACAAACAAATCATCGCCCACAAGCTGCACCTTACTGCCCAGCTGCCGGGTGAGATAGGCCCAGCCATCCCAATCATTTTCAGCGCAGCCATCTTCAATCGAGAGAATCGGATACTTATCGGCCCAGCTGGCCAGCAGATGGGTGAAGTCCTGCGATGACAGGCTTAGGCCCTCGCCCGAGAGTTCGTATTTGCCGTTTTTGAAAAACTCCGAGCTCGCGCAATCCAGACCGAGCGCGATCTGGCGGCCAGGCTCATAGCCGGCGGCCTCAATGGCTTTCAGAATCAGTTGAATTGCGGCCTCGTGGTTGGCGACATTGGGCGCAAAGCCGCCCTCATCGCCGACGGCCACCGACATGCCCTGATCGTGAATCAGTTTCTTTAGGCTATGAAAGACCTCGGCGCCATAACGCAGGGCCTCACGAAAGGTCGGTGCGCCGACCGGAATGATCATGAACTCTTGGAGATCCAGGTTGTTATTGGCATGGGCGCCGCCGTTAATCACATTCATCATCGGCACCGGAAGCCGCATCGGACCCGAGCCGCCGAAGTAACGGTAAAGCGGCAGGCCGGATTGTTCGGCAGCCGCCTTGGCCACGGCCATCGAGACGGCCAGCATGGCATTGGCCCCGAGCCGAGATTTGTTTTCGGTGCCATCCAGATCGATCAGGGTCTTATCAATAAAGGCCTGCTCGCTGGCATCTAGGCCCATCAGGGCCTCGGAGATTTCCGTATTGATATGCTCGACTGCATTGAGCACGCCCTTGCCGAGATAGCGCGACTTATCGCCATCTCGCAATTCGATGGCCTCGCGTGATCCGGTAGACGCGCCACTGGGCACGGCGGCCCGGCCCATAACACCGGACTCCAGCAGCACATCACACTCTACCGTGGGGTTGCCGCGGCTATCGATAATTTCCCGGCCGATTAAATCCACAATCGCTGTCATTGCATTTCCTTGGTTGTGCGAGGCCCACGCTGAATGCGATTGGCCCGCGGCTTAATTAAAGTGGTCCTCGAGAAAGGGGGTTGATTTAACGGTGTGATCGATGCTCACGAGTTGCTCCAGCAGTGCCTTCATCTGATGCAGCGGCACCGCATTGGGGCCATCCGATAACGCTTTGGCGGGATTCGGATGGGTCTCCATAAAAATCCCGGCAATGCCGACGGCGACTGCAGCACGCGAGAGCACGGGCACGAACTCCCGCTGGCCGCCCGAGGAAGCGCCCTGGCCACCGGGCAGCTGCACCGAATGGGTCGCATCAAACACGACTGGGCAGCCAGTAGCCCGCATGATGGCAAGGCTGCGCATATCGCTGACCAAATTGTTATAGCCAAAACTTGCGCCCCGCTCGCAGGCCAAAAAACGGTCCTCGGAGAGCGTTGCCTCGCGGGCGGCCTCGCGGGCTTTATGAATCACATTGACCATATCGCCGGGCGCAAGAAATTGGCCTTTTTTGATATTCACAGGCCGGCCGCTTTGGGCCACCGCACGAATAAAATCCGTCTGCCGGCACAAAAACGCCGGCGTCTGCAGCACATCGACCACCTTGGCAGCTGCAGCGATCTCATCTTCGCTGTGCACATCGGTGAGCAGCGGAACATTAAGCGTTGATTTCACCTTGGCCAAGATCTCCAGGCCCTTCTCCATGCCCAGGCCACGAAACGAGGTGCCCGAGGAGCGGTTGGCCTTGTCGTAGCTGGATTTAAAAATAAAGGGAATGCCGAGGCCAGCGCAGATCTCTTTTAGTGTGCCGGCGGTATCCATCTGCAGCTGCTCGGACTCCACCACACAGGGGCCGGAGATCAGAAAAAATGGATGCGCTAAACCAGCATCAAATCCGCAGAGTTTCAATGTCATTTACCCCTAAAAAAGTTCTTTTGATTAGCAATTTATTTCGCAAGCGCGGCCTGCTCCACCGCCTGACGCGAGCGGGCAATCGCGGCCTTGATAAAACTGATGAACAGCGGATGGCCCTGACGGGGTGTCGAGGTGAACTCCGGGTGAAACTGCACGCCCACAAACCAGGGATGCACGGACTCGGGCAGCTCGACAATTTCGGCAAGCTGCTCATGCGGTGTTTCTGCAGAGACCACC
>CAYFPT010000093.1:0-6786 GCA_964345065.1 uncultured Bordetella sp.
CGATGACTGCCAGCAGGTCTGCCCATGGAATCAGTACGCTCAGCAGGCCACACTCTCCGATTTCGATGTCCGTCACGGCCTTGATCGCGCCACGTTACTGGAGCTGCTGCAGTGGACTGAGGCCCAGTTTCGTGAGCGCCATCAGGGCAGTGCGATTCTGCGAATTGGCTATGAGCGATGGCTGCGTAATCTCGTGGTCGCCACCGGCAATGCAGTCGGTTCGGCTGACTGTCCGGCCGAGATCAGATCCGCCCTGATGGCATCGTTACGGCGGCATCGTCCAGGTGCGAGCGATTTGGTGGTGGAGCATATCGACTGGGCGCTAGCCCAGGGCCTGCAAGACCGTCACCCAGAGCGTGATCGTCACCATTGATCCGAGGGTTGAGATTGACACCAGGCCAGCAGTGAGCGGCCCATTGCCGCCCATTCGGACGGCAAGAATATAAGCACTGCTGGCCGTTGGCATGGTGGCAAACAAAATCGCGATATCCCGCTGCAGCCCTTCTATGCCCATCCACTTGCAGGCCGCCCAGACCACGGGCGGTGTGATCAACAGTTTGATGGCTGTAATCGAGACCCCTTGCCAGCGGGCCGCCGTACTTTTCATCCCCGCAAAGCTGAGCCCTGCGCCCACACACATCAGTCCAAGAGAAATTGCCGCAGAACTCGCCCGATCGAGCACCCCGTAAATTAATTCCGCAGGAATAAGCCCCAGAAAATTACAAATCACTCCCGCCAGGGTTGCAATGAGCAGCGGGTTTCGTAGCAGCTCTGCAGAGAGTCTGGCCGGGTGCAGGGTGTTGGCCAAAAAGGACACCGCCATGACATTGGCCAATGGAACCGCAAATCCGACAATCACCGCCATCATGGCAAGGCCTTCGCCACCCCAGGCGCGGGAAGCAATGGCAAAAGCAACATAGGTATTAAAACGAAAAGCACACTGGATGCCAGATGCCCAGTCCATTCGTGTCATGCCGGGAATCCATCGGGTCAGAAGGCCGAGTGCCGCGGCAACCAGCACGCCCACAGCAGCGGCCTGGACCATCAGCGTGGTTTGGCCAGAGGCCAGAGAAGTGCGTGTGACTGCCGCAAATAGCAAGGCCGGAAACAGCACGAAATACACCAGCCGCTCGGCACCTTCCCAGAAGCTTCGGCCGATCCACCCTGAGTGCATGATGATGGCGCCCGCCACAATCATGGCGAAGTCGGGGAAAAGAAGTGAAAATCCGTTCATGGTGAGCAAGGCAGACGCACAGTCTAACGGGCCGATCAGGCCCGATGCATCCGATGCCGCTGAAATCGATCGCTTTTGTGATGCGATGTGGCTGGAGGCAGGACTGTCGAAAAATACCTTGTCGGCCTATCGGCAGGATCTCTCTGATCTTGGCGTCTGGCTGATGAGCGAGGGCCGTGTGGGCCTGCCGGTGGCCTCACGCGAAGACATCAGCCGATATTTCTCGGTTCGCTTTGCAAGCATTCGGGCCAGCACCGCCAATCGAAGACTCTCGTCATTGCGCCGCTATTACGGCTGGCTGTTGCTGCATGGCCGACGCGAAGACGACCCCTGCTTGCTGCTGAGATCGGCAAAGCGGCCCGAGCGGTTTCCAAAGGCCCCCGCCGAATCGCAGATCGAAGCGCTCTTGCTGGCGCCCAATCCTGAGTCAAGCCTTGGCCTGCGGGATCGGGCGATGCTGGAAATGATGTATGCCGCAGGCCTTCGCGTCAGCGAACTCATTGCGCTGAAGAGCATTGATGTGTCTCAGGCTGATGCAGTAGTACGCGTGATTGGCAAAGGCGATAAAGAGCGGCTGGTGCCGATTGGCGAAGAGGCGATGGCTTCTTTACTGCTGTACATGCAGCGCGGTCGGCCGCTGCTGCTGGCAGGCCGCAGCAGCGATGCGCTTTTTGTCACCGAGCGTGCGGCGGCCATGACCCGCCAGCGTTTTTGGAAAATTATCAAGACCTATGCTGCTGCAGCGGGCATTCAGGGTCCGATTTCCCCGCATAGTCTGCGGCATGCATTTGCAACCCATCTGCTCAATCACGGCGCCGATCTTCGTGTGGTCCAGATGCTGCTGGGCCATGCCGATATCTCGACGACGCAGGTCTATACCCACGTGGCCAACGATCGATTGAAATCGATCCATGCCCAGCACCATCCGCGGGCCTAAAATCGCACCATGACCATTCACTTCGGCCTTGGGCTTACCGCGCTGCTGTCGTATTTGCTGGGCTCGATCTCCTTTGCGATAGTGGTGAGCCGGCTGCGTGGCTTAGCCGATCCCCGCAGCTATGGCTCCAACAATCCCGGCGCGACCAATGTCCTGCGAAGCGGCGATAAGCTCGCTGCGGGCCTCACACTCTTTGGTGATGCGGCCAAGGGGCTCTTTGCCGTTTTAATTGCGGCCGCATTCGCGCAACAGTGGCCAGCCCCGCAGCAGCAGCTCCTCATCATCATGGCCGGGGTCGCTGTTTTCGTTGGGCATCTGTGGCCAGTATTTTTTCGATTCCAAGGGGGCAAGGGCGTGGCCACCGCCTTTGGCGTGCTGCTGGGCTTTGATCCGACCATGGGGCTGCTGGTGGGGCTGATCTGGCTTTTTGTGGCCAAGCTTTCTCGAATTTCATCGCTGGCCGCGTTGTGCGCGGCTTTAGCGGCACCGGCGCTCACGTTCTGGCGCCATGGCGCAGAGCCGATGCTCGGGGCGGTAATTCTGATTGCGGTGCTGCTGATTGCGCGGCATCAGCGCAATATCGTTCAGCTGCTGACCGGCAAAGAGAAAGCCTTCAGGAAGTCTTCTCAGTAAGTGCAGGCAGTGGCCATCGCGGCCGCACTGTAAATCCAGGGCCCATTGCCGCTGGCGTTCCGGCAAGCAGATGCAGTGCCGCCGCCCACGCAATCATGACGCCGTTATCGGTGCACAGGTGGGGCGGCGCGAAGAGCACCTCAACCTGATCAGAGGTTTGGATTGCATTGAATTGCGCACGCAGCAGCCGATTGGCCCCCACGCCACCTGCCACGACCATCTGTCGCAGCCCCGTCTCGTGCAGCGCCTTTCGACACTTTGTGGTGAGCACATCGACGATCGCCTCCTGGACTGCGGCCGCCATGTCGGCGCGGGCCTGATCATCAAGCCCCCCGGCTGCGCTTAGTTTCTGCACGTGGGTTAAGACCGCGGTCTTCAGTCCGGCAAAGCTGAAGTCCAAGGTGGGGCGCTTTAGCAACGGCCGGGGCAGTGGGAACCGTTTTGAGTCGCCCTGGGCTGACCATCGCGCGATCTCGGGGCCGCCGGGATAGCCCAGCCCCAGCAGCTGGGCAGATTTATCAAAGGCCTCGCCCGCCGCATCATCGATGGTCTCGCCAAGCATCTGATACTGGCCCAGGCCATCGACACGCATGATCTGGGTATGCCCGCCGCTGACCAGCAGGGCAAGAAATGGAAATTGAAGTCCCGAGGCGGCCGGGTCCAGTAGCGGGGAGAGCAGATGGCCCTCCAGGTGGTGAATGCCCATGGCGGGCCGGCCGATGGCATGGGCCAGTCCCTGGCCCAGGCTTGCGCCCACCAGGAGCGCTCCGGCAAGGCCAGGCCCCTCGGTATAGGCGACAGCATCCAGGCCCTCCCAGGAGAGGCCCGCCTCCTGGATCACTTGCTCACAAAGGGGGGCGAGCCGCTGAATATGATTTCGCGAGGCCAGCTCGGGCACCACGCCGCCGTAGGCGGCGTGTAGGGACACCTGACTGTGCAGGGCCTGGGCCAGGATTTCCGCCTGGACGCCGAGTCCGGGCGGCAGGCCCGGCGCGGCTGACGCGCGAATGATGGCAACGCCTGTCTCGTCGCAGGAAGTCTCAATTCCCAGGACCACAAGCCCCCTCTTCACTTGCCAGAATTCCCAGGGTTGGCGATACTTACGGGTTCTTCGGGCGCAAGCCCCTTATCGCTGATTGGAAAGACGTTCACGATGCCGGTTGTTCGAGTTAAAGAAAATGAGCCCTTTGAGGCCGCCCTTCGCCGCTTCAAGCGCACGATCGAAAAGATCGGCCTGCTGACAGAACTGCGCGCACGCGAGTTCTATGAAAAGCCCACGGCCGAGCGCAAGCGGAAAAAAGCAGCTGCAGTGAAGCGCCACTATAAGCGCGTTCGCAGCATGATGCTGCCCAAGCGCAAGTACTAATTGTCCATCAAGGACCGTCTTCAGGAAGACATCAAGGCCGCCATGCGGGCCAAAGAGGCCGAGCGGCTCACCACGCTGCGTCTTGTGACCGCAGCCATCAAGCAAAAAGAAGTCGACGAGCGCATCGCGCTCGACGATGCTGCCGTGCTCTCGGTGCTCGAGAAGATGATCAAGCAGCGCAAAGACTCCATTAGCCAATTCGCCGCCGGAAATCGGCCGGATCTCGTTGCCAAAGAACAGGCCGAGCTCGATTTACTGGCCGCCTACATGCCTGAGCAGATGTCCGAGGCCGATCTCGATGCCGCGATCGCTGCGGCGATCGCTGAATCCGGCGCCACTGGCCCCCAGGCCATGGGCAAGGCCATGGCGCTGCTCAAACCCCGGCTTGCCGGCAAGGCCGACATGAGCCAGGTCTCTCAGCGGCTCAAAGCCCGCCTGACGCAGTAGCACCAGACCCATTGCCCATGCGGGGCGGGGCGGCGCAATATCGGGCTGCCGAGCAGCGCAGCGTGGATACACTAAGGACATGATTCCTCAGCAATTCATCGATGATCTACTGCGTCGTGTGGATGTAGTTGAGATTGTTGGCCAGCATGTTCAGCTAAAAAAAGCAGGCGCGAATTATTCTGGCCTTTGCCCCTTTCATACCGAGAAGTCACCCTCCTTCACCGTCAGTCCGAGTAAGCAGTTCTATCACTGCTTTGGCTGCGGGGCCCATGGCACTGCGCTGGGTTTTTTGATTGAACATCTTGGCCTGCCGTTTCCACAGGCCGTTGAAGACCTCGCGCGTCGGGTCGGGCTCGAGGTCCCGCGTCAGGCTCCGGCTGCAGATCCCGAGATCCGCAAGCGCGAATCCGATCAGCGGGCACGACTGAAAGATTGCCTGCTGCAGGCGGCCCGCTTTTATCAGCGCAGACTCAAAGACTCTGCGCAGGCCATTGATTATTTGAAGGGCCGCGGATTATCGGGCGAGATTGCCGTTCGATACCACTTGGGCTATGCGCCCGAGGCCTGGCAGTCATTGCAATCTGTCTTTTCCGATTACCAGAGCCGAGATCTTTTCGATGCCGGTTTAGTCATTGATGGCGAATCCGATCGGCGTTATGACCGCTTCCGTGATCGCATCATGTTTCCGATTCTCAGCAGCCGCGGTGAGGTCTTGGGCTTTGGCGCCCGGACTCTTGGTGCTGAGGAGCCGAAGTATCTGAATTCGCCTGAGACACCCGTATTCTCCAAAGGCTTTGAGCTCTATGGGGTGTTTGAGGCCCGCCAGTCGATTCGGGAGGCGCGGCAGGTCTGGGTGGTGGAGGGCTACATGGATGTTGTCGCCTTGGCCCAGCATGGGCTGGGACATGTCGTGGCCACACTGGGGACTGCAACAACTGCGCAGCATCTGCAGCAGCTATTGCGGCTGAGCGATCGCGTGGTGTTTATGTTTGATGGAGACGCTGCAGGCCGCCGGGCGGCTGCACGCGCGATGGAGACGGCACTGCCTTTTGCAAACGAACAGAATCGTATTGATTTCGCATTTCTGCCTGAAGAGCATGACCCTGATAGTTTTATTCGTGCCCATGGCGCTGAGGCCCTTCGCGATTGGGCATCGAAGGCCATGCCCTTATCCGCCTGGATGCTGGAAGTGGCCTGCAGTGGCCAGTCGCTTGAGATTGCAGAGGGCAGGGCGGCCGCAGTGACCGAGGTACGACGACTCCTATCGCTGATGGCCGCTGGCCCGCTGAGAAATCAGATTGCCCTTGAGGCAGCCCGGCGACTTGATGCCTCCGATCTTGCGAAGGATTCCTCCTCCGCCTTTGTGCGCAACGATATCAAGCCGCGCGGCGCATCACTGCCTGGCCAAGGCGCGCCATCGGGATCGCGATTTTCGCGGCCAGCCATTCGGCCACTTGGAGAACGGCTCTTGCAGATCGTTGTGCGCGAGCCTGCCTGGGCAAGGCGGATTGATGATCAGGCGCAGGCCGCCTTAGATGGCCCGCAGTTGGCATTGCTCGCGTGGATTCAGCAGCGAATTCCCGAACAAGGATCAGTGAATTTCGCGATGCTTCACGAGGCGGCCCTCGCGGAGGGCCGCGAGCGGGGATCCGAGGCGGTGCGATTTTTTATCCGGCTGGCCCAGCCGGATGCCGCGCTTGATGCGCTCTCGGAGAGCACTCCGCTGCTGCGGGAGGAGTTCAATCTGGCCCTTGTGCGGCTAAAGCTTCGGGTACTCGAGGATCAGGCCGCGGTGCTCGCTGATCAGGCAGCA
Organism: uncultured Bordetella sp.; assembly: GCA_964345065.1. GTDB lineage: Bacteria > Pseudomonadota > Gammaproteobacteria > Burkholderiales > Burkholderiaceae_A > Lacustribacter. The sequence goes on from CAYFPT010000093.1 coordinate 6,431, forward strand.
TCCGATGCCAACGCGCGGGCACAGCTGCAGCGGGTGCGCGAGACCATCCAGCAATTAAAGGCCCAGCCCCCCAACTGAGGGGAGGATTTTCGGGCTTAAGGTACTGATTTTGAACATTTTTTGCTATAATGGAGGGTTTCCGCTGATGCACCCAAAAATTGCCACACAAGGACCCCACGCCCGTGAGCAAAGCCAAGAAATCGACTGTTAAGAGCCCGGTAAAAAAACCCGCTTCAAAGCCTGCCGCAGCCAAAAAGCCGGCTGCTAAGACGACCAAGCCCGCGGCCAAGCCATCAAAAAAATCTGGCTCCTCTAAGCCTGCCGCCAAGGCCGCCGCAAAAGCCCCTGCTGTTAAA
>CAYFPT010000094.1:0-6709 GCA_964345065.1 uncultured Bordetella sp.
TAAGCGCAATTTTTTCCACGTTTACTGACTCACTGATCTGGCTAGAGATGGCCTGCAGGGCCATATCAAGGGTCTGGGGGGCGAAGGAGTCAGGCACGTCAATCGATCCAAAAAGGGCTTGGGTTCAGTGATTGGGAGCGCCAAGACTGCGGAACTCAATCACTTAAGTCAAACCGTCGCGTGGTGCGATTCTGATCTGGACAGAGGGGATGTCTAGTGCAAAACATCGACAAATCACTGTATTCGGTTTCGCGAATGTTGCAATGCACCTTGTAACTGTAGGGGAGAAGATCACACTTCACGCAGCAAAAGTCCGCGAGGGGTTTTGCGGTTACTCAATTGGTACTTGTTCAACGTTCGTTCTGGAGGGACACAAATGAACGCACCGATGTCTCGCCGACAGTTCTTTAAGGTCTGTTCGGCAGGTGTCGCGACTTCATCGGCAGTCGGTCTCGGGTTTGCGCCCGCGACTGTGCATGCTGAAGTCCGGGCTTTTAAATTAGCCCGCACCACTGAAACCCGTGGCACATGCCCGTATTGCTCTGTGAGCTGCGGCGTCTTGATGTATTCAAGGACAGATGAAGCCACGAAGAAAACCAAACTCATTCACATCGAGGGTGATCCTGATCATCCGGTGAACAAGGGGTCGCTGTGCCCGAAGGGCGCAGGCCTGCTGGACATGGTGCATTCGCCCAACCGGCTGCTGCATCCCGAGGTCCGCGAGGCAGGCTCGAAAGAGTGGAAAAAGATTTCTTGGGAAGATGCGTTGAATCGCGTTGCGCGCCACATGAAGGCCGACCGCGATGCAAACTTTGTCGAGAAAAACGACAAAGGCGTTCCCGTTAATCGCTGGAATACGACATCACTTCTTGTATCAAGCACAACCTCAAACGAGGCAGGCTATGCGCTAGTCAAAATGGCGCGCGGCCTCGGCATGGTTGCGCTCGATACGCAAGCACGTATCTGACACGCCCCCACGGTATCCAGTCTGGGTCCGACGTTTGGGCGTGGCGCCATGACAAATGGCTGGCCAGATATTCAGCATGCAGATTTGATTTTGGTAATGGGCGGCAATGCCGCCGAGGCGCACCCCTGCGGGTTTAAGTGGGTGACCGAAGCGATGGAGCACCGCAAAGCAAAATTTGTGGTGGTCGATCCGCGCTTCACACGCTCGGCAGCGGTTGCGGATTATTACGCGCCAATTCGTGTTGGCACGGACATTGCGTTCTTGGGCGGGGTGATTCACTACCTGCTCTCAAAGAACAAAATCCATGAGGAGTATGTCCGCCATTACACCAATGCACCATTCCTGATCAACGGCGACTTCAGCTTCAAAGATGGTCTGTTTGCAGGCTACGATGAAGAGAAGCGGTCCTACGACAAAAAGGCCTGGACCTATCAGATGGGCGATGACGGCTTTGCAAAAGTCGACATGACCATGAAGGATCCTCGTTGCGTGTATCAGCTGATGAAGTCCCACTTCAGCCGTTACACCCCCGAGAAGGTCTCGTCGATCTGCGGCACGCCGAAAGATCAGTTCATCAAAGTCTGTGAGTACATTGCAGAAACTTCACGCCAAGACAAGGTCATGACCATCATGTATGCCTTGGGCTGGACCCAGCATTCGCATGGTTCGCAAAACATCCGCACCATGGCGATGATCCAGATGCTTCTGGGCAACGTGGGCCGTCCTGGTGGTGGTGTGAATGCGCTGCGTGGCCATGCCAACGTGCAGGGCATTACCGATATGTGTGCTTACTCGGAAGTCCTGTCCGGCTACATGCTCTCGCCGATGGAGTCCGATGACACCCGTGAGAACTATCTCAAGGTGCGCACGCCGAAGGCCACCCGGCCAAACTCGATGAACTTCCCGCAAAACTTTCCGAAGTGGAACACCAGCCTGATGAAGGCGTACTACGGGGATAACGCGAATAAGGACAACGATTTCGGCTACCACTATCTGCCCAAGCGTGATGGTGCCTATGACATTCTTGCCATCTTTGAGCGCATGGTTCAGGGCAAGATGAACGGCATGATCTGCCAGGGCTTTAATCCGCTGGCGGCGCTTCCGAACAAGGCCAAGCTTCACAAGGCGCTCTCCAACCTGAAGTACATGGTGGTGATCGATCCGCTGAAGACCGAGTCGGCCGAGTTCTGGAAAAACTTCGGTGAACTCAATAACGTTAAGGCCGAAGACATCAAGACCGAGGTGATTCGCCTGCCGTCCACCTGCTTTGCAGAGGACCCGGGCACCTTCACCAGTTCTGGCCGTGTTGCCCACTGGCACTATGCTGCTGCTGATGCGCCGGGCGAGGCCAAGACCGATCGTGAAATCATCGGCACGTTGTTTACCAAGCTGCGCGAAGCCTATCGGAAAGAGGGTGGCAAGGGCCGTGATCCGCTGATGGCGATTAAGTGGAATTACACAAACCCATCGAACCCCGCACCTGAGGAGCTCTTAAAAGAGATCTCGGGCCGGGCCCTGGTCGACATCAAGGATCCCAAGACAGGCGCCGTGCTCTTTAAGGCAGGCGAGCAGCTGCCGGGCTTTGGTGTGCTGCGTGATGACGGCACAACCGAGTGCGGCAACTGGATCTATGGCGGCTGTTGGTCGCAGGCTGGCAACCTCACGGCGCGTCGAAATAACGCCGATGAGGGCGGCATGGGCATCCACCAGCAGTGGGGCTACTCATGGCCGGCTAACCGTCGGGTGCTCTACAACCGCGCGGGCGCAGATCCTTCAGGCAAGGCCTGGGATGCGAAGCGCCCAACGATCCAGTGGGATGGAACGAAGTGGGCGGGCGTGGATATTCCGGATATCGCGCCGGCGTTGCCACCGGCAACTGGCCCCTTCATCATGAACCCCGAGGGCGTGGGCCGTTTCTTTGCCCCCGCCATGGCTGAGGGGCCATTCCCGGAGCACTACGAGCCGTTTGAGACACCGGTTGGCAAGAACCTGATGCACCCGAACAATCCGAAGGTCACGAGCAATCCTTGCTCGCGTGTCTACAAAGCGGATGCTTCCTCGTTCGGCAAGGCAGATGAGTTCCCGTATGCCGCAACCACCTATCGCCTAACGGAGCACTTCCACTTCTGGACGAAAAACGTTCAGTCGAACGCGATCACCCAGCCGCAGCCGTTTGTTGAGATTGGCGAGGCGCTCGCGAAGGAGAAGGGCATCCGTAACGGCGACATGGTCCGGGTCTGGAGTAATCGTGGCCAGGTCAAGGCGGTCGCGGCAGTCACCAAGCGGATTCGTCCGCTGACGGTCGACGGCAAGACGATGCACCACGTCGGCATTCCGATTCACTTCGGCTTTGTGGGCGTTGCCAAGAACGGTTTCTTGGCCAACGAACTCACGCCGTTTGTGGGCGATGCCAATTCACAGACGCCAGAGTTCAAGGCGTTTCTCGTCAACATCGCTAAGGTCTAAGGAGGATAACAATGGCTACCGCAACAACCATGAACATTGTGAATCGCTCCGCAACCACGGCGGAGATGCCGATTAAGAGCAATCCGGATATCGCCGTTGCGAAGTTGATTGACGAGTCGAAGTGCATCGGCTGCAAGGCCTGCCAAGTCGCCTGTATGCAGTGGAACGACAACCGGGATGAGATCGGGTCAATGGTCGGGGTTTATGACAACCCGTCCGACCTCACGACCAAGTCCTGGACCGTGATGCGTTTTAACGAAGTCGAGCGGGCCGACGGTGGCCTGGATTGGCTGATTCGTAAAGACGGCTGTATGCACTGCGAGGACCCCGGCTGCTTGAAGGCCTGTCCTGCACCGGGCGCAATCGTCAAATACGAAAACGGCATCGTTGATTTCGTTAAAGACAACTGCATTGGCTGCGGCTACTGCGTCGCTGGCTGCCCCTTTAACATTCCGCGGATCAGCAAGACCGATCACAAGGCTTACAAGTGCACGCTCTGCTCAGACCGTGTGGCCGTAGGCGAAGGCGCAGCGTGCGCGAAATCCTGCCCGACCAAGGCCATCCGCTTTGGCAAGAAAAAGGATCTCGTGGCTTGGGCCGATCAGCGCGTGAAGGACTTAAAAGAGCGCGGCTATCAGAGCGCAGCCTTGTACAACCCACAGGGTGTGGGCGGCACACACGTGATGTATGTGTTGCGCCATGGCGATAAGCCTGAGGCCTACAACGGCCTTCCCAGCGATCCGCAGATCAGCCCAACGGTTGGCCTGTGGAAGGGCATGACCAAGTCCGTGCTGTCCTGGGGTATGGCAGCGGCAGTTGCCGTTGGAATCGCCCACTACTTCATCAAGGGTCCCAAGACTGTTGATGAAAAGGAGGGCTGATTTATGAGCCAAGGCAATGAAGTTCAGCGTTACGCCGCCAATGAGCGCTGGAACCACTGGCTAACCGCAATCACGTTTGTGTTGCTGGCCGCCAGTGGCCTGGCATTCTTTCACCCGACGTTTTGGTCGCTGAGTGCTGTGCTGGGTGGAGGCGAGTTATCGCGCATGCTCCATCCCATCATTGGCGTTGTGATGTTCGCTTCTTTCATGATTTTCGCGATCCAGAAGTTTGGCGATAACGTCATGAGGAGTTACGACTGGAAGTGGCTGGGTCAGATTGGCGATGTGCTTGCCAATCGCGATGATCAGCTGCCAGCGGTGGGCAAGTACAACGCCGGCCAGAAGCTTGCCTACTGGGCGATGCTGCTGACCATGCTGGCGTTGTTGGCCAGCGGCATCATCATCTGGAGGCAGTATTTCTCGCACATGTTTGCGATTGATACGCTTCGGCTTGCTGCTTTAGTCCATGCGGTGGCCGGTGCGCTGTTGATCATCACGATCATCGTGCATGTTTACGCCGCCATCTGGGTCAAGGGCACCATTGGCGCCATGACCAAAGGCACGGTGTCGCGTGCCTGGGCCAAGCATCACCATCCGCTGTGGTATCAGTCGATCGATAAGCGATAATCGGCTTCGTTCAAGTCAGGAAGTGGTAAGTGATTCCGGCCCCGCAAGGGGCCGGTTTTTATTTTGAAGTGGATTGTTAAGCCAAGAGGAAAACGCAGGTATGCCGACCCCCATCATTACTGACGGCACCATGGACCGGCTCATCAAGGCCCCGCGGGTGGTGCTGCCCGAGCCCCAGGGCCTGTTTCACGACCGTGCGGCCCGCTTTGATGCGCTGGCTGCGCACGATGATTCGGGCGCCTATCTGCGGTTTCTCGGCCAAGTCTGCCGAGGCCAGGCCAAGGCCTGTGCGGCACGCTCTGCCCATGCGGTGCCTGAGAAGGCCATTGCCAATAGCCGCCAGTACGGCATGCCGCCCTTATCGGCCCATGTCACGCCGCGGGATGCCCAATGGCATGCGGATCTGCGGGATATTTTGGCCGAGGTCAGCGCCCACGGCCAGGCCAATGCGCAGCTGGCAGCGGTGATGGCCGAGCTGACGTCGGCCTTGGCATCGGATCCTGCAAAAATTGAAGCCATTGCCGATCGCATGATCGCGGGCATTCCAGAGCCGGACGATGGTCCGCTGTATCCGTTCATTGGTGCGGCCTTGCAGGTGTATTTTTCGCGGCTGGCGGCCTCGCTGACCGCCGAAGATGTCGGCGCAAGTGATGTGCCGACGGTCTGCCCCTGTTGTGGCATGCGCCCGACTGGCAGCCTGGTCAGGATTAACCCCGATCGCATGAACTACCGCTACCTTGTTTGCGCACTCTGTATGACAGAATGGAATATGGAGCGGGTGAAGTGCACCTCGTGTGAAGAAGAAAAGGGCGTGGCCTATCTCACCGTTGAGGCTGAGGGCCGTCTGCCCGCCGATGTGCCGATTCGCGCGGAGACCTGCGATGAATGCAAGACTTACCTAAAGATTTTTATGCAGGAAAAAGACCCAAATATCGATCCGATGGCAGATGACTTAAATTCCTTGGCCCTGGATATGATGGTCGATGAAAAAGGCTATTCACGGACTGGCCCCAATCTGCTTTTTTATCCGGGCCACGACTAGCCATGTCATCATCGATTCTGCCCGGTTCGGGCGAATCCGAAGTCCAAAAGAATCCCCGCCACCTGCCCTCGGTGGATCGGCTGCTGGCCGCGCCCGCGCTTTCTGCACTCTCTGAAACACTGGGCCGCAGCCTGGTCAAACGTGCGGTTCAGGCCGAACTGGCCCACGCCCGTGGGCAGACCTCGGGGTTGACCGACCCGCCCGCTGAGGCCCTGCTGATTGACCGAGTGCTGGCCCGTGCGCGGGAGGATGCCGCCTCTCGGCTGCGCGGCGTGATTAATCTCACCGGCACCGTCATTCACACCAATCTGGGCCGTGCGCTATTGGGTGAAGAGGCCATCGATGCTGTTGCCGCCGCCATGCGGGGGTATCGCGCCCTGGAATTTGATCTGACCACCGGAGAGCGGGGTGATCGCGATGATGTGATCGAGGATCTGCTCTGCCGGCTCACGGGTGCGGAGGCCGCAACCGTCGTTAATAACTGCGCTGCCGCGGTGCTGCTTTCTTTAGTTGCGTTAGGCGCCCGCAAGGAGGTCCTCATCTCGCGTGGCGAGCAGATTGAAATTGGCGGCTCATTTCGCATGCCGGACATCATGCGCGCGGCCAATTGCAAGCTGATTGAAGTCGGCACGACCAATCGTACCCATCTGCATGATTACCGGGATGCCATTACCGAGAAGTCATCGCTGATCGTGAAGGCCCACCGCTCGAACTATGCGGTAACGG
>CAYFPT010000095.1:0-3300 GCA_964345065.1 uncultured Bordetella sp.
TTTTTGAGCTCAAAATAAAGCACCAGGGCCACGATGGCCACTGCGATTGCAAAGGCAAGCAGCAGGGTCTCCATGCGGCCGAGTATATACTCCGGCCATGCAAGCAACGCGTTTATTTTTGCTTCAAACCCATGAGCAAGACGCGGCATTTTTGGATCCATTGGCCGCTTTTCTAAAGGATTCTGCAGCTTCAGTGCGCCGGATCATGGTGTCCCCAGACGCACTGGATGGCACCGATCAGGCTGCCCTGAATGCCCTGGCGCAGATTCGTGCTGCAAGCGATGCCTCCAATGATTCAGGCGCAGCCGCATCGGCAATTCTGATTGCGGTCGGACTGTCGGCCTCGTTTGCCCTATGGCTGGACATGCTGGATCGAATCCGGCCAAAAAAGACCCGCATTCGACACTCGACGGTGATTCATCCCGAGGTGATCGAGCAGCCATCGGTGCTCACTGGCGTGGTCGCCATTGCCCCATTTTTAGGGTTCGATTTTTCACTGACCACCGCAAGACTTGGTCCCGATCGATTTGCGCAGTGGCGGCTCTCTCAGAGCCGCGGGCCCCTGGCTGCGCTATTGGGCAAGGCGGCTGTATCGCGGACTCAGGATCACGGCTGCTGGCCTGGGCAGGGCCCGGTGCGGTGGGCCGATTTGGCGCAACGGCTGCCGTTTGCCTCGGTTGCCCAGATTCTGCCCAGTTTGAAGCGGCCCACGGTTTTGGTGCTGGATGCGCAGGCCCAGGCCGCTCAGGTCGAGGTGCAGTTGTGCACATTGAGCGGAAAAGTTGCGGTGATGGATTCCCCGATGGCAATGCCGCAGGTCGGACACGTTACACTTGCCGCTGTTGACTGGATCCACAAAGGCCTTGGCTCGACCTAATGATCGACACGGCGTCCGCAATCAGACCCGGAATATGGATCGCTCTGATCTGTCTTGTGTTGCTTGCCGTCTTGGCGGTGGTAGCAATGCGGGATGCACGGCGCAAGAAACAGAGGGCCGCCGAGCGCAAAGAGGTCGTTGAAAAGGCAATGGCGGGGGTGCCGCCTGCCGATAGCACCGAGATCGATGTACTCTGGGGCGAGGCCTTAAAGGGCATTGAGACCCTCCAGACCCAACTCAAAGACGAGATCAAGACCTTAGAGGACCGGCTTGCGGCCGAGCGCGAGGAGGTCCAGACCAAGACCGAGGCCTTAAAAAATCTGGCCCGTCAAAACCGGGTTCCCATCACGCTGTACGAACTCTACGAGGGCATGCGCCACTATGGACGCAAGTCGCGCGAGGCCCAGAAGGCCGACCTGGAATGGCACAGCAAGATCGGCGTGACGCAGATTGATGTGGTGGAGACTGTCCAGGTCCAGCCGGGCTACGAGATTTATTTCACCCTCGAGGACCAATCGTTTTTGCTGGTCGGTGCCCATCATCGATACAGCCGTTTATCCTTTATCGAGCTCAGCCTATTCGATCAGTCCGACGCCTGTCTGGTCACCGTTCGGGTGCGGCCCGATCAGCGCGGGGCTCAATTGATCGCCGATGCGGTCATTTCAATGAAATCAGGCCCCTGGATTCAGACCCTGCTGGCCTGCCGTGCCAAGATGGATGTCCGTCATCGCGAGGTCAGCCTGCTTGCTGAGCATCGGGATGTTCAGCAGTTAAAAGAAAAATTCTCCCTAGACACCGAGTCTTCGGACCTTCATTGACCCGGCCTATGAAACCGTTTCAGAGCATGACCGTGAACACCAAAAGCCTGTCCTTCACATTGGTCTGGACGGCCTTTGGCCTGGTCGTGCTCACTGCAGTCTGGCTGGCCTATATCGGCATTCAGATTTCCTCGGCTGGCCATCGATTTACCGCCCAGGCCTTAAAGGCACCCGATGCCGATCAGTACCGCAAGGCCTTGCGGCTTGAGCAGTTATCGGCCCCCAAGGGGGTTGGATTTAACTCGGAGAAGGCCGCCCGTGATGCATCGGTGGCGCAGATTTTTGAGTGGATTGCTGAATTTGAAAATGGCCGCGCCAGCGATCGGCTAAAAAAACTCAAGCCGGCCTTATCGGGCGTGGTCTTTGGCGGAATTGCCGAACGCATCGGCATGCGGGCTGGCGATGAGGTCGTGAGTGTCAACGGCGCGAATGTGGATTCAGTGCTGGCCGTCTACGACATGCTGGATCAACGAGGCGAGCAAACAGTACAGCTGGTAATTCGTCGTCAGGGCCGGCTGTTCGCCGCCAGCCTGGCCGCGCCTGCAGGCGAGCGGATTAACGCTGAGAACAGCGGCATGCTCTTTAATGTGCCCAAGGGATTAAACGTTGTCGGCAAGACCCAAGTGGCCTCACTTGCCGCGCAGTTTGATACGCGTTTCATGCTGCTGGTGCCGCCCGAGTGGCGCCGTCAATATCAGACCTCGCTGGCCGTGATTGCCCATGAGCTGCTGGCCTACATCGATTCGCAGCGTGATTTGGTGGAGGGCGATCCCGGCTTTATTCGTATTGATCAGATGCTGTCGTGGCATCACGATGCGTTCACCTCCGCCATTGAGCAGCATGTGGAAAACACGCGGGCGGCAAGCGCCAGCCAGCTGGCGGCACTTGGCAGTTTTGGGGATGCGATCATCGGCCTGATCGCCGCCTTGGCGCTCTTTTTTGTAGCATTCTGGTTTCATAACCGATCGGTGTTGGGGCTCACGGATGATTAAAGCTACGGGCGCGTCACCGCAATGAATACACTGACCCGCCCCTATCGCTGGTTTGGGATCGAGATTCACGGCCGCCGCTATGCCATCGATTTCAATTGCATCAACACCGTTTTCTATCAGCCGGGTGACCACGATCAGGCCGATCGGGCGTTGGTGGAGAAGGGCCCGTTTCTGGGGATTCGCGGCCTGATGGTGCACGAGGGCGCACCGGTTTTTTTGCTGCCCCCAAGCAGATTATTTGCAAGTGCAGCGGGGCCATTGGATGCCGCCGAGCATGACACTGCCGCCTCAGCCGAGGCGCCTGCCGCATGGGTGGTGATTTTTAATGGGGATTCGATTTCGAGCGTGGGCATTCGTGTGGAGCGGGCCAGCGGGCCTTTTCGCATGCAGCCCGATATGGCCGAGGCGGATGCGTTTGCCAAAAAAGAGATTCAGCATTTGGATCAGTGGTGGACAGTGGTCAGGCTTCGGCCTAACGTAATGGAAGACCTACAGGGAGATGGAAATGAGTGATTCGGCCGCAGTGAGCCGTATTATTTTCAAATCCCGACTGACCTCGGCACTGTTGCTGCTGGCCTCCATCGGCTGCTTTTCTTTGATGACCGCTCTTTCA
>CAYFPT010000095.1:3310-4829 GCA_964345065.1 uncultured Bordetella sp.
GCTGAGTTTTATCAGTCTCTGGGTGGACTGCAGTCGCGGCTGGGCCTGCTGAATACGCCTGAAAGCGCCCAGGCCCAAAAGCAGCTGGCATCGTTAAAAGAGCTCGAAAAACGCCTGATCCTGATCCGTGGCCTTGCGCCCAACATCAATCGCGAGATGGAGGCCTTGCTCTCGCGTGGAGGGCTGCTTTTTAAAGACATCATTCCGCCGACGTCGCCGTTTGTGCCGGTCTCGACTGCGTTGGAGAAATTACGAATCGATTTCCTGGCGATCCAGGCCAAAAAACCTCTGGATAGTTTTAAGGGCTTTCAGTCGAGCCTGAAGGCTCTGATCGAAGCCCGCGAAAAACTCGATGATCCTGCGTTGGCCTCGGAGATGAATGAGCGTCGGAAGGCCATCGTGGCCCGAATTGATGGGCTCACGGTGATGCGTCGGGCAAAAGACTGGGAGTCAGCCACATTTTCTGCGGTGGCCATTTCGACGGAATTAAATCGGATCGCCTCTACCATGGCCACGCCCTCGGATCAGCAGCCTGGCGCTGATGTGGTGGGCATGAACAGCGGTATGGTGTCGCGTATTTTTGGCGCGCTCGGATTTGTTGCTCTGATCCTGGCCTTGGTGGAAGTGGCCCGCTGCGATCGGCGGCTCCTCACGACGATCGATCTAACGGCGGTGGACTCTGCGCTCACGAATACAAATCGTTTCGAAGCGCTACAAAAGGCCAACGAGGGTCTGCCGTATTTGCAGATCGCCGCCAAGCAGATCTCCGATCTTGGTAAACAGCTGATCGCCGCGATCAAGCGGCTCGGTGAGTCTGCGGCCTCGGTCTCGGGGCCGCAGGATGCATCCCAGCAGGACCCCGGAATGAAGGCCCTCATGGATACGCAGTTCCGATCGCGCGAGATTCAACGCTCGTTCGCGGTCTTAAAAGAACAAAGCATTCGGCTGTCGCTTGCGCTGTCGCAGGCGAACCTTGAACCCGTTATGACGGAGACCAGCGACAAATTGGTGGACAGCATCGAGCATGCCGACGCTTTGGTGCGCTCAATGCAACAAGATCTGGATGGAACTCTGGCTCAGCTCATGTCGACCGAGCAAGATGAACTGGTGCGCAACCATGCCATGGCGCTAAAGCGCGACACCGAGTCCTTGCTGGTGGTGGCGGGCCAGTGGACGCGGCAATTTGATCGGCTCAACGAGGCCTTGGCCGATTTGGATCGGCTGTTGGATGTGGCCTCGAGCACCTCAGCTCGCCGTCCAGGCGAGGTGCTCGAAGAGCTTGGCGATCGGCGGGAGCCCTCGTGAACGATCTCCTGGGGCTTTTTCTTGCGGATTTAAACCGCGCCATGGAGGGCTTAACCCAGAGCCTGGATCTGGGCCCCGATGGCATGACGCAGGCTTCGCTGCACGCTCGCGATCTCTCCGACGCATTGCAAAGTGTCAATCTTCCGCGGCACGCGGAGATTGCGTTGGTTGTATCGCGGCATTTGGAGGCTGGCCGGCCCGGCATGGCGCCATC
>CAYFPT010000095.1:4839-6590 GCA_964345065.1 uncultured Bordetella sp.
AACTGATTTTGAAATATGCCGGTGTATGGAGCATCGCCCGCACGGTTTCTGTGTTTGGTGAGCAGCCGGCTGATTTCAGCTCGCTTGCGTTTCAGGCAACGGGAGACTCCTCGCGCCCCGAGCCAAGCCGAGACGAGCCGTCGGCTGATCCATCGGGCGCTGAATCACAGTCCGCTGAGGGCGTGATTGATTTAGAAGAAGTAACTAGCCTGATGTACTTCTCGGGCAAAGAGTCAGAGTCGCCGATGGCAAGGATTCCGCTTTCCACTGAATTGGCGGGCCCGGATGCGATTCATGTGCCCAAGATGACTTTGCATGATCGGCTGTACGCCTTAAAGACCATTCAGGCCCTGGATCATGAAATCAGCAAGGCGGCAACGCCCGAGCTGGCGCATCAGGCGAGACTCAGGCTTGCCGATCACGCCAATTGGATGACATCGCTGGCGCAAGAGCCGCTTCAGCGTCGTTTAATTGGCATGGCCCGCACCATCGAGCTTGCGGGCGTGCGGGCCGATACCGATGTCATCGACTACTTGATTTCAGCGATGAGTGTGCTGCCGCAGCCGGCGGCGGTGAAGGGCTCATACCAGCATCAGACGCTCTTTGTTGATCTGGCCGAGTTGCACGCGGGGGCCGATAGTGTGGAGCGCGCCAGCAAGATCGTGCAGATCCTCGCTGGCCGAATTGAACAAACCACCGAGGGCCTACGACTGATCCTTCCTTCGAGCCTCAGCCGACTCAGGGTAGTGCCGTTTGTGCGTAATGGGCTCACTTACGCCGTTAGCTGGGCCCAATTCATTCGCGCAGAGACTGTGAAGGGTGCCGAGTCCGGGCCCGACGATCTGCTTGGCCCCACTCAGGGTGCGCGGCTGTGTCTGCGACTGAGATCGGGTGTCGATGAGGTTGCCCTGTACGCCGATGAAGTCCGGCCGTTTGAAGTTATGAATGCCTTTTTGCTTCCTCCGGCCGTTGAGGCGCCGGAGTGGGTGGCGGGCGTTTTGGTCGGAGCAGTGACCGAGCCGGTGATATGGGTAGTCCCGGCAAGTTCTTAATTTATTTGGTCATCGGGCTGGCGGGCCTGATGCTCTTTAGCCAGCTGGCGCGGGCCCAGCGGGCCTTGGAGGCCTCGCGTTACGAGCAAGGGGCTGGGCCGGCCACCACCGCAGAAGAGGACCTGCCCCCCGAGATCGTGGAACGCATCATCAAGATGGTCCGCAGCCACCCCAGCCTGGATGGCCTGAAAGTTGAGGTTCGGGTCGGCAGGACGCGCCAGCGTTTGGCGGAATGTCCGATAGCCCCTGAGGTGGCCTTTGCCGCCCCCAAAGCCAGGCCCTGGGGGAGTTTTAGCGTCGTGGTGAGATGTGCCAAGCCATTCTGGGGGATGACCGTGTCGGTGCAGACCCGGGTTTTTGGGCCCCAGGTCGTGGCCAAACGTTACCTGGCCCAGGGAACCCGGCTTAAAGCCGAAGACCTGGAGGCCGTATCTACCGACATCACCCGGACCCCGGTCGACCTGGCCCGATCCGTCGAAGAGGTCCAGGGCAAGATCCTCAGCCAGCCCCTGGCCCAGGGGGCATCCCTCGGCCTAAACATTCTTCGTGAGCCATCCGTAATCAAGGTAGGAGAAGGGGTCCGAGTCCAGATTCAGGGCAAGGGCTTTCAGGCCAATGGCGAGGGCGTGGCAGTTACCGCCGGAACGATTGGCGATAGTATTCGGGTGCGTATGCCCGATGGCCAGCAGGCGTCTGGCC
>CAYFPT010000096.1:0-6418 GCA_964345065.1 uncultured Bordetella sp.
AACCAAGGGCCTGCTTTTCTTCAAGCAGCTGCTCGCGCTCGGTCCAGGGGGCGACTTTAGGCAGCGCAATCGCTTCAGCGGCGTGGGACGCCGCCTCAAAGAGTCCGCTCTGATGCAAATTGGCCTGGGCCTGATCAGCAGCACTCACTGCGAGCCCCACAGAGGCCAGCAGCTGCGCCCGATTGGAATGCAAACGATCAAAGGCGCCCGCCTTCACGAGTGCTTCAATCGCTCGGCGATTGACAAGCCGTCGATCAATCCGTCGACAAAAATCGAAAAGATCTTTAAATGTCCCGTCTTGCTGGCGAGATGACAGAATATTCATCACAGCATTCTCGCCAACCCCCCGAATCGCACCGAGCCCATATTGAACCCGAAGCCCAGCACGCTTTCCGGATGACGCATTCTCGGTTTTCTGTGGGGAATCGCTCTCGGCGCCAATCGGCTCAAAGCGGTAATTCGAGGTGTTGATATCCGGCGCCAAGACCTCCACCCCATTGGCCTGGGTGTCACTTAGGAAAAATGCGACCTTATCGGTGTCATCCATGTCCGCAGAGAGGGTGGCCGCCATGAACTCTGCGGTATGGTGGGCCTTTAGCCAGGCGGTCTGATAGGTAATGACAGCATAAGCAGCGGTATGTGATTTATTAAAGCCGTATTCCGCGAATTTCTCCATCAAATCAAACAGCCGGGTGGCCAGTGACTGGGCATGCCCTTTGGCCAACGCGCCTTTGACAAAAATTTCGCGCTGCTGGGCCATCTCTTCGGCTTTTTTCTTGCCCATGGCCCGCCGAAGCAGATCCGCGCCACCCAGTGAATAGCCCGCAATAATCTGGGCAATCTGCATCACCTGCTCTTGATAGACAATAACGCCATAGGTTGGCGAGAGGCAGTCTTTCAGTGAGTCATGAAAGTAATCAATCTGCTGCTCGCCGCGTTTGCGTTTAATAAAGTCATCGACCATGCCCGAATTCAGCGGCCCGGGCCGATACAGCGCCAGCACAGCGATGATGTCTTCGAAGCGATCGGGCTGCAGCTTTGCCAGCAGCTTTTTCATGCCATCGGATTCCACCTGGAATATCGCGGTGGTGTTGGCATCGCGCAGCACCTGGTAGGCGGCTGGGTCGTCAAAGCCATCGAGTTCCCGAAGCGTAAGCTGCCGATCGGGATAGAGCCGGTTAATGTATTCGACGGCCATCTGAATAATCGTTAGATTTCGCAGCCCTAGAAAATCAAACTTCACCAGGCCAGCCGCTTCGACATCGTCTTTGTCATACATCGAGACAACGCCCTCATCCTGCTCTGAGCCGGGCGCCTGATATAGCGGACAGAAATCGGTGAGCCGGCCGGGGGCGATCAGTACGCCACCTGCATGCATTCCGATATTTCGCGTGAGATCTTCTAGGGGTGCAGCCAGCGACAAGAGTTCGCGCACCTCGTCTTCTTTTTCTGCGCGCTCGGCAAGAATTGGCTCTTCTTTTTTTGCCGCCTCTAGCGATAAGGGCTTATTTTGGACAACCGGAATTAGTTTTGAGAGCTGATCACAGAAGTTGTAGGGAAGATTCAGCACCCGTCCTGCATCACGAATGACCGCCTTAGAGGCCATCGTGCCAAAGGTCACGATTTGGCTGACTGCATCTTTACCGTATTTACTGCGGACATAGTCAATGACTTTGTAGCGATTGTCCTGACAAAAATCGATGTCAAAGTCAGGCATCGAGACCCGCTCGGGATTTAAAAAACGCTCAAACAGCAGCGCATACGGCAGGGGATCAAGATCGGTAATGCCCAGGCTATACGCCACCAGTGATCCCGCCCCGGATCCCCGGCCAGGGCCCACAGGAACGCCATTATTTTTTGCCCAGTTAATGAAATCAGCAACGATCAGAAAATATCCTGGAAATCCCATTTCGATAATGGTTTTAATTTCCATCTCTAACCGGTCACCATAATGCGCAGTGTGCCGCGCACGAATCTCGGGGCTGACATAGCGCTCCCTGAGTCGGCGCTCCAGGCCCTGCCGGGCGGTAATGCCAAGGTATTCCTCAAGGCTTTCGCCATTTGGAGTTGGGAAATTCGGCAGCTGCGCCTTGCCCAGCTGCAGCGTGACACTACACCGCTTGGCGATCTCTAGGGTGTTGCTGATGGCCTGGGGAATATCTTTAAATTTCTCCAGCATTTCAGACTGTGAGGCCAGATACTGCTGGGCAGTAAATCGGCGTTGACGCCTGCTGCTTGCCAGGGTCTCACCCTCGGCGATACAGACTCGGGCCTCGTGGGACCGAAAGTCTTCTGGATTCAGGAACTGAACGGGATGTGTTGCAACAACAGGCACCTCGTGCCGACGCGCCAGCACCAGGGCGGATCGAATGTAGCTTTCTTCCCCGGGCAGGCCAGCCCGCTGAACTTCGATGTAGAAACGATCGCTAAATGCTGTCAGATACCTCAGCAGTACCGTATCAGCCGTTCCACCCGGCTGGGTCGGCGTTTTGGATTTCGCCAGCGCATCGGCAATTTCTCCTGAAAGCCCTCCGGAGAGCGCAATCAGCCCGTCTGCAAGCAATCCCTGGCCATGAGCGCAGGGCTCACAAAACCATTCGGTGTTAACTTCGCCCCGATCGCGATAAGCATTTTTCAGCCATGCGCGAGTAAGCAACTCACATAGATTTTTATAGCCCTGATCATTCTGTACCAATAGCAATAATCGGAACGGCCGATCCCGATCATTCGGGTTTGTAATCCAAACATCGGCACCTAAGATGGGCTTTACGCCCGCAGCGCGAGCCGTCTTATAAAACTTAATGTAAGCGAAAGTATTGCCTAGGTCGGTGATCGCGAGAGCGGGCTGATGGTCATGCGAGGCCTTTTGAACAGCCGTCTCAATCCGAACAATACTGTCCACGATCGAATATTCCGAGTGGAGTCTCAAGTGAACGAATTGGGGACTATTCATAGCCACGATTTTCGCATTTTCGTCGGTCGCAGCCTTAAACCGTCGCGCCTTGGTGCCGAGGGAGGGACTCGAACCCTCACGCCATCACTGGCACCGGATTTTGAGTCCGGCGCGTCTACCAGTTCCACCACCCCGGCGGGCAGAAAAGCGCCTTAGTATACCGGCGATGGAGCTTTGCCGTATTCATCTCATGCGCGATCAGTCGCCTGTCTTTGTGGACCTCTCGCTGTCCCTGGATGGGCAACGTATCGGCCTGATTGGTGCCAATGGTTCTGGCAAGAGCTCATTACTCCGTCTGATTAAAGGCCTGCTCATCCCCGATTCTGGGGAGGTCCGCAGGTCTGGCTCGGCTGGAATCGTCTTTCAGAATTCGGAGCACCAGTTGCTGTTTCCCACCGTCATGGAGGAGCTCTGTTTTGGCCTACGTGAGCGCGGCTATAGTGAGCGGGATGCTCGGGCCCGCGCCTTGTCAGTGTTGCGTGATTTTGATGCACTGGACATCGAATCAAAAACAGTTCACGAGCTCAGTGATGGCCAGAAGCAGCTCGTTTGTATTTTTGAGGTCTTGGTCGACGGCGCAGACACCGTACTTTTTGATGAACCTTGTGCGAGTCTCGATTATGCGAATCGCAAAAAGGTGATGCAGATTATTGAATCCCTGCCCCAGCAGGTCATTATGGCCACCCATGACCTCGAGTTGTTGCTGCCTTTCCCCCGGGTAATCTGGCTTGATCGAGGCCGGATTCGTGCCGATGGCCCAGCGCCGGAAGTACTGACGGCCTACCGTGAGAGCATTGATAAGTCGTGATCTCTCTTTATCTCTCAGGAAATACCTGGCTGCATCGCATCCCTGCGGCAATAAAGCTCGCGGGGCTTGCCCTCGCATCTTTGTCGCTACTGTTTGTGCAGCAGTGGATTTATCTCCTGCCGCTTCTGCCGCTTTTGGCGTTGGCTTATGGCTCAATGGGAAAACCGGGATGGCAACGCTTACTGGGCCTGCGGGCTCTGATGTTATTGATCCTCGGGCTGGGAGTTTTTCAAGGACTACTGATGGATTGGGACCGGGCGGCGAGCGCGGTTATAAAAATGGTAGTGATGGTGATGTTTGCTGACTTGATCACGATGACAACTCCGATGCAGCGTATGGCCGATGTTTTAAATCTGCTCTTAACCCCCCTGGATCGACCTGGAAATTTTCGCCGCCAGATCGCCCTTGCAGTCGCCCTCGTGATGCGTTTTATTCCGATGCTTGCTCAGCAGTGGCAGGCCCAGCATCTCGCCTTTCGCGCCAGAACCATCAGGCGGCCGAAGCCATTTTTGTTGGCGGTTTTTCTTACTCAGGCAATGCGTAGGACTGATCAGATTGCGGAGTCGATTGCTGCACGCGAGGCCAAAAGACACTAGTGGTTGTGGAGGTGCCGGACTGCAGTCCGGCCCTCGTCTACACTCTGCCTATGCTGACCCTCCGAGATCTCGTTCGTATTGCGCTTTTTTCCGCATTGATTGCGGTGATGGGGCTCATTCCAAAGTTTGATCTTCCGTTCACCGCGGGTGTGCCGATCACCGCCCAGACCTTAGGGGTCATGCTGGCCGGCCTTTTGCTCGGATCCCGGCAGGGTGCGCTCGCCGTCGTGTTGTTTTTATTTGTAGTCGCTATGGGAGCGCCGGTGCTTTCCGGTGGCCGGGGCGGCCTTGGCGTCTTTTTTGGGCCTACGATCGGATTTCTTTTGGGTTGGATCGCGGGCGCCTGGGCCTGTGGCGCGCTCTACGAACGGTTAATTTCCTGGCTGCCAACACGGCGTTTTCTGGCCGCCCTGATTGCCTGCTGGGTGGGCGGCATTCTGGTGATTTACGCAATTGGTGTTCCAGGTATTGCATTGCGGACCGAGCTCACGATCTCAAAGGCTTTTTTCGCAAGTATGGTTTTTCTGCCAGGCGATATCTTGAAATCATTGGCTGCTGCCTGGCTTGTAACCCGATTGCGGGGTGGCCGTTGAGCACGGCGTCAGTCCGAAATTGGCAGCTGTCCGATTTTGATTATGAACTGCCAGCCGACTTGATCGCTCAGCAGCCCGCACAGCAGCGCTCCGCTAGCCGGCTGCTGGTGGTGGCCGATCCCCCGCAAGATCGGCGATTCACCGAACTCGTAGATCTGCTCAATCCTGGCGATCTGCTGGTGTTTAACAACTCAAAGGTGATTCCTGCGCGGCTGTTTGGCACCAAGCCAACAGGCGGAAAAGTCGAGATTCTTGTAGAGCGTGTCCTGGCCTCGAATCAGGCCCTGGCCCTTTTGCGCTCAAGTAAGAAAACTGTAGCAGGCAGCCGAATTCAAATTGATTCGAGCTCCGGCGCCACAGTTACTGTGGTGAATCGGGACGCAAAGTCAGCCGATCGATTTTTATTGCAGTTCGAGCAGCCCGTGCTTGATGTTCTGTATACCGATGGTGAGATTCCGCTGCCACCCTACATTGAGCATCGGCCCAGTAGCCAAGATAAAGAGCGCTACCAGACTGTCTATGCCCAGATTCCTGGCTCGGTCGCAGCGCCCACGGCGGGGCTGCACTTCGATCAGCCGCTTCTAGCAGCCTTAGCAGCCAAGGGCATTGCCCGGGCGGAAGTCACGCTGCATGTCGGCAGCGGCACCTTCGCGCCGGTGCGCTCAGAAAATATTGCTGAGCATCGCATGCATGCCGAGTGGTGCGAGATCCCTGTGGCGACGGCACAGGCCATCACCGAGGCCCGCAATCGTGGCGGGCGGGTGATCGCTGTAGGCACCACCAGCCTGCGCACTCTGGAGTCTCAAGGCCCTGGCCGCAGCGGATGCTGGGAGACCGATATCTTTATTCGGCCCGGATATCAATTTAAAGTTGTGGATGGGCTGCTCACCAACTTCCATCTACCAAGATCGACCCTACTGATGCTGGTGGCTGCCTTTATCGGCTATGACACTATGCGAAACGTGTATCAGCATGCGATTCATGAGCGCTATCGATTCTTCAGTTACGGTGATGCAATGTTCTGCCCTCAGCACCGATGAAGTTTGAACTCTTAAAAACCGATGGCGCTGCCCGCCGCGGCCAGCTAACACTGAACCACGGCACAGTCGAAACACCCATCTTTATGCCGGTGGGCACCTATGGCGCTGTCAAGGCCATGTCACCTGCTGATCTCACCACCATCGGGGCGCAGATTGTGTTGGGCAATACCTTTCACTTGTGGCTCAGGCCCGGTCTAGGGGTCATGGGCCAGCATGGGGGCCTGCACCCATTCATGAACTGGTCAAAGCCAATTCTCACCGACTCGGGCGGCTTTCAAGTCTGGAGCCTGGGCGATCTACGGAAAATTTCTGAAGAGGGCGTGGCCTTTCAATCCCCCGTAAATGGAGACAAGCTCTTCCTCACGCCAGAAGAATCCATGCGAATTCAGACCGTGCTGAATTCCGACATCGTGATGGTGTTTGATGAA
>CAYFPT010000097.1:0-6387 GCA_964345065.1 uncultured Bordetella sp.
ACGTTAAAGCCCGAAGAAAAAACGGGCCGATTCAAACGCATTGCCTCATCCGATCGCAACCAAGGCGGGCTGTTGATCAACGCCGATGCACGGCTCTTCATCGGCCAGTTTGACGGTACCCAGACGGCCCGCCTGGCCATGGTCCCGCAGCGCAAGGCTTATGTCCATTTGATTCGGGGCCGACTGACGGTGAATGGTTTGGCACTTGTCGGCGGCGATGGCCTGATGATGGATTCCCAAGGTGAAATCGCAGTGCAAGACGGAGATCGCGCAGAAGTCCTGCTCTTTGATCTCGCGCCCTAACGGTCTTGCGGCTTAGCACTTAGGCAGGCCACTTGCAGGCCGTAACCTCGATTTCGACTTTCATCTCAGGCTTCATCAGCTGTGCAATCACTAAGGAAGTCGCAGGGCGAATCTCCCCGAATGTCTGGCCCAAAACGGGAATGATTGCATCAGCGTCAGCCACATCGGCTAGATAGTAGGTTGCCCGGACCACATCATGCATTGCAAAGCCTGCCTGAGAGAGCGCGCCCTCAATGGTGCGAAGGGCATTGGTGGCCTGCGTGGCAACATCTTCCGGCATCTGCATCTTGCTGTAGTCATATCCAGTAGTGCCGGAGACAAAACAAAACGGGCCTTGTACTACGGCCCGCGAATAGCCCATCGTCTTTTCAAAGGGCGAACCCGAGGAGATCAATTTTTTCATACGCCACCCCCTTCCGTTATCGGAGCCATCGCGCCCGCAGTGGGGCCGTGCGCTATTGTAGGCGAGCGTAGGCGGTCCTACAAAACAAGCACGGGCAGCCGCGCATCGGCCATGACTTCACGGGTTTCGCTGCCCATCAGAAACGCCTTAAATCCCGAACGCTTATGCGAGTTCATCAGGATCACATCGGCACCAGATTTTTCTGCAGCCTCGAGAATGCCTGCTGTGATATCGCTATTAAACACATGAACGTGCTCAACCTTAATTGAGGGCGCAAGTTTTTCGGCGACGGAGCGAAACATCTTGGCCGCATAACTCTCGCAGGCGCGACGATGATCGGGCACCGTGATGTAATCCCCACCGAAGCCATTTTGCAAATAAAACACTGCCGGCAGCGGGTCCGAGACATGGGCAAGCGTGATTTTTGCTGAATCACGCTGTGCCATCGCAGAAAGCCGCGGGAAGTCGGCGTGCTCCACCGTATAGTCATCCACTGGAATGAGATAGTGCTTAAACATGGCAAGCCCTCAGTGAATCGCAATCCGTTTGCCGGCGCTAATCGAACGCTTCGGCAGCGTTAGCTTTAAAATGCCATCCTGGTAGGTCGCATTACAGCCCGCGCTATCGACCTCTGAAGGCAGCTGAAAACTGCGGGAGACGGCACCGTAAAAACGCTCGCTACAGACCGCCCGCTCATTGTCAACCTTCTGGTCCATCTGCTTTACCTCAGCGCCAATCGTGATTCGGGCGCCATCGATATCGACCTGAATATCTTCTTTGCGCAGGCCCGGCATCTCGGCCTGAATTGTGAAATGTTGATCATTTTCCCGGATGTCCACCGCAAAATCCTCGGGCAGGGATCGGCCATGCAGGGGCCGCACGACAAAACTGGGCGACATCCAGTCATCAAAGAACTGTTTCATCAAATCATTGCGCATCCGGGCGAGGCTCGTCATGGGTCAGGCTCCAAAAAGTTAAATATGAGTGAGCCCTAAGCGTGCGCCATCTGGTGGACGGCAGGACACGATAGGCGTGGAAATCAGCTCGCACGGGGATTTGATTCCGACCTGGGGCTGGCCTGCTGATGGAACTTGATCTGTCCGCGGCGTTTTTCCACAACGGTCTCGAGCTGGCGATGCATGGCCGCAAAGGCATCACGTATCGCGACGTAAATATCCTCGTGCTGCTGCCGATTCACGGCAAGCTCATAGCCTGGCAGCGTAATGTCGATCGAAACACCATAGGGCCTTCCCTGATGCTGATGTTTTTGTAACTGCTCGATGCTTACGCGGCAGGCCATGAACTCGCCTGCGAAGGCCTCCAGTCGCCGTACCTGCTCGACTGCAATTTGCGTCAGACTCTCCGAGGGCTCAAAGCCGCGAAACCGCAGATGTAGGGGTGTTTTCATGCATCGCATGCTGACAGCACGGCCGGCGGCGACACCACTTCACGGTTGGAGAACCGTTATTCGATGCGGAGCGCTTCCACCGGGCGCAGTCGTGAAGCCTTCGCCGCCGGATACCAGCCAAAGAAAATGCCAATCGCCGCAGAAAAACCAAAGGCCAGCGCAATCGAGGAGACCGAGATCTCCACCAGGAGGCCACTGACTGATGCAATTAGCCAGGCGCCGGAGATCCCCAGAAATACACCGACCGCACCACCGGCGAGACAAATCGTAATGGCCTCGATCAGAAACTGCCGAAGAATATCGCGCTGACGGGCGCCAATGGCCATACGAATGCCGATTTCACGGGTCCGCTCGGTCACACTCACCAGCATGATATTCATGATGCCGATGCCCCCAACCAGTAGCGATACCCCCGCAATGGAGCCCAATAAGATGGCCATGGCGCCCGCCGCGATAGCGGCGGTCTGAGCGATCGCTGTTAAGTTGCGAACCGTGAAGTCATTCTCCTGGCCGGGCGCAATCCGATGGCGGGCCCGCAATAAATCCGTCAGCTCCACTTCTGCAGCTGCCATCTGCTCAGCAGAGGCCACCTGCACAAATAACAAATTGATACTGCCAGGAAACGTGCTGCGAATCAGCTGCTGCCGCGCGGTGGTCAGCGGAATAAAGACCGCATCATCCTGATCACGGCCATCTAAACTCTGGCCCTTGCGGGCCAAAATTCCGATGACTGTAAACGGCAGGTTACGAATGCGCATGGTTTTGCCGATTGGGTCTTCATCACCAAACAGCTGCTTGGCAGTGGTCTGGCCAATCACGGCGATGCGTGCGTTTGAGCGCAAGTCCGCCTCAGAAAATAGATCGCCCTCCTCGGGCTCCCAGGAGCGTGTCGGGAAGTACTCCGCGGTCACGCCCGTCACCATCGCGCTCCAATTGGTATTGCCATAGCCCAGCTGAAAAGACCGCATCACGATCGGTGCCACCCGAATCGCGCCCGATACCGACCGGGCGGCAGCCGCATCCGATAACGTCAGGGTCTGGGCTGCGCCCGCACCGAAACGCACACCCCCCGAGGTCTGTGAGCCTGGAAACACCACCAGCAGGTTGCTGCCCATACTGCTAATGCTTTGATTAACGAGCGCCTGTGCGCCCCGGCCCACTCCCATCATGATCACTACGGCCGACACACCGATAATCACCCCAAGCATCGTGAGCGAGGTTCGCAGCCGATTGGTGGAGAGCGCCCGCAGGGCCTCTTGGACGACCTGAGGCGCGTTCATGCCAAAACCATCCGCTCCCCAAGGCCCTGCGCAATCGGACCATCGAAAATCACGCGGCCATCTTTCAGTCGAATTAGCCGTTGACCAAATCGCGCGATATCAGGCTCATGGGTCACCAGAACCACGGTGATCGACTGCTCGCGATTTAAGCGCTGAATCAGGCCCATGATTTCTTCAGAGGTGGCTGTATCTAAATTTCCGGTGGGCTCATCCGCCAGCAAGACCGAGGGATTCATCACCAAGGCCCGGGCAATGGCCACCCGCTGCTGCTGGCCGCCGGAGAGCTGATTGGGTAGCCGCTGCGCCAGATCGGCCAATCCGGTCAGCCGCAGCGTTTCTTGGGCCCGCTGCAGGGCCTGCGCGCGGCCCTCTCCTGCATAGATCATCGGCAGTGCAACGTTATCAATTGCCGACATGCGCTTGAGCAAATTAAACCCCTGAAACACAAATCCGAGCTGCCGATTGCGAATGGCCGCCAGCGCATCGGGCGCCAGGCCGCTGACCGGCTGGCCAGCCAACAGGTACTCACCACGCGTGGGCGAGTCTAAGCAGCCCAAAATGTTCATGAGTGTGGATTTTCCTGAGCCCGACTGGCCCATCAGGCAGACAAACTCACCCGATGCAATCTCAAGCGATACACCATGCAGCACCGGCACCGGCGGCGCGCCGGCCGCTTCATACTGCTTATGAATGTCGATAAGCCGAATCAGAGATTGCGGCATCACTAAAACATCCGGAATCGGAATCCGCTGGTTTGGTTATTAGTCGGTGCTGCTACCGCGCGGACCACGACCTCATCGCCTTCTGCGAGGCCCTCGAGCACCTCCGTAAAACGGCCATCGGTGATACCAATTTTAATTTCTTTGGGCGTCAATGCGCCGGACTCGCCGATCACGTGGACACGGGGCACCTGGGCGGAGGCTCGGCGTCCCTTTTCAGGGGGCGCTGCAGTGGCCGCGGCAGCGGCGTCTGCTTCCGGGGGCCGAAAACGCAAGGCGGCGGCCGGAACACGCAGCACGCGCTCTTTTCGATTGGTCACAATCGATACCTGGGCGGTCATGCCGGGCAACAAAACACCATCTTTATTATCGACATCAATCACGACGTTATAAGTCACGACATTTTGCTGAGTCGTGGGATTTAAGCGCACCATCCGCACTTTTGCGGTGAACTCCTGCTCGCGAAAGGCATCCACCGTAAAACGTACCGGCTGGCCAGGCTGAATCGGCCCCACATCCGCCTCGGAGACCGAGGTATCAATCTGCATGCGCCGCAGATCGCGGGCGATTTGAAAAAGTGTTGGCGTCTGAAAGCTTGCGGCCACCGTCTGGCCAACATCGATACCCCGATTCACCACAATGCCATCAATGGGCGAGCGGACTTTGCTGTAGCCCAGATTGGTGCGATCCCGAGAAATCTGGGCCTCGATTTGTGCGATCTGGGCCCGCGCTGTCTCCACATCTTTTCTTAAGCCATCCAAAGCACCATCTGAAACAAAGCCCCTGGACTTCAGATTTTCGTTGCGCTTTAAGGCAAGCTCAGCGTTATTCAGAACCGCACGCGCTGATGCAAGATTGGCTTCAGACTGACGAATCTGCGCCTCTAAAATGGCGGGATCCAATTCAGCCAGCAGCTGGCCCGCCTTCACCGGCTGATTAAAGTCCACGTGCAGCTTGAGCACCGTGCCAGAGATCTGGGTGCCGACATTGACCAGCTCGACTGGATTTAAGGTGCCATTGGCCGCCACACGCTGCACGATGGCCCCCTGGTCGACCTTGGCCATCACCCACTTGGGTTTTTCTTCATCCGGCAGCCACCACCAAACCGCGGCAGCGATGGCACTCAATACAACAACGGAAATCAGAATGCGCAGAGGTTTCATTGGTCAGGCAGGGGGAAAAGAGAGCATGGCATACGGCCTTTATACCGCAATGCATCGAATGAGGATTTTCCCTAGTTTCGGCATCTCGGCAGCCCCTATTGTTGCATCGCATATAGATCCTGGGCCGGCCCAAGTCATCTAATCTCGCTACCCTGTCTTCAGGCTTAAAAGTTGCAACCAAAAGGAGAAAAAATGAAGTTAACCAAAATCGCCGCCGGAGTCGTTATGGCCGGCCTCGCCGCGACGGCCTTCGCTCAAGCCCGGCCGGATAATCTGAGCACCTTAAAGCAGTTCAAGGTCGCGACCACGGACTTGAACATCCCCACCGTTCCCCAGGAGGGCAAGAACGCGGTCGCAATTCGTGAGAATTTAAAAAAGGTGAAGCTGCCGCCAGGCTTTAAGATCGATCTGTTTGC
This sequence comes from uncultured Bordetella sp., assembly GCA_964345065.1. GTDB lineage: Bacteria > Pseudomonadota > Gammaproteobacteria > Burkholderiales > Burkholderiaceae_A > Lacustribacter. The sequence goes on from CAYFPT010000097.1 coordinate 5,693, forward strand.
GATCGTACCTGATGCGCGCCACATGGCAGTCGCGCCCTCCACCAATATGCTGTTTGTCGGCACCCGTAAGACGACCGTATGGGCGGTCACGGATCGCAACAGCGACGGCGTGGCTGACGAAGTCAAATCATTTGCGCCGTCATTGAAGTTCACGAATCCGAATGCCGTCTGCTGGACACGCGATGGCTTTCTCATTGTCGTTGAGCACAATCGAGTCCTGAACTTCCCGGCTGCGGAATTCTTCTACGAGGGCCCGGACGTTGCAGTGATCGAAGTGGTACCCCAGGGCCAGCTGATTCCGGCTGAAGAGGAATCCTTTAACCACGGAGCGCGCACCTGCCGCATCGGGCCCGATGGACTGCTCTATGTCACGCTCGGCCAGCCCTACAACGTGCAGCCCGCCGGGAAAATTGATCTCTACAACCGCCTCGGGATTGGCGGAATAATCCGGATGAATGCCTTTGATGGCAGCAAGCGCGAGGTCTTTGCCCGCGGTGCCCGTAACTCCGTTGGAATGGACTTCAATCCCCGCAATGGTCATCTCTGGTGGACCGATAACCAGGTCGACGGCCTGGGCGACGACATACCTCCTGGGGAACTGAATCGCTCCACAAAGGCCGGCGAGCACTTCGGATTTCCATACTGGAATGGCCGATTTAAAGTCGCCGGCTCACCGGCTGCTCCAGATCTGAAAG
>CAYFPT010000098.1:0-6348 GCA_964345065.1 uncultured Bordetella sp.
GGCGCCCAAGGCCGTCAAGGTCTTGGGGGTGGGCATTCAGGCAGTCCAAAAGCCGCTGCAGTTGTTCGGCCTGCTCAGGCCCAAGGCCGGCCGATTTCGCAAAAAGATCTGGGCCGGACAAACGACTGAGGCCGCCTGCTTTGGCCTTTGGGGCCTTGGTGGCGGGCCGCTTCAGCCCGAGATCCTCGAGCAGCTGCTCAGGCGACTGTACCGGCTGGGCCCCTTGGCGAATCAGCTGATTGCAGCCGGCACTCTGCGGAAGATGGATGGAGCCGGGAACGACATAAACATCTATTCCGAGATCCAGCGCGTGCCGTGCCGTAATCAGAGAGCCGCTGTTTGGCATTGCCTCCACCACGAGCACCGCCTGGCAAAGGCCAGCAATGATTCGGTTTCGATTCGGGAAGTGCTGGGGCCTGGCGGGAGTGCCGGCTGGATATTCGGTAAGCAGGCAGCCCCCCTGCTGTTGAATTTCTTTTGCAAGGCCAGCATGTTGCCGCGGATAAATCTGATCAAGCCCGTTTCCCAGAATTGCGGCGGTCTTTCCGTGGCCCGCCAGCCCGCCCCGGTGCGCGGCAGCGTCGATACCCTGGGCAAGGCCGCTGATAATGGCAAGGCCCTCTTTTGAGAGTGCTGACGAAAACCACATTGCATCGGCGCGGCCCTGGGCGGTGGCCTGCCGACTCCCAACAACTGCCACACCTGGCTTTCGAAACAGTTGCCGGGCATAGGCCTCACTGCCCAGGCCCAACAGTTCGCGAACAGGCGGATGCGTCTGTCGAAGGGCCGTGGGAAAATCAGGCTCCGAATCGAGAATGGAAAAAAACAAAGGCGCGGGTTGAATACTCATGGGGCTTAGGGCTCAGTTTCTGGCAGCACATTACCGAGTCAATAGCGCCGGCGAAATCGTCCGGCCGTACTAGAGAGGCAGATCGATGGCGATTCTTGAACTGTTGCACTACCCCGATGAGCGGCTGAGGACGATTGCGCAGCCGATCCGCGAGGTGAATGATCGGATCCGCAGCATTGCCAATGACATGGCGGAGACCATGTATGCCGCCCCAGGAATTGGCCTCGCTGCCACACAGGTGAACATTCACGAGCGCATGATTCTGGTGGACATTTCCGAGGACCGCTCCGACCTTCGCGTTCTGATTAATCCTGAAATCATTGCGTTAAGCGCGGAAAAAAAACTTTTTCAAGAAGGCTGCCTGTCAGTTCCAGGAATTTTTGATGACGTCGAGCGGCCAGACCGAATCCGTGTTCGGGCCTTGAATCAAGATGGTCAGACCATTGAGTTTGAGGCGGATGGCCTGTTATCGGTCTGTATACAACACGAGATCGATCATCTCGACGGCAAGGTCTTTGTGGATTATTTGTCTCGGTTAAAGCAGGGCCGAATCAAAACCAAAATGATGAAAGCAAAAGAAAGTGGCGCCCTTGAAATCGATCAGGAGTTTTCTCGTCGTCAGGATCGAATGGCCCAGAAGGCCTAAATCAAGCGGCCCAATTAAATGCGGATTGTTTTTGCCGGCACACCGGAGTTTGCCCGCGTCTCGCTTCTTGCCCTGATTGAAGCGGGCCATGAATGTGTTGCAGTGATGACGCAGCCCGATCGGCCCGGCGGCCGTGGCCGTCAGCTGCTGGAAAGTCCTGTGAAGCGGGAGGCAAATCGTCTTGGTCTGGCTGTCATGCAGCCCGCATCACTGAAGTCGAGCAGCCCTGAATCGGGCCCCCTGCTGGATCGGCTGCGTCAGCTCGCGCCAGATGTGATGGTCGTGGCGGCCTATGGCCTTATTGTTCCCGCCACGGTTTTGGAAATACCTCGGTTTGGCTGCATCAACATTCATGCATCGTTGCTGCCGCGCTGGCGGGGCGCAGCACCGATTCAGCGCGCCATTGCGGCAGGAGATCAGGAGACCGGAATCGCCCTGATGCAGATGGAGCGGGGCTTAGATACTGGGCCGGTATGGGCCGAATATCGATGCCCGATTGGCCCGGACGATAACTTTCAAAGCCTGCATGACCGCCTGGCCGACATCGGCGCCCAAGGAATTGTTGATCTCCTTGCCGAATTTCCTCCCCCAGGCCGAGGCCCCAGGCCCCAGGCCGAAGAGGGCGCAGTTTATGCGCACAAAATAATCAAGGCCGATCTGGAGATTAATTGGTCACAGCCGGCGGCGGCGGTCCGCAACCAGATTCGGGCCTATGATCCGGCGCCTGGAGCGACTGCCCGCTTTGGAACCGAGTTAATCAAGTGTTTTGAGCCCGGGCTTTGGCCCGAGGCCTTGAAAAATCCGCTACCGGGACAAATTATTAAGGCTGAGCAGGACCGCCTGGTGGTCGCCTGTGGCGAAGGGGCGATTACGATCGGGGCCGCGCAACGGCCAGGCGGCCGCAGGCTAAAGATGCGGGAATTTTTAAATGGCTGGCCAGTCAGAGCAGGCCAGCGTTTTAATTAAATTGAGTGAGAGGAATGGCATGTTCAATTGGCTAAAGACGGCAGTTTTGATGGCAGCAATCGTTGCGCTGTTTGGTGTCATCGGGGCATCTCTGGGCGGCCAGAGCGGGATGCTTTTAGCCCTTGGTTTTGCACTCTTAATGAATGTCGGCGCCTATTGGTTTTCTGACAAGCTGGTGCTGCGGATGTATAACGCCCAGCAGGTGGATGGCTCAACCGCGCCTGAGCTCTACAACATGGTGCAGGAACTCGCCGACAAGGCAGGCCTTCCGATGCCACGGGTCTACATCATTGATGATCAGGCGCCGAATGCGTTTGCAACAGGCCGAAATCCCGAGCATGCGGCCGTCGCCGCGACCACCGGCATTATGCGACTGCTCTCGGCCCGCGAGATGCGGGGCGTGATGGCCCATGAACTGGCCCACGTGGCCCATCGTGACATTTTGATTTCAACGATTTCGGCTACGATGGCCGGAGCGATCTCGGCGTTGGCTAACTTTGCAATGCTGTTTGGCGGCCGAGATTCTGGGGGCCGGCCGAGCAATCCAATCGCGAGCATTGCAGTGATGTTGCTTGCGCCGCTTGCCGCCAGCCTGATTCAAATGGCGATCTCTCGTGCCCGAGAGTTTGAAGCCGACCGCGGGGGTGCTGAAATCTCGGGCGATCCCTTGGCCCTTGCCAGTGCACTTGAAAAGATAGATCACTACGCCAGGGGAATACCGTTTGAGGCGGCCGAGCGCCACCCGGAGACCGCCCAGATGATGATCATGAACCCGCTATCGGCCCGTGGTGTGGCCGGTCTTTTCTCAACCCATCCAGCGACAGAGGATCGTATTGCCCGATTGCGAGAGTTCGCTCGGGCCATGAATGGATAGGCCTGACCGCAGTCCCCCGCTGTCGGCTGGCTTTGCTGCCGCCGCCCAGGCGATTGCCCATCGACTGTCGGGAGGCCAGGGCGCAACGACACCCCGCACGCCCGCCGTCACCGACCTGATTTATCGAGGCACCCGCTATTGGGGCCTTGCTCAAGTCCGCTGTGGGCGGCTTGCTCAACAAAAACCGGACTCCGAGATTCTTGCCCTGTTGGCGATGGCCTGGGCTGCAATCGATCAGGCACGGCGTGAACCCTATGTCGTTGTTGATGAGGCAGTCGCTGCCGCAAAGCTGCTGACTCGGGCCGCTGGCCGATCCGATGCCGCCGCCAAAAAAATTTCTGGGTTTGTGAATGCATTGCTGCGGGCGTCGTTATCGGACCCTGTGGCCTGCGCAAAAGATCACGAGCAGCCCATTGCCCGTTGGAATGCGCCCACCTGGTGGATTGAGCAGATTTATTCAGACTTTAAAGACCGGGCAGAGGCAGTCCTCGATGCGTTGACCACGCGGGCCCCGTTGACGGTTCGGCTTTGTGAGCCGTACCTGTATTCGCAGCAATTCATCGAAGCATTAAGCGAGAAAGGGCTGGCCGGGCATCGCGTGGGCCGGCACGCTGTTGCGATCGAGCCGGCGGTGCCGGTCACCGAGATACCCGGCTTCTCGCAGGGCTGGGCGAGCGTGCAAGACAGCGCTGCGCAGCTGGTCATCGATCCCGTTCAAGCGCTTTGCCAGCGTCTCGGCCGGCCGCCAAAAATTCTTGATGCATGTGCTGCGCCGGGCGGCAAGACCTTTGCAATTGCGCAGAGCGTTCAGGCGGAAATATGGGCGGCGGATGTTTCCTCGGCGCGCTTAAAAAGGATGCGCGATGATTGGGCCCGCATTATGCCGACCGCCCAGTCCAGCGTGCGATTTGTTCTACTTGATGTTCTTGATGAAAGCGCCTGGCGCAAGGAGCCCGGGCTTGATGCTGGCTTTGATGCGATCTTGCTGGATGCACCCTGCACGGGCTCGGGCATTACGCGCCGTCAGCCCGAGATTCCCTGGCGAAGAGACCTGACAGGCCTGAAGGCTGTCGTTGATATCCAACGCAGAATGCTGGATACCCTTTGGCGAAGGCTGCTTCCCGGGGGAGAATTGATCTTTGTGACTTGTTCGGTGTTCGTAGCGGAGGGCGAGGCACAGGAGTCGGCCTTTCTTGGCCGGACCCCGGATGCGCGGCTGCTGCCCTCCCCCGGCAGGCTTTTGCCTGTGACCGATGCAGAATGCGGAAATGATCAGGATGGATTTTTTTATGCCAGGTTTCAGAAGCAAAAGCATGATGGCCCTGACGCAGGCTTTACTCGCCGTCGTCATGCTGATGTCGGGCCTGGCCACCCGGGCTAACGAGACGGAGTCGGTTCGATTATCTCGGCCCGTGCTGAGCCTGGCGGCGGAAAACGTATGGATGATCGATGCCGATGTTCAGGTGACGTTGAATTCCGTATTGATCGACGCCTTGAAACGTGGCGTGCCCCTGGTTTTCTCTGCTGAGTTCGAAATTTTAAAAAAGCGATGGTATTGGTTTAATGAACGGCTGCTGAGCCAGTCTCGGCCCTTGCGGCTAAGCTTTCATTCCGTGACTCAGCAGTACCGTGTCAGCCAGGGCGAGCAATTGCTCCTGATGACCGCCAGCCTTGATGAGGCCCTCGCCGCCACGCTCAATGTGCGCCAGTGGCCGGTGGCGCTTACGGCCGGAGAGTTGCCGCTGCACGATCTGATGCAACAGGTTGCGAAAACACCCGATGCATATGAGATTCGATTCCGAACCCGTCTGGATAGCGCGCAGCTTCCGAAGCCGCTGCAATTAAATGCGCTGACCAACCGCGATTGGAATCTTTCAACGGAGTGGGTAAGGCCGCAGCTGAGTTTGTCAGGACCAGGAACCACGCAATGAGTTTGGCATTAAGAATCGCGCTGCTGCTGGTCGTTGTGCTGGCAGTGGTGCTGATGCTCCTGCTGGCCTCAGCAAGCTCAAGCAGCTCGGCCCTCGATCAGTTTTATCCTTGGCTTGTCGGCGCCAGCGGTGTGGTCGCCTTGGCCATGTTTGGGCTGACCATCGGCGTCATGGTGCGGGTCTGGCGCCGATTTAGGCGGGGCGAATTCGGCACCCGGATCATGATTCGGCTGGCGATCGCGTTTGCCTTGATTGGGGCGGTCCCGGTGGCCCTGGTGTCATTTGTCTCGGCCCAGTTTCTTGCGAAAACCATCGATAGCTGGTTCAGCCAGGGCGTGAACGTCGCCCTTGAGTCGGGCATCTCGCTGGGCCGGGCTTCGCTCGATGGCATTCAGGTCGATGCGCTTGCCAAGGCGAGACGATTGATCATCCTGCTGGAGGACTCGCCCGCTAACCAGATGATTGGCACCATCGAGCGCGTGGTGGATAGCCGCGAGGGCGTTGATGTTTTGGTGATGACCGGCGCAGGCGCTGTGCTGGCAAGCCGCAGCGCCAGGCTCGGCACCCTTGTGCCGGAGTTGCCGCCAATCGAGGCCCTGAATCGGGCCCGCGTTGCACGGCAGTTTGTCTCCGTAGAGCCTGTCTTGTCGGGGTCTGAGCGGGGCCTTCAGGTGCGTGCCATCGCAATGACCAGCCGGGTCTCGGCCCAGGGCGATGAGACCCGATTTGTGCAATGGGTCGAGCAGGTGCCCGCCGCGCTCGCAAGAAATCTGGAGGCCTTAAATGATGGTGTACGCGATTATCAGCAGCTGGCTTTGGGCAAAGAGGGCCTGCGAAAACTCTACGGCGCCACACTGCTTTTGACTCTACTGCTGGCTTTTTTTGGTGCATTGCTGACCGCGCTTTTGCTCAGCGGCTGGCTTGCCGGGCCGCTGCGTCAGCTGGAGCGTGCGACCAAGGCTGTGGCTTCTGGGGACTATCGGCCGCTGCGGTATGACCCCCGATCTGCTGATGAGCTCAATGTTTTGGTGGGGTCATTTAATGAAATGACGGCGCAGCTGAACGAGGCCCGAGAACTCGC
>CAYFPT010000099.1:0-6280 GCA_964345065.1 uncultured Bordetella sp.
ACCTGAAAAAGATAGGGCCATATGCGCTTATCGGATACCTTGCGGGGGCGATTGTTTATATCATTCAATATAATCTGCTGCACTAGTCGAGACACTTTGGCCTGGTTTGTCAAGCCAACACCCGCTACCGTAAAAAATCCATCTCCAGCCGGGCCCGCAGACCGCCTAAGTGCGCGAGGGCCTCGGAGAGCCGCTCAATCTCGTGCGAATTTAAACGATCCAATTCCAAAACATTGGGCGAGGCCTGGCCCTGCGCTTTGTGCTCAGCCCGGCTGGCGTACTCCAGCTGCGCACGCAGCCGATAACGCTGCAGCACATTAAAAGCATCCCGCATCTGCTGTGATTCGGCTGCGCCCATCGACTGCCGCTTGACCAAGGCCTGAAGCCGTTCATCGGTGGAGGTCTCCGAAATGCCTTTCGCCAACGCCAGCACCCGCGCAAACACCACCACCGGCGCAGTGCCACCCCGCTTCATCTCGAGCTGCGCAGGTGCAAGCCAATTCACCTGATAGCCACGCCGTCTGAGCGCACGGGCCAGGCTTACCCGAACACCACTATGCGTCAGGCTTTCGACCTCATCGCGTATCGCATCTTGCGCAAGCGCACGTAAAAAAAGCTGATGGCCCGCCACCTCGCCGGAGAGCCACTGACGCAACGCGTCGGCGAGCTCAACGTGGCCGTACAGTCCGCGAAAATCAAGAAAGATATTTGCATCCAGCAGGGCCTCGGGATGCGGCGAGCGCATCCATGCACTCAGGCGGTCACGCCACTCGGCTGCGCTTTTGCACCACTTCTCATTCATGGCCATAACACCGCCCTTGCACAGCGGAAAGCCAACATCGGCCAATCCCTGATTGATGGCCGCAGCAAGCCGCATGAACTGCTGCCGGTACGCTGGGCCTTCGGCCTCGAAAATAATGGCGTTGTCTTGATCGGTTGCCACGGTCTGCTCTTCCCGGCCCTCGGAGCCCAGCGCGAGCCAGGCCCACGGGGGCAGCGGCCCTAGCTGATCTTTCATTTGCGCCTCGGTCAGCTGAATCACTCTGCGGGTGAGGCTGTCGTTTAAGTGGCTGACCAGCCGCGCAAGCGATGTCGCGGCAACCCCTTGGGCCAAAAGCCTGCGGGCTAAGCGCAGCACTTCTCGAGAACAGAGCTTAAGCGCGCCAAGGCTTTCGGCCTGCTCGATGCTCGCTGACAGAATCCGCAGGCTTGAGCGCTGAAAGCTCACCAAGTCGCCCTCGGAGATCAGCCCGACCAGAAATCCATGCTGAAGCACCGGCAGGTGCCGGACCCGATGGCGGGCCATCATGAGCATGGCCTCTAGCGCGCCGCTGTCGGCATCTATCGTTTTCAGCCCTGTACTCATCACCTGCTGAATCGGTGTGCTCAGGGCCAGCCCGGGCAGGATCACCCGGCTGACCAGGTCGTAACGGGTCAGGATGCCCTGTACGGCGCCTGACGCATCGCAGACCAACATTGAGCCGGCCTTGGCGGCCTCCATGGCCTCGAAGGCCTGCCTCAGCGTAGTGGCGGGTAGGCAGGAGACTGGGGCCCTCCGAATTAACTGACCAACGCGTGTATCAAGGGCCAACTCGGTCAAATCTTGCTGCAGCGCATCAGGCACGGTGTTATTCCCTAAGTAGACATGTGGGGCGACTCAAAGTATCTTGCCTTCCCAACACGCATTACAGCACCCCGGGCCTTGGGGAAAAGGCCTGGTGGTTGCAGCAGATCAAAAGGGGGACAAATTTGTTGGGAACCGTGGTTGTCCTGAAGGGCCTCGCCGAATTTGCGGGTCTCTTACTTGTCGGGCAGGGCTTGGTGTATGTCCTAAGTTTTGGCAAGCACGAGGTCAACGCCGTCTATCGGATGTTCCGCCTGCTGACCTCCCCGATCGTTCGGGCGGCCCGGGTCATCACCCCGAACAAAGTCTCCGACCGCCACGTGCCCTTTGTGGCCCTGATGCTGCTTTTTTGGATCTGGCTGTTCCTCTCGTACACAAAATTTTCCATGATGCTGGAGCAAGCCGCCTGATATGAGTGCCGTCAACGCTTGGTTTTACGCCCAGATTGCCAATTGGGCCATGGTCTTCAAAAAGTATGAGATCGCGGCCGACTACTGGGTGCGCACCGCCGAAGAGCGCTCCGGCGAAAAACGGGCAATGCCGCTCACTGTGGCGGCGACCTGTATGTCAGAGTTAGGTCGCAACCTCGAGGCCGAAGCATTACTTAAAAAGAGCTTGGAAATTCAGCCCGACTATGCACCAGCCTGGTTTAACCTGGGGTTTCTGATTCAGAAGCGCTCAGGCCACGACGAGGCCTTAGACTGTTTTGATCAGGCGATACGCTTTCACGAAAAAATGGATCGGGCCCACTATGGTCGGGCCCTTTCCCTGATCGCATTAAGCCGGCCCGAAGAGGCCAAGGCGGCCCTGCAACGGACCATTGATCTGCAGCCGATGAGCCCTTATGGCTACTACCAGCTGGCATCGCTACACCATAAGCTTGGCGATGAGAAGGCTTGCATCAAATTGGTGCGCAAGCTGCATAAATTTGAGCCGCAGCTGGCCGCGCAGCTGCAAAAAGAAACTGGCGTGCAGGCGGGAGTAGAAGACCCGTTTGCGCAATATAGAAAATAAATGGGAGAAGGTAAAAACCCGGGGGGGACCAAATTGATGTTAAGAAACGGCGGGATAAGCCGGAGTAGCAGTAAAACACTTCCTTTAGGAGGACTTCGATGCAACTAACTGAAAAACACCAGGAGTACTGGTCGAGAACCCTAAGGCTGACGGCAGTGTTGTTAGCCCTGTGGTTCATCGTCACGTACGTCGTGGGCTTTTACGCCCGCGAATTGTCATTTAACTTTTTTGGCTGGCCGTTCGCCTTTTACATGGGCGCACAAGGCTCTCTGATCATCTACATTCTGATCATCTGGTATTACGCCAGGTCAATGAATAAGCTTGATCAAGAGTTCGGCGTAGCTGAAGCTGAGGAGGACTGATCATGGCTGGAATGATGGATTCTCATAACATTGAAGCCAAGTCTCAGAAGGACTTTACAGCCCAGCTGAAAAAGGTCTATGGCTTCTACACAGGCGGCTTCATCGCCTTCGTCATCGTGCTCGGAATCGCCGAGCAGATGGGTCTGACCCGGGAGATGATGGGCTACGTATTTTTGGCTGCAACCGTGCTGCTGTATGCGGGCATCGGTATCATGAGCCGCACCAACGACGCTGACGAATACTACGTCGCCGGCCGCCGCGTTCCCGCTTTATTTAACGGGATGGCGACGGGCGCCGACTGGATGTCGGCGGCATCGTTTATCGGCATGGCGGGCGGCCTCTACCTGCAAGGCTATTCGGGGCTTGCTTTCATCATGGGGTGGACCGGCGGCTACTGCCTGGTGGCGCTCTTTTTAGCGCCGTTCCTGCGCAAGTTTGGCCAGTTCACGATCCCGGACTTCCTGGGCGCCCGCTATGGCGGCAACATTCCGCGCTTTATTGGCGTGTTGATTGCCATTCTCTGTTCCTTCACCTACGTGGTGGCGCAGATCTATGGCGTTGGACTGATCACCACCCGCTTAACGGGTGTGAGCTTTGAAGTTGGGGTCTACCTAGGACTTGCCGGAATTCTGGTCTGCTCCTTCTTGGGTGGCATGAAGGCGGTGACCTGGACTCAGGTGGCCCAGTACATCATCCTGATCGTCGCCTACATGATCCCAGTGGTATGGCTGTCAGTAAAACAGACTGGCTTCCCGATTCCCCAGCTCGTTTATGGTCAGCAGCTTCAGAAGGTGACCGAGCTCGAGAAGAAGATCACGGCCGATGAGAAAGAGATCGAGGTCCGCAATATCTTCAAAGACCGAGCCGCTGCTGCCAACGAGAAGCTCAAAGATGTCTCTGCCTCTTATGCCGCTGACAAAGCAGCTGCTGAAAAGGATGGCACCATCGACAAATTCGCTAAAGACGAAGCTGCCTATAAGGCAGGCCTAGATCGGGCGAAAGCCGGTGCTGCCCGTGCCGCGCCTCCCTCCCCGCATGGACAAGCATTTCCGGGTAAAGACGAGGCCGCTCAGCACAAGGCCCGTAAGAACTTCCTGGCGCTGGTCTTCTGTTTAATGGTGGGTACGGCTGCGTTGCCGCACATTCTGATGCGCTTTTACACCACGCCATCCGTAAAAGAGGCGCGCTCCTCGGTGACCTGGTCGCTGTTCTTCATCTTCCTGCTGTACTTCTCGGCGCCTGCGCTTGCGGTGCTCGTGAAGTTCGTGATGTACAACGACATTGTGGGATCGTCGTTTGCATCACTGCCGGCATGGGTGCAGAACTGGGCTAAGGTAGATCCGGGCCTGCTGTCAATCACTGATATCAATAAAGACGGCATCGTGCAGCTGGCAGAGATCTCGATCGGTGCGGATATCGTGGTGCTGGCGACGCCAGAAATCGCGGGCCTGCCATTTGTCATCTCAGGTCTAGTGGCGGCAGGCGGCCTAGCCGCTGCGCTTTCCACTGCGGACGGCCTGCTGCTCACGATGGCCAACGCCTTGTCGCACGACATCTACTACAAGATGATCGACCCCTCGGCACCGGTATCGCGCCGTGTGACCCTGTCCAAGTCGATGCTCTTGATAGTTGCGGTGCTAGCGGCAATGGTCGCGCAACAGAAACCTGCTGACATTCTGTTCCTGGTGTCTGCGGCGTTCTCGTTTGCTGCGGCCGGCTTCTTCCCGGCACTCGTGATGGGCATCTTCTGGAAGCGCACCACCGGCATTTCTGCAAGCCTGGGTATGGTGGCTGGTGTGGGCATTACCTTCTGGTACATGATCAACAACCAGCCATGGCTGCGCGAAGTGTTCTTTGGCATTGCACGCTCTGTGCCAACAGCGCCCACTGAGTGGTTTGAGATCTCGGCGATCTCGGCCGGTGTCTTCGGCGTGCCGCTGGGCTTTGCAGTCATCATTATCGTGAGCCTGATCACCCCCGCCCCGAACCGTCAGGTTCAGGAGCTGGTGGAGTCGGTCCGGTATCCCGATCTGAAGCTGGCCAAGTAATCCCGACCACCCGGGGGATCCCCTTCCCCCGGGGTCGGAGCAGCGAGGCCCGCCTTCCCCGGCGGGCTTTTTTTTCGCTACCATTTGCCATCGCTAGGGGTGACCGGCATGGGCTGGTCTGAGAAATACCCTCGAACCTGATCCGGCTGATACCGGCGTAGGAAAGCACACATGGCCTCTCCCAAAAAAGTTCTCTCAATTGCCGGCTCCGACAGCGGAGGCGGCGCAGGTATTCAGGCGGATCTCAAGACCATTGCGGCCTTGGGCTGCTATGGGCTCACCGCCATCACCGCATTAACGGCACAAAACACCCAGGGCGTTCGCGCCATTCACGCGCCCGCGCCCGATTTTCTGCGTGCGCAGTTGGATGTGGTGTTTGAAGATATCGGCGCCGATGCGGTAAAAATTGGCATGCTGCACTCGCCCGAAATCGTGGCGGCTGTGGCCGATGCGCTAAAAAAATATCGGCCCGGTTTTGTAGTGCTTGATCCGGTGATGGTGGCCACCAGCGGCGATCGGCTGATTACGCCTCAGACCCAAGAACACATCGTTCGTGAGCTTTTTCCTTTGGCCACGATTGTTACGCCAAATCTTGATGAGCTCTCTTGGCTGATTGGCGCCACTGTGGATTCGTGGACCCAGTTCGAAGAAAGCGCCAAGGCGCTTCACGCGATGGGCGCAAGAAATGTCTTGGTAAAAGGCGGCCATATGAAGTCGCCCAATCTCATGGACATGCTGGTGGAATTTATTTCTCGGCCCAATGCGCCAGACGCCCTAGCGATTACCGAAATCGTCAAGCCCCGCATCCACACCCAGAACCTTCACGGCACCGGCTGCACGCTGTCCTCTGCCATTGCGTGCTTTTTAGCGCTTGGTTATCCCTTAAAGGCCGCGGTCAAGGGCGCCCAGGACTATGTCTATCAGGCCATCTCCGCTGCAGTTGCCATGCGTATCGGCAGCGGCCATGGCCCAGTCAATCACAGTTTTTCTCCCCAATCGATGCATCTTCAATAAAGGAAACACCATGGCCGTTAATCCCCAGTTTCTTGCCGCCACCGCCAGTGTGGATCAAAGCGCGATTGCGCCCTTTCCCAATAGCGAAAAAGTCTATGTGCAGGGATCCCGGCCTGATCTGCGAGTGCCGTTTAGAAAAATTACCCAAGACGACACCCCCAGCCAGATGGGCGCAGAGCAAAACCCGCCCATCTATGTGTATGACACCAGCGGCCCCT
>CAYFPT010000100.1:0-161 GCA_964345065.1 uncultured Bordetella sp.
CCCATGAATCGCACACTCAGCTGGATCAACCCCGATGATCCGCTGCCCCCAACGCAGCTTGCATTAACGCCTGACGAAGGGGCCAATGGCCTGCTGGCCGCAGGCGCTGACCTGAGCAGCAGGCGTTTACAGGAGGCCTATCAGCGCGGCATCTTCCCCTG
>CAYFPT010000100.1:171-6258 GCA_964345065.1 uncultured Bordetella sp.
GATGGAAGAAGCCGGAGCCCGGGTCACGCTGGGCCCGCTATTCAGCATGCTCGACGTGCCCCATGTGGATCAGGTTCATCTTTTTTATCTGGCAACGCTGCGTGATCTCGACTTTGCTGCGGGCCCGGAAAGCTTAGAGGTGCGGCTCTTTCATGAGCATGAGATTCCTTGGTCAGCGATTGCCTTTCGCACGATTGTCGCGACCCTAAGATTTTATTTTCACGATCGACGCCAAGGTCTGATGTCTTTACACACCGGTGATATCCGCGAGGTCCAGCTCCCCCATGAATCGCACACTCAGCTGGATCAACCCCGATGATCCGCTGCCCCCAACGCCGCTTGCGTTAACGCCTGACGAAGGGGCCAATGGCCTGCTGGCCGCAGGCGCTGACCTCAGCAGCAGGCGTTTACAGGAGGCCTATCAGCGCGGCATCTTCCCCTGGTTTTCAAAAGGAGAGCCCGTGCTGTGGTGGACCCCCGATCCACGCATGGTGCTGAAGATTGCAGATTTCAAAGTCTCAAAGTCTTTTTCCAAAACCCTGCGGCGGGCCCTGAGCGATCCTGAGTTGGAGGTGCGCTGCGACCAGGATTTCGAAGGGGTCATGCGGGCCTGCGCTGAGGCCCGCCCTGGGCAGTCGGGCACCTGGATCAGCGACCCGATGATTCAGTGCTACTGCGAACTGCACGCCCAGGGCCTGGCCCACTGTGTGACCGTTCATCGTGGCGGTCAGCTGCTGGGCGGACTCTACTGTGTGGCAATTGGCAAGATGGTGTTTGGCGAATCGATGTTCAGCCGTGCGCCCGATGCCTCCAAGCTCGCCCTCGCAGCCCTCGTGGGATGGCTTCGGTCGCAGGGCGGCCTGGTGATAGACTGCCAGCAAAAGACCGAACACTTGGCATCACTAGGGGCACAAGAGATCAGACGGCAGGAGTTTGAATTCATCGTGCAAGACTTAACCCGGCGCGACACGCTGGCCTGGTCCATGGCGCCTGTCTCTAAAACGGATCTTGTAAGGCTTACGCATGTCGCACCTTAAAGACCTTCCTGTTGTTTCGCTGCAGTTTTACGTCACCGCGCCCTACCCCTGCAGCTATCTGCCCCATCACAAGGCCCGCTCACAGGTCGCCACGCCCAACCATCTCATCAATTCACCGATCTACAGCGACCTGGTCCAAGTCGGGTTTCGTCGTAGCGGCGTCTTTGCGTATCGGCCCTACTGTGATGGCTGCAAGTCCTGCATCCCGCTGCGTGTTGCGGTCAACGAATTTGAACCCAATCGCATTCAGCGGCGCATCTGGAATCGCAATCAAGATCTTGAAATCAAGAGTTCACCACTGCGGTTTGATGAAGAGCACTACGATCTCTACCAACGCTATCAGTCGCTGCGCCACGCCGGTGGCGGCATGGACCACGACAGCCGAGAGCAGTACGCGCAGTTTCTGCTGCAGAGCCGGGTGGAATCGCAGCTCATCGAATTCCGCAGCCCGGCCGGTGAATTGAAGATGATTTCAATTGTGGATCTGCTCAATGCCGGCATCTCCTCGGTGTACACGTTTTACGATCCCCACGAATCGCGACGCAGTCTGGGCTCCTATGGCATCTTGTGGCAGATTGATCTCTGTCAGCGGCTGTCGCTTCCGCATCTGTATCTCGGCTATTGGATCGCCGAGAGTCCGAAAATGTCCTATAAGGCGCTGTTTAAACCCCACGAGACTCTTGAAAACGGCATCTGGGTCCGCCGCTAGGTGCTGCTGGCCATGAACGTCTTCGCAGGCTTTCCGCTGATTCGGCCACTGCTATTTTCGATGCAGGCCGAGGCCGCCCATGACTTCACCCTTACCGGGCTCGACCGCCTGCATCAGGCTGGCCTGCTGCCCGCATCGCAGCCACTGCCGGGTGCCTCCAAGCGGCTGATGGGACTGAACTTTGCCAACCCAATTGGCCTGGCCGCAGGCCTGGATAAAAACGCTGCCCACTTAGATAGCCTTGCGAGTTTCGGGTTTGGATTTATCGAAGTGGGCACCGTGACGCCCCGGCCTCAGCCCGGCAATCCGCAGCCCCGCATGTTTCGGCTTACGCAGCATCAAGCACTCATTAATCGCCTCGGATTTAACAACCAAGGGCTTGAGCACTTTCTTCGCAATGTTCAGAAATCCCGCTGGGCCACTGATCGGCGCGGCGTACTGGGATTAAACATCGGTAAAAACGCCGCCACGCCCATCGATCATGCATTAGAGGACTACCTTGCAGGCCTTGAGGCAGTCGTGCCTTGGGCCGACTACGTGACGGTCAACATTTCCTCGCCCAATACACAGGGGCTTCGCGATCTTCAGCAGCAGAGCGCGCTGAATCGACTGCTCGAGGGCCTCAAAGAAGCTCAGCAGCGGCTGGCGCGACAGCATCAACGACACGTGCCGCTGGTGCTAAAAATTGCTCCTGATCTGACGGATGATCAGGTGGTCGAAATTGCGACCCTTTTGCGTGCGCACAGCGTCGAGGGTGTGATCGCCACCAACACGACCCTGAATCGCGATGCAGTCAATGGCCATCCGCATGCCCAAGAGCAAGGCGGCCTGTCGGGGGCGCCACTGCTTGAACAATCCAATCACGTGATCCGGCTGCTGCGCAGCAGCCTGCCGTCGGCTGTGGTGATTATTGGTGTTGGCGGGGTGCTGAGTGGCGAGGATGCGAAAAGCAAACTCGCTGCGGGCGCAGACCTGGTGCAGCTCTATACTGGGCTCGTCTATCGCGGGCCGACGCTTGTTGCTGAGGCGGTTCGGGCGACGCGATCCGAGTAAAGCTCACGGAAAGTCTTCGATGCCGGCGTCGGCAGATCGCGAAAATCAGTCCAGCCCTTGGCAAAAGTGAAATGCTGAATGCGGCCAGCCTTGCGGCCTAAGCTTCGTAATACCCGATTCGCAATACCCGTCAGCAGCGCATAGAGGTTGGGCCGAACGGCGACAAACCCCCAGACCGCCATGAAGAACCGCTCCGCATTGGGCCGCAGGTGTCGATCGAACTGCCGCTCCCGCAGCTTTCGAAGCAAATCAGGCAATGGAATGGCCACCGGGCAGACGACGTGGCACTCGCCGCACATCGTGGCCGCCTGAGGCAGGTCCAACGCGTTCTCTAGGCCCACATAGTTGGGCGTGAGCACCGAGCCCATTGGCCCTGGATAGACCCAGCCATACGCGTGGCCGCCAATCTTTTGATACACCGGGCAGTGGTTCATGCAGGCCCCACAACGAATACAGCGCAGCATCTCTTGGAATTCGCTGCCCAGCAGACTGGAGCGGCCACCGTCGACCAGCACGAAATACATGTGATCGGGGCCATCGGGCTCGCCCGCCGCGCGGACTCCGGTTAACAGAGAAATGTAATTGGAGATGGATTGGCCGGTGGCGCTGCGTGTCAGCAGGCGGACAATCGTGGCGAAGTCTTCAAACGTGGGAAGGATCTTTTCGATGCCCGTTACCACGACGTGCACGCGCGGCATGACCGTGCACATGCCCTCGTTGCCCTCGTTGGTGACAATGCCCACCGATCCGGTCTCCGCAATCAGAAAATTGCCGCCGGTAACACCCATGTCGGACTTCAGAAACTTTGGCCGCAAGACCTCGCGGGCCTCGCGTGTCATCTGAGGAATGTCGGTTAACCGAGGCCGCTCGTGGACCTTGGCGAATAGGTCCGAGATTTCTTCCTTATCTTTGTGAATGACCGGCGCAATGATATGACTGGGCGCCTCGTTGTCATTGATTTGCAAAATGTACTCACCCAGATCGGTCTCAACGGACTCAATGCCCGCCCGCTCAAGGGCAGAATTCAGCGCCATCTCCTCCGAGACCATGGATTTAGATTTGGTGACCAGTTTGACCTCGTGCTGCTGTGCGATCTTTACCACCAGTTCTGAAGCCTGGGCAGGCGTCTCGGCAAATAACACCGTGGCCCCGCGGGCCTGGGCATTGCGCTCAAACATTTCTAGCCAGACATCGAGACGATCCAGGGCCCGATTGCGCCGCTCCACCGCCGCCTGGCGGGTCGCAGTGAAATCAATCTCCTGGATGACGCTGGATCGGGCCGTGACAAACTTATCCGCGAGCTTTTTTAAATTGCGTTGCAGACGAGTGTCAGCAAGCTTCTCGCCTGCTCGCGCCTGAAAGTGCATCGATTGAACGCGCATACGTCAGTGAATCCCTATCGCTTTCGAGCCATTTATCCCGAGGCACGGCCCCGGCCCACATCGCCGGCGAGCACCTGCGCGACATGCAAGACCTGGGTTCGTTCATCACCAAGCCGCCGTAGCCGGCCCTCAATGTGTAGCATACAGCCGAGATCCCCCATGACGACCGCCTGGGCCTGGGTGGCCTGAACGTTATGAATTTTTTCGTCAACAATCGCTGCGGAAACATTGCCGTATTTCATGGCAAATGCACCGCCAAATCCACAGCAGGCGCGGCAGTCTTTCATTTCATTGAGCTTAAGGCCAGGAATCTTTGCCAAAAGCGCCCGGGGCTGCTCCGCAACGCCCAACTCGCGCAAGCCGCTACAGCTGTCGTGATAGGTCACGGTACCCTCGAGCTGTCCCGGCATGTCTGAGACGTTCATCACCCGCACCAAGAAATCGGTCAGCTCATAAATGCGCGGCGCCAGATCGGCCATGCGCCGTTTCATCTCGGGATCGTTACCAAAGAGTTCGAAGTAATGGACCTTGATCATGCCGGCACAGGAGCCCGAGGGAATCACGACATAGTCAAATCCCTGAAGTTGCTCAATGACTCGAACCGCGAGCTGGTGGGCCGTGCGGCGATCGCCGCCGTTATAGGCGGGCTGGCCACAGCAGGTCTGGCCCTCGGGGACAATCACCTCACAGCCTGAGGCCTCCAGCAGCTTCAGGGCCGCCAGGCCAATCTCGGGCCGCATCATGTCGACTAAGCAAGTGACAAAAAGGGCGATGCGCTTGGGGTTTTCAGTCATCAATTGGCGGGGCCTGGGGACTAGAGACTCTGGATTTCATGCAATAAAATGGAATTTTGCCACTTGGTATGGGCCAGATGCCGGTTTCACCCTCTTCTGCTGCGAAAAAACCTCGGCCTCCCGCCCCGACCGGGTCCGACCGCCGGTCCCTGCTCGCCCCGCCGATTGAGGCGCCCCGGCTGGCCATCCAGGTCATCGAACGCATGATGACCCTGCTGGACGCGCTGGCGAAAAAGTCCGATCCAGTATCGTTGAAGGAGCTCTCTCAGTCTAGCGGCCTGCATCCTTCAACGGCCCATCGCATTCTCAATGACCTTGTGCTTGCGCGGATGGTGGATCGGACCGAACCGGGCAGCTACCAGTTGGGCATGCGGCTTTTGGAACTTGGAAATTTGGTAAAGGCTCGGCTTAACGTGCGCGACGCCGCTGCCGGGCCCATGCGGGAGTTGCACCGGCTCACCGGTGAGACCGTCAACCTTTCAGTGCGCCAGGGCGATGAAATTGTGTATGTCGAGCGGACCGTCAGCGAGCGCTCCGGCATGCAAGTGGTGCGGGCCATCGGGGGCCGGGCACCCTTACATCTCACCTCGACCGGAAAGCTTTTTCTTGCAAACGACGACACGCGCGCGGTCCGTTCTTACGCAATGCGGACCGGCCTGGCGGGCCACACGCCGAATAGCATCACCGCCTTAAACCAGCTTGAGCAAGAGCTGGTGGAGGTGCGCCGCCTGGGCTATGCCCGGGATAACGAAGAGCTTGAGCTGGGGGTACGCTGTATCGCTGCCGGTATTCGCGATGACAGCCAATCTCTGGTGGCGGGACTATCGATCTCCGCGCCGGCGGATCGGGCCAATGATGGGTGGCTTCAGGCGCTTGCGGACACCGCCCGTGCGATTTCGTCGTCGCTGGGCTACGAGCGCACCGCAGAGGCCTGACGGTCGCGTTCAATTGAGAGCCAACGGCGAATACGTTCCGCATCCGCAAGCCGCTTGGCACTGCCCTCTGCATCCAGCATCACAATAATCACCTCGCGCTGATCAAGGCGCGCCTGCATGACCAGGCATTTGCCAGCCTCGCGAATAAAACCGGTCTTGGATAAGCCGATATCCCAA
>CAYFPT010000101.1:0-3984 GCA_964345065.1 uncultured Bordetella sp.
TGGCCCCAGCGCTCATATTCCACGGCAATTTCCTTGGTGAAGTCTGCCGGTGAATTGCCAACGGGCGCCATGCCCAGCTGGGTGAGCCGATCTTTGACTTCTTGATCGGCCAGAACCTTCACGGTGTCGGCGTGGATCTTGTCAATGATGGGCTTGGGTGTGCCTGCGGGGGCCATGAATCCGAACCATCCCGTATTTTCAAAGCCGGGCAGGCCCGCTTCGGCGACGGTGGGAACGTCGGGCAGTTGTGGCGAGCGTTTCGCACTTGTGACACCGAGTGCACGAATTCGGCCCGACTGAATGTGGCCGGTTGCGCCAGCGATATTACCCACCATAAATTGCACCTGGCCGCCTGCCAGGTCAGTGAACGCAACGGCCTCGCCTTTGTAAGGAATATGCTGGGCCTCGATGCCGGCCGCATAGACAAATGCCTCTCCCGCCATGTGTACCTGGCTGCCAATTCCCGCAGAGCCAAAATTCAGTTGACCGGGTTTGCTCTTCGCTAGCGCGACTAATTCTTTGACATTTTTCGCAGGCACGGCCGGATGGACCACCAGGACCTGGGGGCCGCTGGCTAGATTCGTAATCGGTGCGAGATCTTTTTTTGCATCAAAGGGCATCTTCGCGTACATGTGGGGATTCACGGTCACGATACTTCCGGAGGTCACCAGAATCGTGTAGCCATCGGCAGGAGATTTCGCCACCGCATCGGCGCCGATATTTCCGCCTGCACCACCGCGGTTTTCAACCACAACCGGCTGGCCCCAGGCGACCGATAATTTCTGGGCGACCAGCCGGGCCACGATATCAGTAGCGCCGCCTGCGACAAACGGAACGATAAGTTTCACGGGCTTATTGGGAAAGGCCTGAGCGTTCGCGGGGGCGGTGTAGGCGGTCAGGCCTAAAGTGATGCATCCCATGAGGGCTGCGAGCAAAAATCGGTTCGTGTGCCGTTTAGTCTGACTGGCCATTGTCGTCTCCTATTAAAAGCTTGATGAGTGAATCGGAATTTGCCACTAAACACATGGCTGTTGGCGGCCGGTTAGGGAATGACCTAATCGGGATATTGGGCTGAACAACGCCGCCCGATTGTGTGATCTGCAGCAGGCCGGCACGAATATCCCAGGGCGCAAGATCAATACCCCCAAACGCATCGAGTCGTCCGCAGGCCACCCAGGCCAGATCAAGGGCCATCGCACCGCTGCGTCGCACGCCACCAAAGCAGCGCAATTGGCGAGAAAACCAGGCGTCAAAATGATCGCAATGGGCACTGTTAGGCTTTGGCGTGACGACTGCGAGTAGGGCCTGCAGGCCCTTTGAGATCTCGGAGACGCCGACCGCGATGCCATTCAGAGTCGTGGCCTGCGACGCAGTGGCGACGAATAACTCGCCTCGGCAGGGGTCCGAGGTTACGCCCATTAGAATTCGCTCCGCCCCGGTTGCATCCCTCTCGGTGAGCGAGATCACGGTGGCGAAATGTGGGATGCCTCTTAAAAAATTTGCACTCCCATCAATCGGATCCACATGCCAAACGAATCCACTGGCGCTCGCGCCTGTCTGCCCAGTCTCCTCGCCGTGCACCAAGGTGCCGGGCGCAATCTGATGCAGTCTTTTGCGGATGAGCTGCTCAATTTCAAGATCAGCCGCGCTGGCCCAGTCGCCTGGGCCCTTCTCAATGCGGCGCGATCCTTCACGAAATCGCTGCAACGCAAGCCCAGAAGCCTGTGTGGCGAGTTCGCAGATATCGGCCAGCCAAGGCTCGGGATTCATGATGACTGGCCCGAGCGATCGCCGAGTGCACGAACCTGTGTGATCCAATCTTCTGAGCATTCCAGGCCCTCTCGGGCGGCCTGCCGGGCGAGGTCGAATCGTCGCAGGCCGGGCAGCCGGACCTCAGGATCGGCCAGCATTGCGGTGGTTAAATCTGCAAATCTCGCCTGGTAGGTATCGCCACCTCCGAGGGCCTCCGGGTCAATGGCCAGAAAGACTTGTCCGAGTTGAGGCGCATTGCCTTGGTCGACAAAAAACGAATCTGCTTCGGCGCCAAAGTGTGCGCCGGTGAGGGTGGTCACCATCAGCTCCACCATGAGAGCGAGCATTGCACCTTTTACACCGCCCATTGGCAGCATCATGCCCGTCAGCGCCGCCTTTGCATCCGTGGTGGGATTGCCTGCAGCGTCCAGGGCCCAGCCCCCTGGTATGGGTTTGCCTGCTTTCGCGGCAACCATGATCTTGCCGCGTGCCACTTCGGATAACGACAGGTCGATCAACAAAGGATCCGTCTGGTGGCGAGGAAAAATAGCAGCGATCGGATTGGTGCCGAAAATCGCGCGTTTGCCGCCCCAGGCCGGCATGGCGGCCGGCGAGTTTCCCATGGCCCAGCCGACCATGCCTGCTTCTGCGATTTTCAGCAGATGATTGCCCGCTACCCCAAAGTGATGGCTGTTGGTGACAGCAGCAATCGAAATTCCGGTCTGACGGGCTTGTTCGATTGCTGCGGCGATCGCGGTCGCGCAGGCAGGAAACGCAAAGCCATTGCCCGCGTCGACCAGCACAGCCGATGGCGAACGTGTTTTGATTTTGGGCAATGCGGTCGCATCCACACGGCCGTGCCGGACATGGGCGAGGTACATCGGCACACGGGAGAGCCCGTGGGAGGCAAGCCCCTGGGATTCGGCAAGCAGCAAGGCGTCAATGGTGGGCTCGGCCTGATGGGGGGCGACCCCGTGGGCCCTGAATGCGCCGACGCAAAGGCTGCGGACTTCTTGGATCGAAACTTTCATGCTGATGAAGCGGGGTTGATGAATAAGGCGGCAATGCGTTCGGCAATCATGGTCGAGACACGTGTATTGGATTCCTGCGTCAATCCTGCAATATGGGGAGTCAGAATCAGCCGGGGCAGATCGGCGGGAAGCTGACCGGCCCGCGGGGGTTCGTGATCAAAGACATCGAGCGCTGCGCCTGCGAGCCGCTCCTCGCGCAGTGCTTGAATCAAGGCGCGCTCATCAATAATGCCGCCGCGTGCCGTGTTGATCAGCACCGCCGTTGGTTTCATCTGCGCCAGCCGTTTTGCGTTAAACAAATGCCGGGTTGATGGCGTTAGTGGCACATGCAGGCTGACGACATCTGCCTTGCGCAGCAGCAGCTCCAAGTCCGGGCAGCAGGTGACCTGATGCAGCCGGTAGGCCTCGTGTTCGGCAGGCAGTGCAGGATCAAACGCCATGACATGCATGCCAAAGGCCTTCACCAGATCACTGACCCTTCGCCCAATCGTGCCAAAGCCAACGAGCCCCATGACTTTGCCGTGCAGCTCATGGCCATTTGAGAACGCTGCCCTGGGCCACTGGCCGTTGGCGACCCTTGCTGTGGCCTGATAGGCACCGCGCGCTAGCATGAGGGTGGTGGCGATTACATATTCGGCCACGGACTGCGCATTGGCGCCGGTAGCAGGAATGACCGTGATGCCCCGCTCAGCACACGCCGGCACGTCAATATTGTCAAGGCCTACGCCGAGTCGTCCGACAGCTTGTAGCCGCGGTGCTGATGCCAGCAGTTCGCGGTCGACCTGGGTGCGGTTGCGCACGATCATGGCGTCCGCCGAGGCCAGCAGGGCCCGCAGCTGCTCCGGCTGGTCGACGAGGCCGGGGTCGTAAGTGACCGTCAGTTGGGTGGATAGGGCCGCAACGGCTGGCGCATCCATAAATTCGGTAATCACGACTGATGCCATCACCTGCTCCGCGCCCAAGAGACCCTCGAGGGCCCATGCTACGGACCCCGGGCCCTCGAGTCAACTATATGAGTTGTATCTCTGGGGCGGTTTCGCTACGATGGGGCCATGAACGGGTGGGACGCGCTGGGGGCCGAAGGCCCCCTCTATCAATCGGTGCAACGCCAGATGCTGGCAGCGCTCGAGCAGGGCGAGTGGCGGCCGGATGAGGCCATTCCCTCCGAGAAGCGGCTCTGCGATCGTTTCGGTGTTTCGGT
>CAYFPT010000101.1:3994-6166 GCA_964345065.1 uncultured Bordetella sp.
TTGGTGTTGCCAAGTTGATGGAGTTGGTAAACGCCCTGCGTAAAGCCATTGATGCCCTGGTGGCCGATCATCTGCTGGTCCGCCGGCAGGGCCTGGGCACGTTTGTCGCCAGCCACAGCCGGCCCCGTCAGTTTTTTCAATTCTTCAACATCAGCCCTCATGATGGCCCCCGCACCTACCCTGAGATCACGCTGCTTCAGTTTGGCCTTGGAAAGGCAGACCGAATTACCGCAGAGAAGCTCGCGATCCCGCTGCAAAGCGACATTATCAAGATCAAGAATCTGCTCTCGATGCAGGGCCGGCCGGTCATCGTGGACACGATCACCCTGGCCGCCCCGCGGTTTAAGGGCATGACGGAGGAGTTGGTTCGCAATCGGCCGAATACCCTGTACCGGCTGTATTTGGATGCCTTTTCGGTCAATGTGCTTCGAATCGACGAGCGTGTCCGCGCGGCAAGTGTCAATGCCGCCACAGGAAAGTTACTCGGCCTGAAGGTGGGCGATCCGGTATTGGAAATTCGCAGGATTGCATTGACGTTTAATCGGCAGCCGGTCGAGTGGCGAATCTCGCATGTGAATACCCAACATTACGAATATGTCCACCGAGATGTCGTCGAATAACCCATCGCTGATTTCTGTTCGTATCTGGCGTGGTACTGCCGCAGGCGGATTCCAGCGCTATGACGTCCCGAGGGCCGCGAGCCAAACGATTCTTGATGTCGTGACTTATATCCAGCGATCGCTTGACCCAACGTTGAGCTATCGATTTGCCTGCCGAGTGGGGATGTGTGGGTCGTGTGCAATGCGGGTCAATGGCCATGCCCGCTGGACTTGCCGTACCCATGTCAGCAAAGTCATTGACGAATCTGCTGAGTTAGAGATCGCACCCTTGGCCAATCTCCCGATCATCAAAGATCTGGTCACTGACATGACTGAGTTTTTTGATAAGTGGGCCCGTGCCAAAGGCCAGTTCAAGGGTGACACGACACGCCAGGATGACTTCGCCAGAGTGAAGCCTCAGTCGGCCCAGCGGCGGGCGGCTGATGCGGGAATTGAATGCATCGGCTGTGGCGTTTGCTACAGCTCCTGTGATGTGGTCGCATGGCGACCTGATTATCTTGGGCCTGCAGCGTTAAACCGTGCCTGGACACTGGCCAACGACGAGCGCGACACACAGCAGCTGGAGCGGCTGCGGGCAGTCGCAGGCGATGCGGGATGCCATGCTTGTCATAGCCACTTTTCATGTACCGAGCGCTGTCCGAAAAGCATTTCGCCGACGGCGGGCATTGCAGGCCTGAAAAAGAAAGTGGGCCGGCTGGCGGCCAAGGGAGCGCTCTGAAGTGACATCAACGGCGATCGCACAGGCCCGTGCCTGGTACTGGCAGCGCATCAGCGCCATGGTGCTGATGGTCTTTGTGTTGATTCATCTCGGCCTGATTCTGTACGCCATGCGCGGCGGCCTGACCGCCGCAGAGATTCTTGGCCGCACGCAGGGGAATCTTGGATTGGGCGTGTTTTACGCAGTGTTCGTGCTGGCCTGCGTGATTCATGTGCCCTTGGGCCTGCAGAAAATCGCCGAGGAATGGGCCGGGATGAAACCACTGGCCGCGCAGATGCTGACAAGGGGGTTTGCCGCACTGATCCTGGTGCTGGGCCTGTCGGCGGTTTGGGCGGTGACTGCAGCATGAGATCTTTGCGCGCCCGCTCACTGTCTTACACGGCGTTTTTGATCCACCGGCTCTCGGGCTTGGGGCTGGCGATCTTTCTGCCTTTACATTTTTTTGTGCTCGCGCAGGCGATCCGTGGGGAGTCTGAATTGGATCGGGCCCTGCGGCTGACCGATTCCTTATTGGTGAAATTTGCTGAGTGGGGCCTGGTCGTGCTGCTGACGTTGCATCTTGTGGGCGGTGCTCGGCTGCTGCTGATTGAGTTTGGCCCCTGGCGGGGTGTGCGGTCGGGCTGGATTACCGCGACCGTGATCACTTCTGG
Source organism: uncultured Bordetella sp. (assembly GCA_964345065.1). Lineage (GTDB taxonomy): Bacteria > Pseudomonadota > Gammaproteobacteria > Burkholderiales > Burkholderiaceae_A > Lacustribacter. The sequence continues at coordinate 5,983 of CAYFPT010000101.1, forward strand.
GGTCACAGGATGTTTATTTCTTTATAGCTTGGTGAACTGATGTTTCAACTCTCACCGAATTTGATTGAAGAGGCCGCCAAGGAGCTCTATATCCGCGCCTTGAAGGCCCTGCCGCCGGACATCAAGTCTGGATTTCAGGCCCTGTCGAATCGCGAGACCAATGCAACTGCCAAGGGGATTCTCT
>CAYFPT010000102.1:0-6130 GCA_964345065.1 uncultured Bordetella sp.
CCACGACCCCTTGGTTCGTAGCCAAGTACTCTATCCAACTGAGCTACAGCCGCAAGACTGCGAAGTTTAGCAGTTTTCCAATGGTTCGGCCGCAGTCACCGGCGGCATCATCCGAGCAATCGGCACAGTGGTTTATTCCTGGCGGGCGGCCAGCGCGGTTTTCATCAGATCGGCCATGGTGCGGGCCTCGATCTTGTCCATGATGTTGGCCCGGTGGGCCTCGACCGTTTTAATGCTGATATCAAGATCATCGGCAATCTGCTTATTCAAGCGGCCTGCCACGATGCGATCCAGCACCTGCTCCTCGCGTGGCGTCAGCCTTGCCAACAGTTCGCGGGCCCGCTTGGCCAGAACGCCGCGGGAGCCTTCGTCGCGTGCCCGCTGGAAGGCGTTGGCCACGAGCATGCAGAGCTGTTCGTCATTAAATGGCTTTTCCAGGAAATCGACGGCACCTTTTTTCATGCTGCTGACTGCCATGGGCACCGTGCCGTGGCCCGTAATAAAAATCAATGGCAGCGCGATTCCTCGGCGCAAGAGTTCGTCGTGAAGCTCGGTGCCGGACATGCCGGGCATGCGGACGTCCGCAATCAGGCAGCCGCCCATCTGGCCGGTAAAACCGGTGGGCACCGAGGCCATGAACCGCTCCGCGCTATCAAACGCAGTGACCCGAAATCCCTGACCCTCTAGCAGCCATCTGAGCGAATCACGGACGGCCTCATCGTCATCGACAACGTAGACCATCTCCGCATTCGCTGTGCGATAGGCTTGGGGGTTCGCGCTCATGACTTCATGGCCTCCGACTCTGGGGTGGTGTTGTTGGGCGGCGGCTCCGCCTGAACCGGTAATGTAAACCGAAATGTGCAGCCGCCATCCGGGTTGTCCTCAAACCAGAGCCGGCCCTGATGCGACTCGATAATGGAGCGGCAGATATTGAGGCCCATGCCCATGCCGTCGTTTTTGGTGGTGTAAAAGGAATCGAATAGTCGGTCGCGGATTGCCCTCGGAACACCATGGCCGCGGTCAATGACTGAAAACGCCATCTGATCGGCGATCAGGCTCACCTCAATGACCAGACTCCGTCGCTGTGCGCCGCGCATGGCATCAATTCCATTTTTCACGAGATTGACCAGCACCTGCTCAATGAGCACCGGATCCACATTGAGCATCGGCAGGCCATCGGGAATTTTCTGAATGAGCTCAATGCCCTGCTCGCGGGCATCAATCTCTGCAAGGCCAAGAGAGTCCGCAAGAATCGTGCGCGGATCAGTGCGCCGGCGAATGGGATCGCTACGCTTGACGAACCCCCGAATTCGACGAATCACCTGGCCGGCCCGCTCCGCCTGCCGCGCAGTTTTGGCCAGAAGGTCAATCAAATCCTCGTTGGGAATCTCCTCGCCACGCGACTCAGCAAGCCGAATGCGCGATGCAGCCCCAGAGGTGTAATTGGCAATCGCTGTGAGGGGCTGATTGAGCTCATGGGCGAGCGACGAGGCCATCTCGCCCATGGTGACCAGGCGGGCGGTCTGCTGGAGTTTCTCGTGCTGCTCGCGCTGGGCCTGCTGGTTGGCCCGCTCTTGCGTGATATCGGTGGCCACCATCAGCTCAACCGCGCGGCCATCCACCCACTGAATGCTTCGGATGCGGACCTCAAACCAGCGCTCTACGATCTCGCTGTAGACCTCGCGAACATCGGCCCAGGGCCCACGTGCTGCGGCGGACAAATAGCGGTGGCCGTCGGTAATCGAATTACCGAACCATTTCTTGTAGGCCTGGTTTGCAAAGAGCAACTCGCCGGTGGGTGTGGGCGCAGCCACTGAGACCGCAGTATCGAGCGCCTGCAATACTGTGATGAAGCGTTCCTGGGATTGGGCAAGCTCCTGCCGAATACGGGTCTGCTCGGTGATATCCGTGACCGATGTCATCCAGCCGGTCTGCTGGCCGTTTTGATCAATCAGCGGCGAGGTGTACATCCGCACTGTCAGCCGGTTGCCATCTTTGCGCATGATGTTGATCGGCAGGCCCGAGGGCGGGCTCTCGCCGGCCATCATCCGATCCAGGTTTCTTCCCAATTGATCCTGGGAATCGTCTGGCCAGTAAGGATAGGGCGGGCTTGCGCCTGTGAGTTCTTGCGCGGTGAAGCCCACCATGCGACAAAAGGCCGGGTTCACATATTTGATGCGGCCCTCCAGATCGATCACCCGCATTCCTGTGGACAGCGAGTTTTCCATCGCCCGTCGAAAGGCGGTCTCTTCGGCCAGTTCCTGCTCAGCGCCAAGTCGGCGGCGGGTGTTTCGCCAGACAACGATCTGGCTGATGACCGCAAATAAAATCAGTCCGACCACCAGTGTGGTGATGACATCGTTGTAGACGGTGCTGACCGGCCGCTGAATAAAGCCGCGCAGGCGAATCTGCTTGGACATGGGCTCGAGCGGCACCTCATAGGCCGGCCCGCCGGATGCGGTGTCCTCGCCTCGGGTCTGGCCAAGCCGTTCGCCTTCGGCGCCTACGAGGCTAAAGGCGACCCGGCCGCCGATCTCGCTCGGAATAGTGGTGAGTAACATCGCCGGCAGCGAGTAGCTGGCGACCAAGACGCCATCGGCAGCACCATTGCGAATGATGGGCACATGCAGATCGACCTCAATGTCGTTCGGGGTACGAATGGGGCCTGAGTAATGCGGCTTTTTGGCACTCATCGCGTACTCAAATGCTGTGATGCTGGGCCGCCGTGCTAGCGGGCTGCCCAGCCGATCGAAGCCCTGGGTCGGCAAGCCTTGCGAGGTACTCACAAAGCGAACGGTTGAGCTGCGATCGAGCCAGGCAATGAAGACAACCTCTGGGTGTTTGACAAAAAAGTTCTCGGCAAAGCGTTGTAAATCACGGCCCGCCGGCTTGAGGGGAAGCTGACTGGCGAATCCGCTCAACTCGTCCTGGGCGCGCTGCAGCTGCTCGCCGATCTGTCGCTGGGTGGCGTTGACATCTCGAATCAGGGCCTGCTGCTGCTGGTTGGTTTCGGATGCAGTCAGATACCAAATGGTGGCGGCCATGAGCATGGCGAGGGCGACTACCGCAACGATCGGGGAGACCAGAATCCAGCGCATTGACCGCGATGGACGCAGCGGTCCGAGCTTGATCGGATCAAGGACCTCGGGAATGGTGCTCTGGTCGTTATCGGGCATGGGGTCGGGGGCGATTGGCCTAGCTCGGCCGCAGATGAGACCACACCTTGAGTGTTTCTGGCGAGCGGAGATGGGCTGGCCCAGTATTTCTTAATGTGAAATTATAATTCGTATAATGAAAAATCACTTGTCCTCAGTGTGATCCCGCCCGCACAATTCGCCTGACAACAAACATTTCACAAAAAACGATAGGAGGTGACCATGGCCGAGCCACAACGCGTCGACATGGATGAGGTGGAGACAAGAGAATGGCTGGACTCATTGGAGGCCGTCATCGAGCGGGAGGGGCCCGAGCGCGCTCAATTTCTTCTCGAGAGGCTGATTGACAAGACCCGCCGTACCGGCGGCTTCATTCCGTTTTCAGCCAATACCGCCTACGTCAATACGATTCCGGCGTCGCTCGAAGAGCACTGTCCGGGCAATTTGGAATACGAGGAGCGTCTGCGCTCCTGGATGCGCTGGAATGCGATGGCCATGGTGGTCCGAACGAATCGCGGCGAGGGCGATCTCGGTGGCCACATCTCAAGCTTTCAGTCCTTGGCCAATATGCTGGGCATTGGCTTTAACCATTTCTGGAAGGGCCCCGATCACCCCAAGGGCCACGACCTGCTCTTTATCCAGGGCCATTCGTCGCCCGGAATTTATGCCCGCGCTTATCTCGAAGGCCGCATCAATGAGGATCAACTCAATAACTTCCGTCGTGAGGTCGATGGCAAAGGCCTGTCGAGCTACCCACACCCGAAGCTGATGCCGGAATTCTGGCAGTTCCCGACGGTCTCGATGGGCCTAGGCCCACTGATGGCGATTTATCAGGCCCGTTTTCTGAAGTACATGCATGCCCGTGGTCTTTCGGATACCGAGGAGCGCAAGGTCTGGGCCTTCTGCGGTGATGGTGAGATGGATGAGCCCGAGTCGATGGGCGCGATTGGCCTTGCCGCCAGAGAGAAACTCGATAACTTGGTGTTTGTGGTGAACTGCAATCTGCAGCGTCTCGATGGGCCGGTGCGCGGCAATGGAAAGATTATTCAAGAACTGGAGAGCGATTTCCGCGGTGCGGGCTGGAATGTCATCAAGGTCATCTGGGGATCTTATTGGGATCCGTTGCTGGCCAAAGACAAGGAGGGACTGCTGCAGCAGGTGATGATGGATACCGTTGACGGCGAATACCAGAATTACAAAGCCAACGATGGCGCCTATGTGCGCAAGCATTTCTTTGGTAAGCATCCCAAGCTGCTGGAGATGGTCTCGCGCATGAGCGATGACGACATTTGGCGCCTGAACCGCGGTGGCCATGATCCGCACAAAATCTATGCGGCATTCTCCGCAGCATCGCGGCACAAGGGCCAGCCCACTGTGATTCTGGTCAAGACGATTAAGGGCTATGGCATGGGCAAGGTGGCCGAAGGCCGCAATACCGCCCACCAGACCAAAAAGCTGGATGACATGACCATTCATGAGTTCCGGGATCGATTTGGCATTCCCATTCCGGATGACAAGCTGCACGACATTCCGTTTTATAAGCCTGCCGAGGATGCTCCAGAAATGAAGTATCTGCACGAGCGACGCAATGCTTTGGGCGGATATCTGCCGGCGCGTCGTATGAAGGCCGACGAGCAACTCAAGGTGCCGGATCTGGAGGTCTTTGCCCCGGCGCTGGAAGCCACACCCGAGGGCCGTGAGATCTCGACCACCCAGGCCTATGTGCGATGCCTGACGCAGCTGCTGCGTGACAAAGCACTGGGCCCGCGCGTGGTCCCGATTCTGGTGGATGAGGCCAGGACCTTCGGCATGGAAGGACTCTTTCGGCAGATCGGCATTTACTCGGTTGAGCCGCAGAAGTACGAGCCCGTGGATCGCGACCAGGTGATGTATTACCGGGAAGATGTAAAGGGCCAGATCCTGCAAGAGGGCATCAATGAGGCGGGTGGCATGAGCTCATGGATAGCGGCAGCCACCAGCTACTCGACCAATAACCGGATCATGATTCCGTTTTATATCTATTACTCCATGTTCGGATTGCAGCGGGTAGGTGATCTGGCATGGGCGGCAGGTGATATGCGGGCCCGCGGCTTTTTGTTGGGCGGCACTGCGGGCCGAACCACTCTGAATGGTGAGGGCCTGCAGCACGAGGATGGCCACAGCCATATTCTCGCCTCCGTGATCCCGAATTGTGTCTCGTATGACCCGACGTTCTCCCATGAGGTCGCCGTAATTCTTCATTCGGGTTTAAAGCGCATGGTCGAAAACCAGGAGGACGTATTTTTCTATGTCACTCTGATGAACGAAAACTATGCCCATCCAGGGTTCAAGCCGGGCACTGAGGCGCACATTCTGAAGGGCATGTATCTGTTACAGGAAGGCGATGCTTCTGCCAAGCATCGGGTGCAGCTCATGGGCAGTGGCACGATCTTGCGCGAAGTCATTGCTGCGGCAGATCTGCTCAAGGATTTTGGCGTTACTGCAGACATCTGGAGCTGCCCCAGCTTTACCGAGCTGCGTCGCGATGGCATGGAGTGCGAGCGGTTTAATTTACTGAACCCCACTGAAACTGCACGCGTTCCGTTTGTGACCCAGCAGCTGCAGGATCGGACAGGTCCGATTGTTGCTGCAACCGACTACATGCGTCTGTTCTCGGACCAGGTCCGGCCCTATGTGCCGGCAGGACGCCGTTACATCACACTGGGCACCGACGGGTTTGGCCGATCGGATACCCGCGCCAAGCTGCGTGAGTTCTTCGAGGTGGACCGCCGTTATGTGGCGCTCGCAGCGCTGCGTGGTCTTGCAGATGAAGGCAAGATCAAGATGTCGGTCGTCAGCGACGCCATCAAGAAGTTTGGCATTCAATCCAACCGCCCCAGCGCGATGTCCGCGTAACCGGCACCCCAACAGGAGAACGACACATGGCAACTGTTGAGTTAAAGGTTCCGGATATTGGGGACTTCAAAGATGTTGAA
>CAYFPT010000103.1:0-6069 GCA_964345065.1 uncultured Bordetella sp.
GCGAACTGCGTCGCGGTAAATCGCACATCGCACAGGCCCATGAGCAGGGCAACAAAGGCCGCGGTGCCCATTCCTCCTGCAAGGTTTTCTAAAAGAACGACCGCGGTCATCCCAGCAAGCGTGGGGGTTGTCGAGGCCAGCCACCAAAATCCAAGATTGGTAACGCCCTGAAGCACACCGAAAACCAAGAGCGCCTGCCAAAGCGAAATTCTCGACAGCAGCAATCCACCGGCCAGTCCGCCCACCAGCGTCGCCAGCAGGCCCATTCCCTTATTCACTGCACCGACTTCGGCAGGAGTAAAGCCAGCACCACGGATCAGAAATGCAGTTGATAGGCTGCCAGCAAAGGCATCTCCAAATTTGTAAAGCACAATCATCAAAAGAAAAAGTAAGGCGCCGGGCCGGCCAAAAAATTCCTTAAAGGGCTCGATCACCGCAAGCACCAATGAGCGTGGCGCAGGCGTCTGGGTAGGCTCTGGCGCAATCGCCGCAATCGCCGCAAACACCGCAGCAAAGCCCGCCATCAGCAGATAGACCCCCTGAAATCCCAGCCAGAGATCGGCCAACATCAAGGCAAGCCCCCCGGAGGTCAGCATCGCAAGCCGATAGCCGATCACCGACCATGCGGCGCCCAGTCCGCGTTGCGGGGGCGCTAATGACTCCGCCCGCCAGGCATCGAACACGATGTCAAAACTTGCCGAGAGCATCACCAGGCCAAAGGCCAAGGCCGCAAGCCAGATCAGGCTATTGGGATCCGAGGAAGGTGCCTGAAATGACATGGCGGTAAGCACGGCCGCCATTGCCAACAGCAGCGCGACGAGCCAGCCCCGACGACGGCCGGCCCAATTTCCTGCAGCCGGAAGCCGATAACGATCCAAAAGCGGTGCCCAGAGGAACTTATAGGTGTAGGGCAGTCCCAGCAGGGTCAGCCAGCCCAGGGTCTTGAGATTGACGCCCTCGACCGTCAGCCAGGCCTGCAGGGTGCCGGCGGAAAGCGCCAGCGGCAGCCCGCTCGCAAAACCCAGCAGCAGGGTCATGGTCAGCAGGGATCGGGGCGGCGGGGCCATGATGGCCGGCTGCTGGCCGTTGCGATTTGGATTCATGAGGCAGTATTGTCATCGGATATGCGCTTTTTTGCTGCTCACTGGGCGGCCCGCACTGCGGCCGTAATTGGACTGGCCTTTCTGGCAACGGCAATGCCCGCGTTTGCACAGCCTGCTGCTGAAGGCATCACGCTTGAGCGGCCATCACGACTAAAAAATTTAGTGCCTGCTGAACAGCTCGAGCGGGCTGCAGGGCAGCAGTTTGCGCAGATGAAACGCCAGGCCAGCGAAAAAAATGCCTTGGCCGCAGATGATCATCCGCAGCTGATTCGGCTGCGAGCAATCGCAAAGCGGCTCATGCCCTACATCGGCCGATGGAATTCCAAAGCCGTCAACTGGCCCTGGGAGGTACAGCTGTTTGGATCGAATGCGATTAATGCGTTCTGTATGCCCGGCGGAAAAATTGGTTTTTATACAGGGATTCTCGATCGACTCAAGCTCACCGATGATGAAGTGGCCATGATCATGGGCCATGAGATGGCCCATGCCCTGCGCGAGCATTCCCGGGAGCGGCTTGCCAAAAATCAACTCACGGGCATCGGTGCAACCGTGCTGTCATCCGTGCTCGGGCTGGGAGAGGTGGGCCGCACAGTAATGGATTACGGCGCACAGCTGACCATGCTGAAATTCTCTCGCGATGATGAAGGCGAGGCCGATTTAATTGGTCTGGATATCGCTGCGCGGGCGGGCTTTGATCCGCGCGCTGGCATTACGCTGTGGAGAAAAATGTCCGCCCAATCTAAAAATACGCCGCCGCAATGGCTATCCACTCATCCCTCGGGCAACAATCGTATCGCAGAGATTGAGCGGCATCTTGATCTTGTGTTGCCGCTTTTTGCACAGGCCATTGGTGTATCCATGGAACAATTGCCGCCCGACCCAAGCCTTTAGGCAACGCCCCATCGCTCACGATAGGCCGCAACCGCATCCCGATAGCGCGCCAGCTCCCGGTTATCGGAGTGATCGAGAAACTCCAAAAGATCCGCGAGATTGGCGATCGCAATCACTGGAATTCCGAAGAGGTCTTCAACCTCCTGGACGGCAGAGCGTTCGGTCGGTGCACTGGCGGTGCCACCACGCTCCATACGATCCAATGCAATCAGCACGCCCGCTGGTGTTGCGCCATGGGCACGAATCATGTTGACCGATTCCCGCACTGAAGTGCCTGCCGAAATCACATCATCCACAATCAGAATGCGGCCAGCCAGGGCCCGGCCCACCACGGTCCCACCCTCACCATGATCCTTGGCTTCCTTGCGGTTATAAGAAAAACCGATATCACGGCCCGCATGCGATAAGGCCACGGCCGTGGCGCTGACCAGAGGGATGCCTTTATAGGCAGGCCCATATAGGCCATCGGCCTGCAGCCGGCCATCAAACTCCGCAGCCAGAAATGTCTTGGCATAAAAGCCCGCCAGCGCGCCCAGCGTGCCGCCATGATCAAAAAGCCCGGCATTAAAAAAATACGGCGACTCCCGGCCTGCCTTAGTGACAAAGCTGCCGAACTTCAATACGCCGGCATCAATGGCGAACCGAATAAATTCCTGATCGGCGGGTCGTGAATCATAGGAGTGGGCCATGATGCGAGAGAATATCATCCATGCGCATCGTCTCGCTGAATCTCAATGGCATTCGCTCAGCAGCATCCAAAGGGGCCCTGACATGGCTTGGCCGTCTGCAGGCCGATGTCGTCTGCGTGCAAGAGCTCAAGGCCCAAGAACAAGATCTCAGCGATGAACACTGCCGCATCCTGCACAATGGCCGGACGCTGCAGGCAGTGTTTTATTGTGCCCAGAAAAAAGGCTATAGCGGCGTTGGAATTTACAGCGCACTGGCGCCCTCGCGCATTCTGCGTGGCATCGGAGTTCAAGAATTTGACAACGAGGGCCGTGTTTTACGGGCCGATTTTGATCAGGCCAAGACACCCGTATCCGTGATCAGCGTCTACCTGCCATCTGGATCTGCATCTGAAGAGCGCCAGGCCTCTAAGTTCCGATTCCTGGATGCCTTTTATCCCGTGCTTCAGTCGTGGTTTAAAGAGCATCAAAAAACAGGCCGGGAGTTCCTCGTTTGTGGCGATTGGAATATCGCGCACAAAGAAATTGATCTAAAAAACTGGAAAGGCAACCTGAAAAATTCAGGCTTTTTGCCCGAGGAGCGAGACTGGCTCACCCGGGTCTTTGATGGGCTGGGATGGGTTGATGTCTTTCGCAGGCTCGATCCACGGCCCGAGCAATACACCTGGTGGAGCCAGCGCGGACAGGCCCGAGCAAAAAATGTTGGCTGGCGAATCGACTATCAGATTGCCACGCCGGGGCTGGCGAATATCGCCCGCTCATGCTTCATTCATACTGCGGATCGATTTTCAGATCATGCGCCGCTGGTTATCGACTACGGCAGCTAGATCACCCTTCGGCTAGGCCTTCTCGGCCAGCATCCGCCGCGCAATCTGTTCAGCAATCAGCATCACTGGGGCATTGGTATTTCCCGAGGTGATGGTGGGCATCGCTGAGGCATCCACCACGCGAAGCCGTGCGATACCGCGCAGCCGGCAGTCCGTATCCAGCACGGTCTTGGGATCTGCAGCCTGGCCGTGACGATCGACTTGGCCCATTGCGCAGGTCGCGACGGGATGGAAAATCGTGGTGCCCAGATCGCGGGCGGCGTTGACCAATTCCGCCTCGGTCTGAAGTGTGGGGCCTGGCAGGATCTCGGTGGGCCGATAGCTTGCCAGGGCCTGGCTCTGCATAATTCGGCGGGTCCATCGCAGGCCCGCCACGGCAGTCTGCAGGTCCGCCTCGGTCGATAGGTAATTGCACATGATTTTCGGTGAGGCCATCGGATCGGGATGGGCCAATCGGATCGTGCCGCGCGAGCTGGGACGCAGATTACAAACACTCGGGGTGATCGCATTAAAGCGATGAAGTGGTTCTCCGAATTTTGGCAGCGATAAGGGCTGGACATGCCATTCCAGGTCGGGCGTGACGCACTCAGGCCGGCTTTTGGCGAATGCGCCAAGCGTCGAAGGCGGCATGGTCATGGGCCCGGAGCGCAAAAAGGCGTATTGCAGGGCCATCCCGATTCGGGTCAGCGGGTTGCGATACAGGGTATTGACCGTGGCGCAGTTGGCCACCTGGTAGACCGTACGGATTTGCAAGTGATCTTGTAGATTCTCACCCACCCCAGCAAGATCATGAACAACTGGCACGCCCACAGCAGAGAGCACTGCGGCCGGGCCGATCCCAGAGGCCTGAAGCAGGTGCGGTGAACTGACCGCACCGGCTGACAGGATCACTTGATCGCGCACCGAGATGCGCTGCCTGCTGCCCTCGTGGAGTATTTCGATGCCGGTCACCTCATGGGCGGCGTTGGCCCAGGCAGACTCGGCATACTGCCGCTGGTGGGTGGTCTCAGGAGAAATCGGTGCGGTCATCAGTCGCAAGACCTGCGCCTTTGTGATCACTTTTAAATTGGGACGATGGCGCACAGGATGCAAAAAAGCATCTGCCATTGACCAGCGGATCCCGCGACGCTGTGTCACGTGAAAATAGGCACAGCCAGAATTATCACCACGATTAAATTCCTCGATTGCAGCAATGCCCTGCTCAGCAGCAGCCTGCCGCCAGGCATCCAGAATCTCCCAGCGGACACGCGGAGACTCCACGCGCATTTCGCCGCCAACGCCATGCCAGGGGCTGGATCCACCAAAATAATCTTCCATCGCCCGATAGGTGGCCAGCGCCTCGGGCCATCCCCAGCGGTCATCACCCGTTGCCTGCACCCAGCGGTCATAGTCCGAGGCCTGGCCGCGCATATAGATCATCGCGTTAATCGATGATGAGCCCCCGATCACACGGCCGCGGGCGTAGTGAATGGATCTCCCGTTTAGGCCGGGGTCCGGCTCGGTTTTAAAACACCAATCGGTTCGTGGGTTTGCAATCGCAAATAAATAACCGACCGGAATCTTGATCCAGATCCAGTCATCCTCGCCACCGGCCTCAATCAATACCACCTGACGGCGGGGATCTGCAGAGAGCCGATTGGCCAGCAGACAGCCCGCGCTGCCCGCTCCGATAATGACGATATCGGCCTGCATGGCCAGCCGCCTAAGCGGACCTCTGCAACACAAACCCCTGAACGGTCTGCGAACGGGTCCGGGCGATGCTCATGAGAATGCCGGCGCCAAAGCCCAATGTCACCATTGCCGTGCCGCCATAGGACATCCAAGGCAGCGGCACGCCAACAACGGGCAGCACCCCCGTCACCATGCCCATATTGACAAATGCGTAATTGAAAATGGCCAGCGAAATTGCTCCGGCTAAAAGCCGGGAAAACAATGTTGGCGCACCAATCGCAATCCAAAGGCCGCGCAGAATTAAGCCTGCATAAAGGCTTAACAGCAGCAGATTGCCCAGCAGCCCAAACTCCTCGGAGTAGGCGGCAAAAAGAAAATCGGTGGTGCGCTCTGGGATAAATTCCAGATGCGTCTGTGTGCCCTGCATCCAGCCCTTGCCGAAAATTCCGCCAGAGCCTACCGCGATGATCGACTGAATAATGTGAAAGCCCTTGCCCAGGGGGTCGCGCATGGGGTCCAGCAGTGTGCAGACACGCTGGCGCTGATACTCTCGCAGCCCCGGCCAGTTCACGCCATCGGCGCAGGCTGCATCACCGAAGACAATCAGCAGCAACACCCCAAGAACGCCGACTCCGAGTGCGACCAGAACCAGGCGCCATGGGAGGCCCGCAAAAAATAAAACGAAGAGTCCTGCTGAAAACACAAGTATCGCGGTGCCCAGATCCGGCTGGGCAAGAATGAAAGCGGTCGGCACCAGCAATAGCAATAGCGCCATCAGCCAATGCTGAAGGGTGCGCAGGCCCTCGACCCGATGCACCAGCCAGGCGAGCATCATCGGCATCGCAATTTTCATCAGCTCCGAGGGCTGAATCCGCGTGATGCCGATATTTA
>CAYFPT010000104.1:0-3168 GCA_964345065.1 uncultured Bordetella sp.
CCCGGGTGCTGACCACCCGAATTGCTTGGCTTATTTCCACAGGCCAGATTAGCCCGCAGGGCCTTCTGGCGGTGACGTTCACCAATAAGGCGGCCAAAGAGATGCTGGGCCGCATCGGCGCGATGTTGCCGGTCAATGTCCGCGGAATGTGGGTGGGCACCTTTCATGGGCTCTGCAATCGGCTGCTGCGGGCCCATCACCGAGATGCACAGCTGCCCGCCACTTTCCAGATTCTGGATTCCCAGGATCAGCTCTCGGCGATTAAGCGCTTACTGAAATCTCTGAATTGGGATGACGAAAAATTCCCGCCCCGGCAGCTCCAGTCTTTCATCAATGGCGCTAAGGAGCAGGGCCTACGATCGGCCGACATCGAAGAGTCCGATGGCTATAACCGTAAATTCATCGAGTTTTATCAGGCTTACGATGCGCAATGCCAGCGCGAAGGCGTCGTGGATTTTGGCGAGTTGCTGCTGCGATCGGTTGAGCTTTTAAAGCGTAACACGGCCCTTCGGGACCATTACCGAAATCGCTTTCGCCACATCTTGATTGATGAGTTTCAAGATACCAATCCTTTGCAGTACGAGTGGGTTCGGCAGCTGTCAGGCCCGGGCACGGCGGTATTCGCGGTCGGCGATGATGATCAATCGATTTATGCCTTTCGTGGCGCTGATGTGGCCAATATGCAGCGCTATGAGCGCGAGTTTGCCGTGCCCCACTTAATTAAGCTGGAGCAGAACTATCGCTCCTGCGGCCATATTCTGGATGCCGCCAACGCGATGATTCGCAATAACACCCAGCGGCTGGGCAAAAACCTTTGGACAGATGCCGGCTCGGGCGAGCAACTCCGCGTCATGGAGGCCGCAAGCGATGGCTTGGAGGCCCAGTGGCTGGTCGATGAGATCCGATCCTTGGTGGCCGAGGGGTCGCTACGCCGCGAGATCGCAGTGCTTTATCGCAGCAACGCCCAATCGCGGGTGATTGAGCACACCTTGTTTAACGCCGGAATTCCCTATCGGGTCTTTGGTGGTCTGCGATTTTTTGAGCGGGCCGAGATTAAGCATGCCTTGGCCTATCTGCGGCTGATGGAAAATCCGCACGACGACACCTCGTTTTCTCGGGTCGTCAATTTTCCGGCCCGCGGCATCGGCGCGCGAAGTATTGAGTCATTGCAGAATCAGGCCGCCGCCCTGCGGGTTAGCCTATATGCCGCCGTTCCGCATCTCGACGGAAAGGCGGGCAGTGCGCTTTCTGGCTTTACCCGATTAATTGAGTCCATGCGGTTTGAGGGCCAAGGCATGAAACTTAATGATCTTGTCGACCTTGTAATCGAGAAGTCAGGCCTGATTGCCCACTATCAGGCCGAGCGCGAGGGCCGTGATCGAGTCGAAAACCTGCGTGAACTGGTAAACGCTGCTGCGGTTTTTGTCAGCGAAGAAGGCGAGAGTGTCACCGATGACGGCGAAATCCGGATGCCGCCCTTGGTTGGTTTTTTATCCCACGCCTCGCTTGAAGCAGGGGACCATCAGGCAGAAGAGGGCCAAGATGCCGTACAGCTCATGACGGTGCACTCTGCCAAGGGCCTTGAGTTTGATTCGGTGTTCATCACCGGCTTAGAAGAGGGCCTCTTTCCTCATGAGAACGCGGTCATGGAGCCCGATGGTTTGGAAGAAGAGCGCAGGCTGATGTATGTGGCCATCACCCGTGCGCGGCAGCGTTTGTATTTATCGCTGGCGCAAACACGGATGCTGCATGGCCAGACCCGCTACAACATGCGCAGCCGGTTTCTCGATGAGCTTCCTGAAAGCGATGTCCGCTGGCTTACGCCAAGGCTGAACGCTCAAGGCGCTATGGGCGCAGGTTTTATCAACTATGAAGGTGGATCTTCTTATGGCTACAGCGGTCGCTCGGGCAATGGATTTGCAGGCCGTGGCAGAACCGGCCAGCAATCAGGAGTCGCCAAAGGCCCTGGCGGCAGTGGCAGGGCCGTATCGCTCGCCGGCCATGACAGTGGATTTCGGATTGGCCAGAATGTCGCGCATGCCCGCTTCGGTCAGGGCGTGATTGTGGCGCTGGAGGGTTCGGGCGAGGACGCCCGGGCGCAGATTCACTTTAAACGCGATGGCGTGAAGTGGCTGGCCCTTGCGATCGCCAAGATCGAGGCCGCCTAGGCCTTTTTTTCTTCGGGCCCAAACACCGCCTTGGTGCTGGCATAAAACGAGCCGTGGGCGACTGCCATCAGGATTAAGGTGATCGGAAATAGAAACGCAGTCACCGTACTGGGCTTCATTTCAATGATTTCGTTAAGCAGCGCCATCGCAACGCCGACAAAAAGCGTGAGCCCAATCCAGGTAATCGCATAGCGAGTAAACGCGCCTTTGTTTCTCCAGACTGCAAAAAAACTAAAAAAAAGCGCCTTCACGGGTGTAAAGCCCGACCAGACGACCAGCTGTGGGGCAAACCAAAACGCCATCATCACGGGTATGTAAAGCATAAACGCGACGATGCCGGAAGTCTGTACGGCCGGGATTTGCTCAGGTTTTGGCACCTGGCCCATGGTGATCCATTCGATGAGCGCGCCATCATCAATCAGATAGCTCACCAGCATAATCACTGTGATTTCCAGCACATACCAGGCCCCCAGCAGCACTACGGATCTGACCTGGGCGGTGCGAAAAGCGGCGATCAGTAGTGGCGGCCTTGGTGGCTCGCGCCGATCAATGGCTCGGGAGATTTCAATAAACCCCATCGAAAGCCCCGGCGTTAACACGAGCGGCAGCACCAGACCGAAAATCGGAATAAAGGCGGCCATGAGCATGGCCGCCCAGTAGATAAAGAGAATCAGGGTCCAGCCCAGGGGCTGCTGGTGAAATAGCCGAAAGCCCTCTGAGAGCCAGCCTGCACCCACTTTTGATTCCAGAATTCGCGGTTCGGTCAGTAGTCGCATTTGCGCTTTCAGTAGAGAGCAGCCGCCCGTCGGGTGCGCAGTAGCCGCTCGAAATGGCTTGGGTCTTTAGGTGTGAGCATTGTGGCGTCTCTTGGTAGATGCCAATCGTATAGCCGCGAGACCCAAAAGCGATAGGCCGCTGCCCGAAGCATCATCGGCCAGGCGGCTTTTTCATCGGTGGACAGCGGGCGAACGGAGCCATAGCCCGACAATAGGGCATCCAG
>CAYFPT010000104.1:3178-4479 GCA_964345065.1 uncultured Bordetella sp.
ATCCAAGAGCGCATCAAGATGGCCCGAGAGAAAATTGCCGAGATCCGCCTGGTCATGCTCAACGCACCAGTCATTGGCTGCCACCGCGAGATCAAATACAAAAGTATCAACGCCTGCAAAATAAAAATCGATAAAGCCGCCCAGTGCCGGCCCAGACGGTGCCTCTTCAAAAAGTACGTTATCCCGAAAGACATCGGCATGCACGGCCCCGCTTGGAAGGTGCTTTGCGGCTGCGGTTTTTGCAAATGTGGTCTGGGCGGCAAGCTCATCTGACAGCAGTGCTGCCTGATCGGCTGATAAAAATGGCAGGATCTGAGGCACGGTCTGCTGCCACCACGTTAGTCCACGCAGATTGGGTTGGCTGCCCGCGTAATCCGCGACAGCCAGGTGCGAAGATGCCAGCGCCGTGCCCAGAATTCTGCAGTGTGTCGGTGTGGGCTTCGGCTGCCACTGGCCTTTTAAACGGGTTGCAATTGAGGCGGGCTTGGATTCGCATTCATGAAGCAGCGCGCCGCTGCGATCGGCCATGGGTTTTGGGCAGGCAATACCGCGGTCCGCCAAGTGCCGCATGAGCTCTAAATAAAACGGCAGCTGCTGGGCGGAGAGCTTTTCAAAAAGCGTCAGCACATAGCGGCCCGCTGTCGTATCAACAAAATAATTCGTGTTTTCAATGCCCGAGGCGATGCCCTCAAAGGCAAGCAACTCGCCTAGATCGAAGCGGCCAAGCAGTTGTCGGAGCGATGCCTCGGAGACAGGAGTAAAAACAGCCATGCGGTCATCGGAGGCGTTTAATTAGGCTGGAGGTATCCCACCGCTGGCCGCCCATACGCTGCAGATCACCATAGAACTGATCAATTAATGCTGTGCAGGGCAGGACTGCACCATGTTTTTGTGCTTCTTCTAGGCAAAGGCCCAGATCTTTACGCATCCAGTCCACGGCAAAGCCGAAATTAAATTGATCATCCACCATGGTCGGGCCACGGTTTTCCATCTGCCACGACTGGGCGGCACCCTTGCTGATAATTTCCAGCACGAGCTTCACGTCTAGACCAGCCTTTTGCCCAAAGGCGACGCCTTCGGCCAGGCTTTGCAACACGCCTGCAACGCAGATTTGATTCACCATTTTGGCAAGCTGGCCGCTGCCGTGCGGGCCCACGCGGGTAAAGGCTTTAGAAAATGCCATCGCCACAGGCTTGGCCTGCTCAAAGTGCGTGAGATGGCCGCCGACCATGACGGTGAGCGTGCCATTGACAGCGCCGGCCTGGCCACCTGAGACCGGCGCATCGAGAAATCCCAGGCCC
>CAYFPT010000104.1:4489-6044 GCA_964345065.1 uncultured Bordetella sp.
GAATGCGCCCTCAGGGCCGACGGTGGCGTTGCGAAGATCCTGATCATTGCCAACACAGGCAAATACGAGATCCGCATTTTCGCAAGCCCTGGCCGGAGAGTTGGCAACGGCCACGTGCAACTGACTGTGGGCTTTTGCCCAGTGATCGGATTTGGCCCGCGTGCGATTAAAAACAGTAACGTGATGGCCGGCCTTGGCAAGGTGGCCCGCCATCGGGCCACCCATCACGCCAAGACCGAGGAATGCAACCCTCGACGGCTCTGGCATCAGTCTTCCTCGCCAGCAAAGGCCTGATCACGTTTCTTGCGAATAAAGGGCAGGGCCACAATCAGCAGCAGCAGCACCGCAATGCCCAAAAGCGTGGCCGATAGCGGCCGATCGATAAAGACTCCCCAGTCACCGCGCGAGATGGTCAGCGCACGACGCAGATACTCTTCCATCAACTCACCCAGAATGAATCCCATGAGTAGCGGCGCGGGCTCGCAATGCCATTTCTTAAAGTAGTAGCCCATGATCGCAAATGGAATGGTCATGAGCACATCCCAGATGTTGTTATTCAGGCTATACGCACCGATACAGCAAAACAGCAGAATCGCTGGATACAGGAAGCGATAAGGCACCTGAAGCAACTTGATCCACAGGCCAATCAGCGGCAGGTTCAGAATCACCAAGAACAAGTTGCCCGCCCACATCGACACAATCAGGCCCCAGAACAGCGTGGGATTGCTGGTCATGACCTGTGGCCCAGGCTGGATGTTGTGAATCATCATCGCAGCGATCATGAGCGCCATGACTGGCGTGGTCGGAATGCCAAGTGTCAGCATCGGAATAAATGAAGTCTGGGCGCCCGCATTGTTGGCAGCCTCTGGGCCCGCGACGCCCTCGATTGCGCCTTTACCGAATTCATCAGGATTTTTGGAGATTTTTTTCTCCATGGCATAGGCGGAAAACGAGGCAAGGATGGATCCGCCACCCGGCAAAATGCCGAGGAAAGAGCCCAGCGCTGTTCCGCGCACTGCGGCCTTGCCACCGCGCCGCCAGTCCTCTTTGTTGGGCATGTAGTTGGCGACTTTTTTCTGTAAAAGCTCCCGCGATTCGGTCTGCTTTAAGTTGTAGATGATCTCTGCAAAGCCGAACATGCCCATGGCAATCACTGCAAATTCAATGCCATCGGTGAGCTCCGGTATGCCAAGCGTGAAGCGGGCGGTTCCCGAGTTCACATCGGTGCCGATCATTCCGAGAAGCAGGCCCAGTACCACCATGCCCAGGGCCTTGATAATTGAGCCGTGGGCCAAGACCACTGCAGCGATCAGGCCCAGCACCATGAGTGAAAAATATTCGGCAGGCCCGAATTTAAACGCGACTTCCGCTAGTGGTGGCGCAAATGCGGCAATTAAAAAGGTCGCCACCGTGCCAGCAAAAAACGAGGCCAAGGCGGCGGTGGCCAGCGCAATACCCGCCCTTCCACGGCGGGCCATCTGATAGCCATCCAGTGTGGTGACCACCGAAGATGACTCTCCCGGCAGATTTACCAGAATCGCGGTAGTCGACCCCC
>CAYFPT010000105.1:0-5943 GCA_964345065.1 uncultured Bordetella sp.
AAGAAATTCTCTCGCGGCTGCAGTTCTTGGTCGATGTCGGCCTGGGCTATCTGACACTGGATCGTCAATCGCGGACCCTGTCCGGCGGTGAGGTGCAGCGGATCAATCTCACTACCGCCTTGGGCACATCGCTGGTCAACACGCTATTTGTGTTGGATGAGCCCTCGATCGGACTGCACCCGCGAGATCTACACCGCATTATTGAAGTCATGCATAAGCTTCGTGATGCGGGCAATACCCTGGTCGTGGTGGAGCACGATCCCATGGTCATGCAGGCAGCCGATCGCATTATTGATATTGGCCCAGGGCCAGGCGAGCATGGCGGCGCAATTCTTTTTAATGGCCCCTATGCCCAGCTGATTGCTGCTGATACCCTCACCGCGCGCTATCTTAATGGCGAACTCACGGTCAGTCGCCCTGCGGCATCAGCGCCGCCTGCCTTGGCGCAAGACACCAGCAAAAAACAGCCCGCCGAGGCCGAGGCACACCTGCTGATGAAGGGTGTTCGGGCCAATAATCTTCGCGCAATTGATGTGAAGATTCCGTTAAAAAAACTCGTCTGCATTACCGGCGTCTCGGGCAGTGGCAAATCAACACTTGTGCAAGATGTGCTGTATCCGGCGCTTTGCAAGGCAAAAGGGAAACCCACGGAAACCCCCGGCGCCTTCGATCAGCTGCTGGGTGCGGAAAAAATCCATGATGTGGTGCTCGTCGATCAATCTCCGATCGGCAAGACCACACGCTCCAATCCGGTGGTCTATGTCGGCGCCTTTGATGCCATACGCAACCGGTTTGCTGATCTTCCTCAGGCTAAGCAGCGCAACTACACACCGGGGACTTTTAGCTTTAACGCAGGCGATGGCCGCTGCCCGAGCTGTGGGGGCAATGGCTTTGAACATGTAGAGATGCAGTTTCTCTCGGATGTCTATCTGCGCTGCCCAGACTGCGATGGCAAACGCTTTCGTAAAGAGATTCTGGAAATCGCGCTCCAAGGAAAATCGATTGCTGATGTTTTAGAGCTGACTGTGAGTCAGGCGCTCGAGTTTTTTGCGGGCGATGCCGAGATCGCCAGCCGGCTTCAGCCCTTAGTCGATGTGGGCTTAAGCTATCTCAAGTGTGGCCAGCCCGTGCCAACACTCTCGGGCGGCGAGGCCCAGCGGCTAAAAATCGCCGGCCATCTGGCTGAGGCTGCCAATAAATCGATTCAGGGCGCGCTATTGATTTTCGATGAGCCCACGACTGGTCTGCATTTCGATGACATCGCCAAACTCTTAAAGGCCCTCTTGGCATTGAAGGCCGCGGGCCACAGCCTGCTCATTGTTGAGCACAACCTAGATGTCATCGGGGCAGCCGATTGGATCATCGATCTCGGCCCAGAGGCCGGGGCTGATGGCGGCCAGATCGTGGTCGAGGGGGCAGTGGATGCCGTCA
The DNA here is from genome assembly GCA_964345065.1 of uncultured Bordetella sp. Classification (GTDB taxonomy): domain Bacteria; phylum Pseudomonadota; class Gammaproteobacteria; order Burkholderiales; family Burkholderiaceae_A; genus Lacustribacter. The sequence goes on from CAYFPT010000105.1 coordinate 1,432, forward strand.
AAGCCTGCCCGCAGTCACATACCGGCCGAGCACTCATCCAGGCCCATGAGACCTTCACCAAGACTTGGTCGGTGCAAGAGCCCAGGGGGCGCACCCGAGGCAGCAGCACCGCCATCGAGATTCATGGTGCACGGGAGCACAACCTTAAAAATATTCACGTCAATATTCCGCGTGAGCAGATGACGGTGATCACCGGTGTATCAGGCAGCGGCAAATCCACGCTGGCGTTCGATATTCTTTTCGCAGAAGGCCAGCGCCGCTATCTTGAGTCGCTGAATGCCTATGCGCGCCAATTTGTGCAGCCGGCCTCGCGGCCCGATATGGATGCAGTCTTCGGAATTCCTCCGACAGTCGCAATCGAGCAGCGCACCAGCCGAGGCGGAAGAAAAAGCACCGTCGGTACGCTGACCGAGATTCATCATTTCCTACGCCTGCTGTTTGTCAAAGCCGGCACCCAGCACTGCCCCGACTGCAACACGGCGATTCGGCCCCAGAGTGTGGAATCCATTCTTTCGACCCTGATGTCGCGTCATCGCGGCCAGCGCATTGGGCTGATGGCCCCGCTGGTGATTAATCGCAAAGGAATCTATCAAGATCTCGCCAAGTGGGCCGCCTCCAAGGGCCACCAACATCTGCGCGTTGACGGTGAGTTTGTCAGCACCCAGCCCTTCCCGAAGCTGGATCGATTTAAGGAACACACCATTGAGCTGCCGATTGGCGATACGCAGGTACAGCCTGCCAATGAGGCGGCACTGAAGTCACTACTGGAAGAGACCTTAAATTACGGCCAGGGCGTGGTCCATGTGATGGCGCCCCTGGATCAGCCCAAGTCCGAAATCACCGTGCTCTCGACACGCCGGGCCTGCCCTTCCTGCGGCACTGGCTTTTCGGAACTCGATCCAAGGCTCTTTTCTTATAACTCCAAACATGGCTGGTGCGAGGACTGCTTTGGCACCGGTGTTCAACTGGCTGAGTTTGACAGTATGCAAACCGGCGAAGAAGAGGTCTGGCAAGAGGACTCCGAGAGGTCTGATGATATGGCCTGCCCGAGTTGCAGCGGGGCCCGACTCAATTCGACTGCACTCGCAGTTCGCATTGCCAAACAAAGCATTGCAGCGATCTCTGCCCAGCCAATTAGCGAGCTGCCAAAATGGCTTCGCAATCTAGATAGCCATCTGGGCCCAAGAGAGTTTGCAATTGCCAATGACCTGATCTCTGAGATTGAGTCCCGGCTGGCTTTTCTAACTGAAGTCGGCCTTGGCTACCTGGCGCTCGATCGCGCTGCCCCGACACTATCGGGTGGCGAGGCCCAACGTATCCGGCTTGCCGCCCAACTCGGATCCAATCTGCAAGGCGTCTGCTACATCCTGGATGAGCCCACCATCGGCCTGCATCCGCGAGACAACCAGGCACTGCTGCGGCTCTTAACCCAGCTCAAAGAGAAGGGCAACACGCTGGTTGTCGTGGAGCATGACGAAGACACCATTCGGCTTGCTGATCACGTCATTGATATTGGTCCCGGCGCGGGCGCCCGCGGCGGGGCACTGATTGCCCAGGGAAAACAAAGCGACCTAGAGCGATCAAAGGAATCCGTTACTGGCCGCTATCTTCGCGAGCCCCTGACCCATCCCACAAGTCCCTCGCGGGCTAAGAGCAAAGCGTTTTTATCGTTGCATAAAGCACGGCTCCACAATCTGCAGTCGGTGAATGCCGAAATCCCGCTGCATCGGCTCACGGTAATCACGGGTGTCTCTGGCTCTGGCAAATCGAGCCTGGCAAGAGATGTGTTGCTTGCCAATCTCAGCGCAGCCTGCCGAGCCGAGCGCGTGAGGGGATCAAAACCAGGCAACAAAAAGGGTGAAGTGCAATGGCGAGGCTGCGATCTCATCTCAGGCTGGGAGTCGATTGACCGTGTATTGGAGGTCGATCAGACCCCCATCGGCAAGACCCCCCGATCCACGCCAGCAACTTATATCGGCTTTTGGGACACCATTCGCAAGCTGCTGACCGAAAGCGAAGAGGCCCGCATGCGCGGATGGAAGGCCAATCGCTTCTCATTTAACACCGGGGATGGCCGCTGTAGCCTCTGTGAGGGCCAGGGCTGGCAGAAAGTCGAAATGAATTTTCTGCCCGATGTCCGCGTGCTCTGCGACAGCTGTGGCGGGACCCGCTTTAATATCGAGACGCGATCAGTTTTATGGCGCGGTGCCAATGTGGCCGAACTTTTGGCGATGAATGTCGACGCCGCAGTGAGTTTTTTTGAAAACCATCCCCTGGTGCAGCGGCCGTTAAAGCTCTTGCAAGATGTGGGCCTGGGCTATCTCACGCTTGGCCAGCCCAGTCCCACGCTGTCAGGCGGCGAAGCCCAGCGAATTAAGCTGGTCACCGAATTGGTGAAGGCCTCTGCCAACACCGGTAAGACCTCAAGCCACACGCTGTATGTGCTGGATGAGCCCACCGTGGGCCTGCATATGGCCGATATTGAAAAATTGATTCATGTGCTCCACCGACTGGTCGATGCCGGAAACACCGTGGTGGTGATCGAACATCAGCTCGATATCTGGGCCCAGGCGGACTGGATGATTGACCTGGGGCCCGAGGGCGGGGCGGGCGGCGGCAGGATTGTCGGCCAAGGCACGCCCGCACAGATCGCAAAACTAAAGACCCATACCGGCCGGGCGCTGGCGGGGTTTCTACAGCAACGATCTCAGCGCCCTTCGTCCCATCCTATCTCGAAGTCGACTAGGCCTTAGCCCGGCTGCTTGGCCAGATCCGCTGCAGTCGTAAAGGCATCTGCAAAGAACTCTTCGTTGGGCAGCCTGCACTCGCGAACAAAATCCTTTTGCGCTGACTGCACCACGATCGGCGCCCCGCAGGCATAGACCTGATGGCCCGAGAGATCGGGATAGTCCTCCATCACCGCGCGATGGACAAAGCCAGTACGGCCCGACCACTGATCCTCCGCAAGCGCATCGCTCACCACGGGGATGAATCGAAAATCTGGCAGGCTTTTCACCCACTGCTCTGCGAGATCGGCCTGATACAGATCATGGGGGCGGCGGCCGCCCCAATACAGCACCATGGGCCGTCGAATATTTTTCATAGCGATATATTCCACGACCGACTTAATTGGAGCAAAGCCGGTGCCGCTTGCCAGAAAAATGATTGGCTTGGCGCTGTCTTCCCGCAAAAAGAAGGTGCCCTGCGGGCCCTCGAATCGCAGAATGTCTTTCTCTTTCACCGCATTGGCCGATGGCGTGCCAGACCCAAAAAGCGCATCGGTAAATGCGCCACCCGGCGTGTGCCGAATATGTAGCTCGATGATGTTGTCTTGATGGGGCGCGCTTGCCATCGAGTAGCTGCGCCGCTTGCCATCTTTTAAAAGAATATCAATGTACTGACCGGCAAGGAAATCGAACTTCTCAGTCGCCGGCAGCTGAAGCTTCACCACCGCCACATCCTCGGCGACACGGACAATGCTCTGCACACGGCAGGGCATTTTGCGAATAGGAATCATGCCCTCGGCCGCAACGATTCTTGCCTTTACCGTGACATCAGATAAAGCCGTAGCACAGCACAGCAGCACCCCGCCCTGCGCACGCTCCGCATCCGAAAGCGCTTTTTTTTGATAATCACCGTAATCCACACTGCCTTCCACGAGCTGGGCCTTACAGGATCCACAGGCGCCATCCTTGCAGCCATAGGGCACCACGATGCCTGCACGCAGTGCCGCCTGCAGAATCGGTTCGCCTGCGTCGACAGAAAACTTTCGGCCCGATGGCAGCAATGAACACTGATGACTCAAAATGAAACGCCCCCGTGAAAAGCTCTAACGATACTGCACCCAATACAGGAAGAAGCCTGCAAGGCCTAAGGCCATGATGCTGGGAAATAACGCCATGAGTGGCGCCGGCCACGTGGTTAAGACCCCGAGATGAGAAAAAAGGCTATTGAGCAAGTGAAACGCCACACCAATCAAAATCCCCGCAAAGACCCGCGTGCCCACTGCGCCCGATCGGGCCTGTAAAAACGCAGCGGGCAGGGCCAGCAGCATCATGACCCAGATCACCCAGGGATAGACCAGCCGCTTCCAGAACGCGATCTCATAGCGCTCGGACTGCTGCTTATTTTGTTTCAAGTACTGGATATAGCGATATAACTCAAGCGATGACATGCGATCCGGGTTGGTCACCAAGGCGCCCAGCATCTCGATTGATAGGGAAGAATTCATGACCAGCTGATCCCGCTCGCGCTGGGCAACACTGCCCTCTTTAGAAAATTCCACAATCCGCACGCCCCGCAGATCCCAGTCAAAGCCCTTACTGGATTCGCCGAGATATCGGCCGCTCTTCGCTTCAATCATCATCGTCAGCCGCTGCTGACTATCGAACTCATAAATCGTCACCCGCTCAAGGCCCTGATCCTGAGCCAGTCGGGCGGCGTTGACAAAACGAAAAGTCCGGCTCTCAGGCGGCCCGGCCTGCACCGAATCGCGCAGCCACAGGCCTGAGC
>CAYFPT010000106.1:0-5305 GCA_964345065.1 uncultured Bordetella sp.
GCCGCGGTCAGCCAAAAGCTTTGAGATCCGAATTTTTTCCTGCACGGCCGCAGGCAGAGGCCTAACGAACGCTGCCGGTAAGCAGCAACTTCGTGAGTGCTGCCTTTGCTTCGGGCACACCAAGCAATGCTGCCTGGTTCAGCACCTCTTGGGCTTTTGGATTCTGACCGACATGCGCAAGCACCAGGCCGTAGTTATAGGTGGCCCGGCCATTGTTGTATGCCATTTGCTGCTCTAGTTTTGCGAAAAGTTCTTTTTGTTCTGAGTGTCCCACTTGGTTGGCTATCACCATTTGGCAGCACTTTAAAAAAGTAGGTTCGGCCTGCTCTTGCTCAACCAGCATGAAGATTTCAAAGGCTTGAAGATAGGCGCCCATCGACAGCGCGTATTCACCTTCCCTGTAGTCAGCCGACATAGCGAAATCCTAAGGTTGCGATAAGTGTTAAAGGCATTATCGTAATACGGCGTAGGTCGCCAGCCCCAGAAGGGTAAAAATAATCGATCCCAGCAGATGGCTGGAGACCTCAATTCCCGCCCATAGCCATCGGCCTTGCTGCAGCAGTGAAACCACCTCTGCAGAGAAGGTTGAAAAGGTCGTCAGCCCCCCCAAAAGACCGGTGATTAAAAACAGCCGCCACTCCTCGGAGAGTCGCGGTGCATCGCTAAAGTAAGCCACTGCCAAGCCGATGGCATAGGCCCCGATCCAGTTGGCTGCCAGGGTTCCAAGCGGCAGGTGGGCCAGCCGATGATTCAAGTGCTCGGATAACTGCCAGCGCAGCACCGCACCCAGACTTGCGCCGAGGCTGATGGCAATAACAGGCAGAAGACGGAGCGTCACTGGGATGGGGTCGGTGGCAGGTTGAGCGGCATTTGCTAGTATGCACCAGGCCTATTTCGGAAAAAATATGGGCCGGCGGGAGGAAAAACCATGCTGCAAAAAAACATGGGCGGTTCGGATCGGGCAGTGCGTTTTATTTTGGGCCTATTGCTGGTCATCTCGGCAGCCGTCGGCGCCCTGGGCCCGTGGGCCTATCTCGGGGTGATTGCGATGATCACGGGGGCAATCGGTAACTGCCCGGCTTACAGCATTTTTGGATTTGCGACCTCCAAGCCAAAGCAGCCTGAATGAGTCAAAAAAAGCTGGTACATGTCACCCAGATGCCCATTCGCTGGGGTGATATGGATGTATATGAACACGTCAATAACACGATCTACTTTCGTTATGCGGAACAGGCCCGTATTGAGTGGATGGAACGCCTTGGCCATCGCCTGAGTCTTTCGCAAACCGAGGGTCCGGTGATTGTTAATGCCAGCTGCACTTTCTTGGTACCGCTGACCTACCCCGGGACGGTTGAAGTCCGGATGCTGATCGGGCCACCGGGCCGCAGCAGTGTGGAGACTTATTACGAGATGCGCATGTTAGGCGAGGATCGTTTGTATGCCGATGGCGCTGCCAAGGTGGTCTGGGTTGATCTTGAGACCGGTAAGTCATGCCCCCTGCCGGATGCCCTGCGCGAACTCATGGCAAGCGACGCATCCTAGGACTGTCGGTTGACTGCAATCACTTCACCTCAGGGCCGTCAGCAGTCGGGCCAGTTGGTCTTGATGCTGGGTGCGCTCGGTGTGGTCTACGGCGACATTGGCACCAGTCCGCTTTACGCTTTAAAAGAAACCTTTAATCCCGTGACTGGCGTCTCTGCCACGCCTGAAAATGTCATCGGTGCAGTCTCGGCGATTATTTGGCTGCTCACTTTGGTGGTGTCGCTAAAGTATGTGACCCTGATTCTTCGCGCGGACAATCGCGGCGAGGGCGGAATCATGGCCTTACTGGCGCTTGCCAGCGATGCCGTCAAAGATTCCCGGCGGCTGCAGGGCCTGGTGATCCTGATTGGATGTTTCGGTGCCTGCCTGTTTTTTGGCGAGAGTGTGCTGACGCCAGCCATCTCCGTGCTCAGTGCGGTAGAGGGCATCGAGGTCATCGAGCCAAGCCTCGGCCCGCTGGTGCTGCCCATTGCGCTATGTATTCTTCTTGTTTTGTTTGCGATTCAGAAATATGGAACCACCCTGGTAGGTCGTTTTTTCGGCCCGGTGATTCTGGCCTGGTTTTTTGTGCTGGCGGCGATCGGCATCAGCCAGCTGCTGATGGGTCCAGAGATCCTCGCCGCATTAAATCCACTCAGAGCCATTGAGTTTTTATTTAATCGGGGTCCCAAGGTTCTGTTGGTGGTGGGCGCCCTTGTGCTTGCGGTCACCGGCGTAGAGGCGCTTTATGCCGATATGGGCCACTTTGGAAGGCGCGCGATTCGATTGGCCTGGCTGCTGGTGGCCTATCCCGGGTTGATTCTGAATTATCTCGGCCAGGGCGCGTTACTCATGCGCAATCCAGCAGCAACCGAAAACCCTTTTTACTTATCGTTTCCCGAGCCGCTCTTAATCCCCGCAGTGATCCTCGCGACACTGGCGACAGTGATTGCATCTCAGGCGACAATTACTGGGGCGTACTCCGCCACAGTCCAAGCAATACAGCTCGGGCTTTTGCCACGCATGAGAATTGTGTATACGTCTGCCAAAGAAGCGGGCCAGATCTATGTGCCCTTTATTAATGGCCTGCTGCTGGTGTCAGTGCTTTTAGTGACGGCCGCCTTTGGCTCCTCCAGTGCGTTGGCCCACGCCTATGGTGTCTCAGTCACGATGACCATGCTGTGCTCAACCATACTGACATTTTTTGTTGTTCGCATGGGTTGGCACTACGCCTTGGCCCTGACGTTTATTTCCACAGCGGCCTTCTTCGTGCTCGATGCCCTACTCGTTGCGGGCTGTTTATCAAAAATTTTCCATGGCGGCTGGTTCCCTTTGACACTAGGGCTTTTTATTTTGCTGCTGATGCTCACCTGGAAGCGGGGCCGGGAGCTTCTGATGAAAAAAGTTCGCGAAGATGATCCAGAACTTAGGATTTTTATTGATCAGATTCGGGATGCAGGCCTGCCGATTGTTGAGCGGACCGCTGTATTTTTAGTATCGGATCCCGCGACTGCACCACAGGCATTGATGCACAACATTAAGCACAATATGGTGCTGCATCGGCAGAATTTATTACTCACCGTCCACTTCGAGCAGCGGCCCTGGGTGCCGTTTCACGAGCAAATCCGAATTACACCCATTGGCGATAACTTCTCGATTATCAGTATCAACTATGGGTTTAAGGATTCTCCTGATGTGCCCAAAGCCCTGGAGTATGCCCGCGAGTGGCATGGGCTTGAGATCGAGCTATTTTCGACCTCGTATTTTCTTAGCCGAGAGACCGTGGTGCCATCGACCGGCGGCGGGATGGCCAAGTGGCGAGAAGAAATCTTTGCTTCAATGTCGCGCAATGCAGGCAGTGTCGTAGCCTACTTTAAAATCCCGACCAATCAGGTGATTGAGCTGGGCACGCGGGTCTTGATCTAGCCTTGGCTGCCCGCTTGCGTTTAGACTCTTGGACACGATGCTCGCTGACCAGTAAATTTTAAAAAACTTAGGGGAAGACCATGATGCTTAAACCGTCGCTTATCGTAGCTGCCGCTTTGGTAATCACAGGATGTGCCGCCATTCCGGAATACAAATTTTCTAAAGCTGGCGCCTCCGAGGCCGATTTTCATCGGGATAAGACCCAGTGTGACGATGAGGCCTTTTCTGCGGGCAATATGGTTCGACTCAAAGCCGTTGAGGCCCGTAACGCGTGTCTTGTTAAAAGGGGCTGGAGCCAGGTTGCCCCGAAGTAAGGCGCGCCACGTCGCTCTCCGTATCAAGACCGCTGCAGACCGCGCGATTAACGCCCGTGACCCATCTTTTCCATCGTGACAGCCGGAGTGATTATCCGATGGCTGCAACGGGTGACGGTGTGTGGCTGATCGATCAGCAGGGCCGCCGTTATCTGGATGCCTGCGGCGGTGCAGCGGTCAGTGGCTTGGGCCACGCTGCCCCCGCGATTACACAGGCAATTCGCGAGCAACTGGATCGGTTGGCGTTCGCACACACAAGTTTTTTTTCCAGTTCGCCTGCGGAGGCCCTCGCCGAACGGCTTGTCGCTCAGGCGCCGGTTTTCGCAAGCCGGCCAGGGGCCCGTCTTGACCGTGTGTTTGTCGTATCCAGCGGCTCGGAGGCGATTGAGGCGGCGATTAAGCTCGCGCGACAGGCTGCACTCGAGCGTGGCCAGCATCAGCGGACCCAGATCATCGCGCGCAGGCAGAGTTATCACGGCAACACGCTGGGCGCTTTGGCCGTCAGTGGTAACGCTGCCCGGCGCAAACCATTCAGTGAGTTTTTATTTCCGGTTCGGCATGTTAGCCCGTGTTACGCCTACCGAGGCCTGCGGCTGGGCGAGACTGCGCAGGCGTATTCCGAGCGACTCATCAAGGAGCTGGAGGCAGCAATTCTCGAGACGGGCCCCGATCGTGTTTTGGCGTTTTTCGCCGAGCCTGTTGTCGGCGCCACCTTGGGCGCAGTAGCGGCGACACAGGGCTACTTTCAGGGCGTGCGGCAGCTCTGTGATCGGTATGGAATTTTTTTGATTCTTGATGAGGTCATGTGTGGCATGGGCCGCACAGGAACATTGTTCGCTTATGAACAAGAGCATATTCAGCCGGATATGGTGACAATCGCCAAGGGCCTTGGGGCTGGCTATCAGCCGATCGCAGCATTAATGGTGTCCGAAGAAATTCACGACACCATCGCCAAAGGCAGCGGCGCCTTTGAACATGGCCAGACCTACGTCGGCCATCCGGTCGCCTGTGCCGCAGCCGTTGCAGTTTTGGATGTAATGCAGCGCGAGCAGCTCATCGCGCCAGTCGCAGCAAAGGGCGCCTTATTAATGGACTTATTGAAAAGAGCGCTTTCAAATAGCAGTGCGGTCGGCGACTTGCGTGGCCGCGGGCTGTTTGTGGGTATTGAGCTTGTTGCTGACTAAGAAAACAAGACTCCCTTTGATCCTCAGCTTCGGGTTCATGCTCAGATTAAGCAAAAGGCTATGGCGTTGGGATTGCTCTGCTATCCGATGGGGGGCACCATTGATGGGTCTCTCGGAGACCATGTCGTGCTGGCCCCGCCGCTGACGATTTCCGATGCCGAGCTTGAATTGATTGCAGAGCGACTTGCGGCAGCAATTCACAGTGTGACTGAGTCGTTGGGTGTGCGAACCCTATAGCACCACGGTTCTGGATTGCTCCCGCATGTACTGTGGCAGGTAGTAAAACGATCCAATGGCTTTGCCGGTTGTGCCGCTGCCTTTCCAGCCGCCAAACGGCTGATAGCCAGGCCAGGCGCCCGT
>CAYFPT010000106.1:5315-5909 GCA_964345065.1 uncultured Bordetella sp.
GTCGCACCCTGAGGCCGGTTGACGTAGGTGGTGCCCGCCTCAATCTGAGCGTGAAATAGCGCAGTCTCTTCGGCATTGCCATAAAAGCCTGCAGTTAGGCCGTACTCGGTCTGATTGGCCATCGCAATTGCTTGTGCGACGCTGTCGACCTCGCCTAATAAAACCAACGGAATAAATTTCTCTTCTTTCCACAATCGGTAGCCAAAATCAGCGCGGCCAACTGTTGGCGCAACAAAGTAGCCCTTGTCGCGGCCTTGATCCGTTAGCAGTTTTCCGCCGGTCAGCAGGCTGCCATGGCGTGCCAGTTGCTGTACACAGTTCTGATAGCGTTCGTAAGCTGCGCGATTGATAACCGGTCCCATCCAATTTTCTTTTACTGTGGGGTCGCCGACTGAAACTTCTTGGGATAGGGCAGCCAATCGCGCTTCGAGCGCCTTGGCCACTTGCTTTGCGACATAGACCCGCGAGGTCGCCGAGCATTTCTGGCCCTGGAGTCCAAAACCGGATCTTAAGATGCCCAGCGCGGCCCGATCGAGATCGGCGTGTTCAGAGACAATCACCGCATTTTTTCCGCCCATCTCCGCGCTGCAGGGC
>CAYFPT010000107.1:0-5838 GCA_964345065.1 uncultured Bordetella sp.
ATTGTTCTCAAAGCCAGTTGCAGAAAATGGCTTTGCGCAGTCACCAGCCGCATTAACCAAGCGCATCAAAGCCGGTGACACAGAAATTGGCAGTGGCGATGTGCTCATTGCGGCCATTACATCGTGCACTAATACATCAAACCCCGGTGTCTTGCTGGCGGCAGGCCTGCTGGCGAAGAAAGCAGTCGAGAAAGGCCTCACCGTAAAGCCGCACATCAAGACCTCGCTTGCGCCGGGAAGCCGCGTTGTCACTGAATACCTGACCAAGGCGGGCCTGCTGCCCCACCTGGAGAAGCTGGGCTTTGCGGTGGCCGCCTATGGCTGCACCACCTGCATCGGCAATGCCGGAGATCTGCGTCAAGAGTTCAATGATGCGATTGTGAAAGAAGATCTTGTCTGTGCAGCAGTGCTGTCTGGAAACCGTAACTTCGAGGCCCGAATTCACCCCAACCTGCGGGCGAACTTTCTGGCCAGCCCGCCGCTCGTGGTGGCCTACGCGATTGCCGGGACGGTGCTCAAGGACCTCAGCACTGAGCCCGTCGGCCAAGGCACTGCGGGGCCGGTCTATCTGAAAGACATCTGGCCCTCCAGCCACGAGATTGCGGCCATGATGGGGGTCGCGATGGATGCGCAGACCTTCCAGCGTCTGTATGGCGACCTGACAAAAGATCACCATCTCTGGAACAACATCAAAGGCACCACCGGCCAGGTTTATGACTGGCCGAAATCAACCTACATTGCCCGGCCGCCATTTTTTGATGGCTTTTCAATGTCACCGAAGGCCACCGGCTCCATTCAAAAGGCCCGCGCGCTGATGATCCTGGGCGACTCGGTCACCACCGACCACATTTCCCCGGCAGGATCCATCAAAGAAGCCTCGCCGGGCGGCAAATACCTCATTGAAAATGGCGTCACCAAGGCCGACTTTAATTCCTATGGATCACGTCGGGGCAATCACGATGTGATGATGCGGGGCACTTTTGCCAACGTGCGCATCAAAAACCTGATGCTGCCCCCGAAGGCCGACGGCAGCCGCGAAGAAGGTGGCTTAACGCTCTTTCAGCCAAGCGGCGAAAAAATGTTTATCTACGACGCGGCGATGAAGTATCAGCAGTCGGGCGTTGCCACCATCGTCTTAGGTGGCGAGGAATACGGCACGGGATCCTCCCGGGACTGGGCAGCCAAGGGCACGCAGCTGCTGGGCGTGAAGGCGGTCATTGCGCGCAGCTATGAGCGTATTCACCGCTCCAATCTCGTGGGCATGGGTGTGTTGCCGTTGCAGTTCAAAGGATCTGACAGCGCAGAGCACTTAGGCTTAGACGGCACAGAATCATTTGATATCGCGATCCCCGATGGCCTGCAGCCCCAACAAGACCTCACGGTCGTTATCACCCGAAAAGACGGCGCCAAGCAAAATGTCACCGTCTTATGCAGAATCGATACGCCAATTGAGGTGGATTATTTCCGCCACGGCGGCATCCTGCCCTATGTGCTGCGGGAGTTGATGGCCGCATAACGGCAACAATAACAACGCGTGCTTAAATTAAAACGCCCGGGCAGCCCCACATTCCCGGGCGTTTTTTATTGCAGTACCGGCGCTGAATAGCCCGAGACGAAATCCTTGGCGGGCCCACCCTCTAAGGGAAAGACATGGCGTTTTGTGCTGCCGATATCTCCGCCATAGACATGGATGCTGATCGACACCTGATCACGATGGGCATTCATGACCTTGTGGATGTCACCATGATGGGCTGAGACGATACTGGTGTCTCCCGGCGAGAGGATCTCGAGTGGGCCTTCCGGCGAGGGAAACCCGTCGCTGCTAATGACGTAACGCTGCGAGTGCTCTTGTCCGCGCAGCATGCCAATCACACCCCAGAGGGTGTGATCGTGCACCGGCGTTGCCTGGCCAGGGCCCCAGACAAAACTCACCACCGAGAACCGGTTCTGCGGATCGCGGTGCAGGCAGTACTGCTGGTAATACTGCGGATGGGGGGCGGCATATGAGGCCGGCAGCCAGTCATCTTCGCGAATCAGTGCTGCCAAAAGATGGCTCACCTGATTTAGAAACTCGGGCGAGCCTGGCTCGGCGGCCTGATTGAGCAAGTCTCCCAGGGCCGCAGTGAAGCGGTCCAGTTTGTCGATTTTAAGGATCGGGGACGCGGTGGCCATCACAACTCCTCCTTTTACGCCCATTATCCCGCTATCCGCGTGGCCTTGGGCCCTTTCACTTGGCGCGAGACGGCGAATTTAAGAGATCGCTCAAGTAAACTTCGCCTTTCGCCCCAACTTCTGAACTGCCAATGAAAAAATCTCCCTCCTCCCGCCGCGGCCGCGCCTCTCGTGAAGCCGATGCCTTGATTGAATTCGCCGAGGGGCTCGCGCAGTCAGGCAGTCGCGCAGAGGACCACTTCTGGGAATCGCGGCTTGAGCGCGAGATTGAGTCGCTCCTCAAAAATGGCGATGAGGGATCACTGAATGCCGCCTTGGATCGGCTCGCCGACCGCGAGTCTCGGGCCTACGAAGAGCTTGCCGATGCCATTGAAGGCCGGGTCGAGCACGCGCTCGCGGCCACCTCGGATGGTGATCGTGATGTGTTGCTTTTCGCAGCCCCCGTGTTGGCCTGGTCGCGCATGCCGCTGCCAACGCGGCCGATACCGGCAGCGATCGTTAAATCAACACGTCAGGCCCTGATGGAATCGGTGTTTACAGCCGCTGCGGATGTCACCCTGGCCAATTACTTATTTTCCCCGGACCAGCTGCCAGAAACCTTTTGCGACACCGCAGAGCTTCGTCAGACCCTGACGCAGACCCTCAGCGAAGGTTTATTTAAGGTCGATCCTGCCGCGCTCAAGGAAACCGCACAGTTTCTGGCTGATCAGCGGTACATCATTGGTGTCGTCTCGGCGCCGCGCGGCGAGGCGATATTTCGCTGGCAGTCGGGTGATGCCAGCCGAGAGCAAGTCGCAGAGCGCTGGGTCCAGGCCAGCCAGGAGGCCCTCGCCCCGCTGCTGCCCGCCTGTGCGTTTGAAAGCATGCTGCCGCGGGCCTATTACGTGGCCTGCCGGGATGCCGATCGCTCCGCCCGGCCATTTTCAATTCGGGCTTCGGTTGCGTTTTTAGCGACAACGCTTGGCGTAACGCCCAATGCACTCGTTGCGGTCATTGGTGGATGCTACAACCGGCAGCTCGAAGAGTATCGAATCGGATTTGCAGTTGCCGAGGAGGAGGAAGTCATACACGGTGTCGTCTGGCCGCTGCTCGGTGCAGAAGATGAAATGAGTGATGTTGCCGAGGAGATCGAGACCACACTACGCGACACCGGCCTGCAGCGCATCCTCATGCTCAGGCAGCGCCTGCCAATGGAATACTGTGATGACTGCGGTGCACCGCTCTATCCCAATGAGGATGGTGAAATGGTACATGCGGAGCTGCCCGAGGTGGCCGAGCAGCCGAGCCAGCATCTGCACTAAAGCGCGCCTCAGAATCGACCGGTAGCGGTAAGCTGAAAAGACCGCCCGTCTCCAGGATAAACGCCGCCCCAGGCGTTGCTACCATCACGGCCAAAGTCGTAGTACCGCTTATCCGTGACATTGCGCGCCCATAATCCCCACTGGATGTTCTTTCGCGGCTCCCCTATGAATCCGATATCGAATAGAACACGGCCTGGAATCTCGTAGCCCCGGTCGAAAAGGTTAGAGAAGTAATCATTTTGATACATCCGACCGCGATAGTGGGCATAACCGAGCAGGCGATACGCAGGACTAATTCGATGATCAACCCCCGCCCTAGCTGCAGTACGTGGCACATACGGAATGCGAAATCCGGCGTTCTGGCCACTACGAATTTCAGAATCGACCCAGTCCAGGGAAGCGTTTACCGTCGTCAATGGCCCGATCGTCCACCTCCCCGTCAGCGTCAGTATGGCGCGCTGCGTATCGTATAAATTCGTGTTGCAGGATTCATTGGCAACCACAGGGCTACATCCTGCACTCGAGGAGAATCCAATTTCCCCTGTCGTGCTAATGCTGCGAAGAATTGCAGAGTAAGCAGCGGTTTTTCTGCGGTGCTCAAACGTGGCATAGAGCTCCTTAGACGTCATGGGTCCAACGCCGGGATGTATTCTTGTGGGCACGAAACTAAGGGCATTGAAGTAATACAGCTCATCCGTTGTTGGGAAGCGAAATCCAGAGACTGCCCCTACCCGAACACGACTTAAGTCTGACAGCCGGCCCGACCAGCCAAGGCTGTAGGCGGTGAGATACTGTCGATCTGACTCCCGCCCTGCAGCGGTATCAATCTGAAACTGATTCGCCAGGCCCTGCCGTCTAATGCCGAGCGACGCGGTAGATGTCGGCGAAAGACGGGCCTCCGTCGTGAAATACGCCGCAAGACTGTCTTGGGAGACTTGATTGCCTCCGTTAACATTGGCTTCGGCAAGAAAGACATCAAGACCGGCCCGGGCCGTGATCTGCTGCGTGATCTCTCCGATCAGGGCGGGCTGAAAAAATAATTTTTTTGACTCTCGAGTGCTAATCGCAGTCGCCCACGGGAGAAAGCTCTGCATGTCCGCATAATTCTGCGAAAAATCGTATCCCCCGTTCAGAGACAGTCGGGCCGATGCGCCGAGGTCGCGTTGAAGCTCAAGTGAGACTTGTCCGCCGTGCCGCTTTCCACTATCGGCAGGGTTTCTTGCGGCCCGCGGATTCGTGGCGAACTGTGCCAGAGAAATTCCACCGGGAAGCTGGGCCTGCTCTTCAAAAAAACGGGCCTGCAGCCGCCATAAGCCCCCCGTCGCAGGCAACGACCGAAGGCCAATCCTGACGGATTGCTGCTCGGTGCTCGAACGATCTCTATAACCACTTGATCGTGCCTCCATCGCGGCGAGGCTGAGATGCATAGACTCGAGCGGTTTCGATAAAATCCCATCGATTTTTTGATATCCAAATGAACCACCCGCAACGCGAATCTCATTCGCGGTATCCTGGCGCGTAATAATATTGACGACACCGCCCATCGCCCGATCGCCATAGAGCACACCGGCGCCGGCGCCGCGCACCTCGATGCGCTCGATCGCTGAGAGTGGCAGCTGGGTAAACCGAATACTTTCGTCATCAATGTTATTGATTCGCAATCCATCAATTAGAACCAATACATTTTTGGCGCCCGACTCGCCAAGAAATCCAATATCCAGACTTGCATCCGCGCCCATATGTCCATAGAGCCGTCGGATCGATACCCCGGGAACGCGATCTAAGGCGTCAATCACGTTGGATGCACCGGACTCAAGCAGCTGGTGTCGCTCAATCACTGAGATGAGAACCCCAGCATCACGCAAAGGCTCCTCATAGCGACTCGCTGTCACGACCACGGGCTCTAACGATGCGAGCGGGGCGTTTTGTGTGGCGGCAGTGGGGCCGCCCTGGGCGAACGCTGCCGAGACCCCAAGTGCGAGTGCACTGAACGCCGGCAAAACCCGAAAAGACATGATCAACCTTTCTTGCCCCCCAATCCCCGAGGCGACAAAAAGCATTCACGTCACTGGCCGGTATCCAGACTTCGGCTGCTGCCCCTCGCGAAAAGGGGCGGCGATTCAATGCCTTCCCAGGGAATCGAGACCCCAGTGGCCGGCCCAGTGCAACTGGGCCGCTTTGAATCACTCCAACCGTTACTGTTTCGGGGAAAGTGCCGGATTTACACCGGCTTCCCGTTTAACCCGCGCTAAGCGGGCACCACGCGACGGCGTTTGACCAATTTCAAACTGGCCCTAGTGTAACGCCTTGCCATCGGGCCGGCTGCTGTCAGCACTGGCCCCAATCTAAAAAATCTGACGTAGAC
>CAYFPT010000108.1:0-5825 GCA_964345065.1 uncultured Bordetella sp.
AGAGCCTAAAACTCTCGGATCGTGATCGGGCCTGGCTGATGACCCTGATTGAATCCCTGGATGACGATGGATACCTGCGCGATAGCCTCGACGAGCTTGAGGAGAGTGTTGCTGATTTTTTTTTCCAACATTTTGGCGAGCGGCTTGAGGCCGAAGAGCTCACGCTCGGCCTAAAACTATTGCAAAGCCTAGACCCGAGAGGCATCGGGGCCCGAAATCTTCAGGAATGTCTATTGCTGCAGCTCGAGGGCTGGGCAGTTACAGCGCCTGATGCGTCAGTGTCGCCTGGAATCGACGCCTGCCTTGAACTCTCAAGAAAAATCATCAGTGACTTGGCCCACTTAAATGCACTCGGCGCCAAAGATTTCAATGGGCTCTGCCAGGCACTGCGTTGCGATAAGGAGTCCTTAAAGCAGGCGGTACTCTTCATCAAACGGCTTAATCCGAAACCCGGCGCCGAATTCTTAGACAATGCCGCCGAGTCGATTGTTCCGGATGTGATTGCCTACCGAATGGGCACACGCAAATCCAGCAAATGGCAGGTCCGCTTAAATGAATCGGCCGTGCCGCGACTCTCCATCAACCCCTTGTATGCGGAGCTGATTCGTCAGGAGCGGGCCAGCAGCATGACTGCGCAGCTGCAGGAGGCCCGCTGGGTCATTAAAAATATTCAGCAGCGCTTCGATACGATTTTGCGTGTCTCACAGGCCATCGCAATTGAGCAGCAAGAATTTTTTGAGCACGGCGAAATCGCCATGCGGCCCCTGGTGCTCAGAGAGATCGCTGAACGGTGCGAACTCCACGAGTCGACCGTCTCCCGGGTCACCACCAACAAATACATGCTGACCCCCCGGGGAACATTCGAGCTGAAATACTTCTTTACAAGCCATGTGCGCACCGAGGGCGGAGGGGTGGCCTCCTCGACCGCCCTGCAGGCCAAGATCCGACAATGGGTCGCCGAGGAGGATGCCCGCCGGCCCCTGTCTGATCAACAGATTTCTGACCGCTTTGCCAGCGAGGGTATTCAAGTTGCGCGGCGCACGATTGCAAAGTACCGAGAAGCGCTCAGAATTGAGCCTGTCAGCCAACGCAAAAAACTCTAATACAGGAGGCAGGGCCATGCATTTGACCGTCAAGGGACATCACATCGAGATTACCGACTCCATCCGCAGCTATGTGGACCAGAAGTTCGGCAGGCCCTGGCGGCACTTTGATCATGTCAACGAGGTCCATGTCGTGCTCAGCGTTCAGAAGCTTAATCAAGTGGCCGAGGTGACCGTCCGCCTGCCGGGAAAGGATGTCCACTGCGAGGCCAGCCACGCCGACCTGTATGCGGCCATCGACCTGCTGGCTGATAAATTAGACCGGCAGGTCGTCCGGTACAAGGAAACGCATCGGCCGGGGGTGCACCGTGGCCAGGAGATTGGCGCACGGCTCACCACTTAAACCGTTTTGCGCAGCGCAACAAAGGATTTATAATCCTGCCTCTCGACTCGACGAGGCGGAGCAATGAACCGCATTAGCCAGCTTTTACCTCTGGCCAACATTGCCGTTGGCCAGGAAGCCAGCAGTAAAAAGCGCGTCTTTGAACAGGCGGGGCTTCTTTTTGAAAACAACCAGGGCATAGCGCGGGTCAAAGTATTTGACTCCTTGTTTGCGCGCGAACGCCTCGGATCCACCGGCCTTGGTGAAGGAATTGCGATTCCCCACGGCAGAATCAAAGGCCTGAAAGAGGCGGTCGCCGCGTTGATTCGGCTGGCCGAGCCGGTGGCCTTCGATGCGCCCGATGGAAAACCGGTCGGACTGCTGCTGTTTCTGCTGGTGCCCGAACAGGCAACGCAGCAGCATCTTGAGATCCTGTCTGAAGTAGCCGAGATGCTGTCCGATCGACACATGCGCGAGCTGTTGAGCAGCGAGACCGATCCACAGTCCTTGCATCGGGCCCTCGAGGCCTGGCAGCCGGCCCGTGCTTGACGTTAAGGCCTTATTTGACGAACACGCGGAAACGCTCAAGCTCAGCTTTTTAACGGGACAGGTCGGCGCGGGCCGCAAAATCGGCGGCCAATCGACCGAGAGTGCCGATCTCATCGGCCACTTAAATCTGATTCATCCCAATCGGATCCAGATTATGGGCACGCCCGAGGTTGCCTATTACAACCGCCTGGACCCACAAAGAAAAAACTATCTCACCGCGGAGCTGGTTGCCGGGCGGCCACCCGCGATCATCGTTGCTGATGATGAAATCCCGCCTGCAGAATTGTTTACGGCCTGCGAACGCGAGGGCCTGCCGCTCTTGAGAACCACCGTATCGGCGGGACAAGTCATTGAAATACTTCGCACACAGCTGGCCCGCACGCTGGCCCCGCAGACCCAGATGCATGGCGTATTCATGGATGTGCTGGGCATGGGAGTGCTGATTGCCGGTGAGTCTGGCCTTGGAAAAAGTGAACTCGGACTCGAGTTAATTACCCGTGGCCACGGCCTGATTGCCGATGATGTGGTCGACTTCACAAGGATCGCGCCGGATGCGGTCGAGGGCCGCTGCCCGCCGCTGCTACAGAATCTTCTTGAAGTCCGGGGTCTGGGGCTGCTGGATATTCGCGCGATTTTTGGCGAGACCGCCGTCCGCAGAAAAATGCGACTCAAGCTCATTGTGCAGCTGATTCGCCGTAGCGTGATGAATGAATTTGAACGTCTGCCCTTGGAGGCCATGACCCAAGATGTGATGGGCCTGCCGATTCGCAAAGTCGTCATTCCAGTTGCGGCGGGGCGTAACCTTGCGGTGCTGGTCGAAGCGGCGGTTCGAAACTCGGTGCTGAGCCTGCGTGGCATCGATACGATGCAGGAATTCGTTGAGCGCCAGCAGGCGGCCATGCAGCAGCCTGCCCCGGATTCAGGCCGATGAAAATCGTGCTCGTCACCGGTTTGTCGGGCTCCGGCAAATCGGTAGCACTCAATGTCTTGGAGGATTCAGGATACTTCTGTATCGATAACCTGCCTGTGGCCTTTCTCGATCAGGCCTTAACGCAGCTCGTGTCCGAGGGCCTTTCGCAGCTTGCGGTTGCAGTGGATGCCCGCGCGGCAGGATCCCTTGGCCATCTATCAAAAAATCTCGAACAAATCCGAGAAGTGGGCCACGATGTTCGAGTCATTTTTCTAAATGCCCGCGATGAGACACTCGTTCAGCGTTACTCTGAGACCCGACGTCGGCATCCCTTAAGCCAGATGCTGGCAGCACAAAACGTTTTTGGCGAAGGCTCCGTTCAAACGCTGATGGACTGCATTGCCCGCGAGCGAGAACTGCTGGCCGATATTGAGCCCCTCGGCATTCCGCTAGATACCAGCGACTTGCAGCCCCAGGTGCTTCGGCGCTGGGTAAAAGAAATTCTTGATCTGGAAAACGCGCCGCTGACCGTGTTATTTCAGTCCTTCGCCTTTAAAGATGGTATTCCGCTGGATGCTGATCTTGTCTTTGATGCCCGTTGCTTACCGAACCCCCACTATGACCCCGATCTAAAGCCACTCAGTGGCCGGGACGCAGCGGTGATTCATTATTTAGAGTCCTTCGATTCGGTGCGCGAAATGATTCAAGACATTGGGGCCTATCTGCAGAAATGGCTGCCACGGCATGCGGAGGAGCATCGCAGCTATCTTACGGTTGCCATTGGCTGCACAGGTGGCCAACACCGATCGGTCTACTGTGCGGATGCCCTCTACGACAAATTCAAAGACGCCTACTCTTGCGCGGTTCGCCATCGGTCTTTATCGCAACGGGGCAAAGCCTAGACATTAGCCGGGCCGCCGGGGCAGGCAGCGGAAGGTCCATCGCCTCGGCCCAGGCAAATCGCTGCAGCCCCTTGGGCGCACCAATGGGTGGCCGATTCCGATGAAGCCGCAGCATCGCGGCAGAAATCAAAAGCCGATAGTGCGTAAAGCTGTGCCGCACTTCAACGACCTCTTGCAGGCTTTGCACAGTTGATTTCCAGCCGCGAGGAAGCGCATCCGGATTGATGGTCCATGGCAGCCAAAGACTTGGCCATATTCCCGAGCTTGGCTGCTGCGCAAGCCAGATGCCACCTGCGTCAAAACACAGTGCCCAGTAAGCCTTGCGCAGCGGCAGGCTTGGCCGAACACGCGGCACCGGATAACGATCGACTTGGCCACGCTGAAAGGCCTGACAATGCAGGGCCACCGGGCATCGTGCGCACTGCGGATTTTTAGGCCGGCAAATCAGGGCGCCAAGATCCATGATGGCCTGCGTGTAGATCGGCATCTCGGCGGACTGCTTCGGAAGCCGTGTGACCGCCTCGGTCCAGAGTGTCCGCTCGAGCGCTGGACTGCCCCAAGGCGGAGACGCGCACGTCAGCCGGGCAAGCACACGCTTGACGTTGCCATCGAGAATCGCGGCGCGCTCTCCAAAGACCGTTGAAGCAATGGCTGCAGCGGTTGAGGGGCCGATGCCTGGCAGCAGTGCGAGTTGCTGTGCTGACTCGGGAAAGCGGCCCGCATGCTGTGAGGTGAGCGTTTTCGCGCAGGCCAGTAGGTTGCGGGCCCGCTGGTAATAGCCCAGGCCCGACCAGAGTGATAAAACTTCTTGCTCGCTTGCGCCGGCCAGGGCATGAAGGCTCGGAAAGCGCGCGATGAAGCGCTCAAAGTACGCCACAACCGTTGTGACCTGGGTCTGCTGCAGCATGATTTCAGAAAGCCAGACCCGATAGGGATCGACAGGCTTTCGCTGCCACGGCAGATCATGGCGGCCATGCACACGCTGCCAGGCCATGAGCTGATGCGCAAAAACAGGCCGCTTAGCGTTGGCAGCCATGACAAAAAAATGAGCTGCGCTGGCCGATCACCAGGCGACGTATCGGCCGGCTGCAGCGCAGGCAGGGCGCTCCCTCGCGGCCATAAACACAGTGCATCTGTCCGTAGCGTCCCGCCTCGCCGTTGAGTCCAACAAAATTCTGAATTGTGCTTCCACCGCTATCGATTGCCGCCTGCAGAATCCGCCTCACCGCATTGGCAAGGCGGTCATAGCGTGTGCGCGAAATGGCCGACGCCTTGCGTAGGGGATGAATCCCCGCTTCAAACAAAGCCTCGCATGCATAAATATTTCCCACGCCCACCACGGTGCGGCCCGACATCAGCCATTGTTTGATTCCCACACGTCGGCCCCTGGCAGACTCGGCCATCCACTGTCCGTTAAAACGAGAATCAAAAGGCTCGATCCCGCTAGATGCTTCGCCCAGCAGAGCACCCAAATCGGATGTCTGAGTCTGGGAGCGATCCAGCCACTGCCATGAGCCAAAGCGCCGAGGATCGTTAAACACCAGGGTCCGGGGTGCTCCCGACGCCGACCCAAACTGAAGCAGCACATGATCATGCAGGCCCGGCGCTTGATTCGCGTCCGCGGCCTGCTCAATGGAGCCCGACATGCCAAGATGGACCGCAATCCATCCCGGCTCAAATTCCAATAAAACGTATTTGGCGCGCCGTGAAATCGACAAAACCGGCGTGCCGATCAGCCGCGAGAGGGCCGCCCGAGGAAAGGCATGGCGAAGCCGTTTCCCCGAGTGCCGGAAGCCCTGAAATACGCAGCCCGATACGGCCTGGCGCAGGGCGCGGGCAGTCACTTCAACTTCAGGCAATTCGGGCATGATAGGAACCAGGAAAACTCAGATAGTGTAGAGGCATGACAACGCTTCGGGTCCGCTCCCTCTTTTTGCTGCTCAGCCTCAGCCTCATGCTGGGCGCTGCAGAGTCGGCCTGGTCAGCAGCCGGCAGAAACATTGACCGCGGCCGCGAGCAGGCGGGTCTAATTTTTCAAA
>CAYFPT010000109.1:0-1544 GCA_964345065.1 uncultured Bordetella sp.
GTCTTGTGGGGCGGGTTGTTGTTGGGGGTGATTGAGTCTTATTTTCAGGCATGGCTTGGTGCGCAAGGCCGTGAATTTGCCACCTACGCAGTGCTATTCGCGGTGCTGATTCGATCTCGATGGGCAATGTCGAATCCAGCAGGTTTCGCAGGTTCAGTGCGGCGGATATCATGACGGATCGGATATTTTCCTCCAGCGCGCTGTCGACTGGTGCCGACGGAGCTTTCGCCCAAGCCATTCGGCATGCGATTTGCCGTATCCCCGGTGTTGATGAGGCAAGCAGCGCCCACGTTGTTGGGCTTTTAAGCGACATGTCAATCATGTCTTTACTGGCCTTATCAGCATATCTAATGTTGCTGGTAGGTCGCATCTCATTTGGCCAACAGGCGTTCTTTGGTGTGGGCGCGTATGCCTCAGGCATGCTCACAGCGATGTTTCAGGTACCCCTGGCTTACGCACTCATCGGTGGAGTAATCTGCGGCGCGTTGTGCTCCTGGATTCTTGCTTTTCCAACCATGCGGCTGTCAGGTTTGTATTACGCCGTGGCTACCCTCGCTTTCGGCGAGATGTCGCGGATTCTTTTGGGATGGCTTTATTGGCAGATTCAGACACCTGATGGGCTGGTCGGCCCGTTCGGGATCGAAGGGTTTCGCGATATCCGCTGGCTACTTGAAAATGATATAGCGCCCGAGGTCTATCTAGCTTTGACGGTACTCATACTGAGCGCAATTTTGTTACTTATGATTTTTAGTGAGCACACCCGGTTCGGCCTGGCGCTGAGAATGACAGGTCACGACGATGTTCTCAGTACTTCCCAGGCAATCCCTGTCACCCGAATACGTCTTGCTGCAGCCACCCTTGCAGGGGGACTTGCCGCGTTAGGAGGGGGGCTGTATGCCCACCGCGTGACCTATATCGAGCCCGCACTATTTGATCCCATGCTGGGCGTTCATGCGGTCGGTTACGCCCTCATCGGTGGGTTGGGCACAGCCTTCGGCCCGCTGCTTGGGGTGATCTTTGATCTGGGATTGCTCGATGCATCAAGGCTTGTGCCAGGTTGGCGAATGGTGATTTTCGGAGGCCTTGTTGCGTTGTTTTTGCGATGGCGACCGCGCGGATTTCTCGATGAGATTACGGTTCATCGACTGCGGGTAATGATGAAGCTCCGGCGGCCCTGATTCATTGTTGTGGGGGGGGGTTGCGGATTGATAGCGATTTCAGAGAGAGGAAAATTTTAATGAGTGGAAAAAAAAGTGTGCTGAATCTCTTGATGTTCGGCATAGTCACTGGCTCGCTGGTATCTCCGGCTCAGGTCGTTGCGCAGGCGGGTACACGACCGGCCGTCGAACTGCAGTGTGTGTCGTTTGGCATTGGTCCGATGCTTGAGTGTGTCGTGACGATAAAGCGACGTGACGGAACTCCCGTCCAAGGCGCCCAGGTCAAGCTCGGCGCTTTGATGCCATCGATGCCGATGGCCCACACGATCAAACCCGCTCAATCGGTAGCGACGGGCCGTCCCGGGGAGTACCGGGGAACAATTGAGC
>CAYFPT010000109.1:1554-5614 GCA_964345065.1 uncultured Bordetella sp.
ATATTGATATTTCCGGACCGGTCCGCGAAAAGATCTCTCGCAATCTGTTGATCACAGACTGCAACGAGGGCGCGCGATGTGTGGTGCCGCCAGCCAAGCCGGGCGATGAGGCCACTCCCATGGGCCGTCACAAGGGCCCTATGCATAAACATTGACTTCCAGCTTAACAGGCGGGCGTAACACGAAACCGCTGAGAGGAGAAACCACATGAAGACTCAAAATCTTTTGTTAGACCAGACGATTGTTGTAACAGGAGCTGCTACCGGAGTTGGCCAGGCGTTTGCTATTGGGGCCGCAACGCAGGGCGCTCATGTGATTGTTGCGGATATGCATTCAGCCGATGAAACTATGGACCTGATTGCCCAGGCAGGCGGAAAATCAAGTTACGCAAAAGTAGACGTTGCAGACGATGCCTCGGTGCGCTCGATGGTCGAGATCGCCCTAAAGGCAACCCAGCGGGTAGACGGCCTAATTAATAATGCGGCATATTTTCGTGAGGTAAAGCTTACCCCCTTCGAGGAACTTGACTCTGCAGAGTGGGATCGCATCTTTAATGTAAATGTCAAAGGTGTATGGCTCTGCTGCAAGGCGACTGCACCGGTGATGCGTCGTGCGGGCCGTGGTTCGATCGTCAACATTGCATCGGTTGTCGCTGTGGCAGGGCAGCCGGGATATCTGCACTACGTGGCCACCAAGGGTGCAGTGCTATCGATGACTAAAGGGCTGGCCAAAGAGCTTGGTAAGGATGGTATTCGCTGCAACGTCATTGCGCCGGGCTTTGTGATTACTGATGCCACCAAGAATCGTCCGATTGAATGGCAGCAGAGTTTTCTAAAAGCGCGTGCCATATCCCGGGAGCAGCGACCTACCGATCTTGTCGGCACTGCAATGTACTTGTTAAGCGATCTAGCGGATTTTGTGAGTGGCCAGACCATTGTGGTTGATGGCGGGCACATCATGTACTAGGTCAAACCTGATTTCAGCATTCTTCGAAGGAGCAGCGATGTCAACTCATACCCCGATTCTTCACCACTACGCCTTTTCAACTTTCTCTGAAAAAGTCAGAACGGTTCTAGGGTTCAAAAAGATTAATTGGCAGTCGGTCGATGTACCTGGCCTTCCCCCGCGGCCATTCTTATCGCCGCTGACTGGAGGCTATCGCCGAATTCCGATTCTCCAGATAGGTGCGGATATCTATTGTGATACCAATATCATCCTGCCGGCCTTGGATCGGCTCTTTCCAAATTCGCCGACCTTATATCCCGCCGGGAGTGAAGGGGTTGCACGTGGCCTATCTTTCTCCTGGGAGCGGCAGATGTGGATCCCCACCATCGGTATTCTTGTTCATTATATTGGCGAGCATATTCCGCCGGAGTTTCTAAAAGACCGAAAAGAAGCCTATTTGATGATTGATATTTCAAAAGAGGCGATGGCACCACAGTTTGAGCATTATGTAGGTCTGGTGAGGTCACAATATGCGTGGCTTGCTCAGGCACTCGCTCAGCGGCCTTACGTATTGGGTGATGCGCCCAGCGCAGTTGATTTTTCGTGCTGGCAGACGATATTTTTGCTTCGAAAAAATTGCCCTCCTGAGGTTGACAGCCTTCTGGGAATCGGCCCAGATTCAGCGGTTCTTCGGTGGTATGACCGCATTGCGGCATTTGGACATGGAAGCTTTAAAGAAGTTACGCCGCAGGACGCGCTGGAGGCTGCAAAGATGGCCACTCCAGAGCCGGTGCGACACATTCGTGCGGGCGATGGCGACAAACGAACCAAAGTCGGAGCCCGCGTGACGGTGACTCCGGATGATAACGCACGAGTGCCCGTGACTGGCATTTTGTTGGCCGCGGACGACAATGAAATCATCATTCGGCAATCCGATAACACCCTCGGCGACATTCATATTCATTTTCCAAGCCTCGGGTTTGATCTTGTCGAAACACAATAATTTTTATCTAATTTTTTAAAAATAAGGGGCTCTTATGCAATTGCTTGCAAACACCACATCACCGTATGTCAGGATCGCTCGAATGGCGCTGATTGAGAAAGGATTGATTGTCACGCCGACGATCGTTGATCCATGGGCTGACGATCCTCGGTTACGCGCTGCGAATGTAGCCGCTCGCGTGCCCACATTAGTATTGGACAGTAATATTCCACTGACCGAGAGTCTGTTGATTGTGATGTGGCTTGAGGCAACACGGCCATCGCCTCAGTGGCCGACACTAATCGGTAAAACCACTGCAGAAACCGAGGCAATCTTGTCTCGAGCAGGAGTTGCTTTGGGCGCTATTGACGCATCGGTACACACTATCATCACGCGAAAAGTGACCGCCCCCGCTTTGTTTGACGAGACTCCGGTCGGACTTAAGCGGCGTCGCACAATGATCGAGGGGCTAGAGCGGATTGAATCGATCATTCCTGCGATCGTGGCCACGCATCATCAGACAGGTGCGCTACAGCTGGACGCGATATGCGCGATTACGCTGTTTGATTATCAGCAATTTCGATATAGCGATCAGCCTTGGCTGCCTACAACACCAGCGTTGAAAGGGTTCGCCGAGCAGATGAGGGGCCGGCCAGCCGTCGCCGATACCATGCCGCGTTAGGGGTCCTACTAGGCATCTCCATCGTCAGCTGCGGCCAGCATTTCAAGATGCGATAACAAATTGCTGACTGCTGAGCCTGGCTCTGGAAGTGTTTTTAAGCAAAGTAGCATTCGTCTTTGCGCCCAGGGGTCGGTCAGAGGAACTACTTTTAAATTCATTGCGTTGGCGAAGCTTCGGGCCGCAGCAAGGGGAAGAATACCGACGCCGAGTCGTGCCTCCACTGCGCGACAGACCACTTCAAAGCTGCGAACCTGCACCCTAAGTGGCATGGGACGCATAAGATTCGAAGCCTGCTCAGTCAGGAGCTGGGTCAGGGTACTACTACCCTCTAGGCCCACCAGATCCCGATCCAGAAGCTGCTCGAAGGCAATTTCAGTTTGATTGATTTCATCATCTGATCGAAGGACAGCCGCAAGTCGATCGCGTCGATAGGGTCGCGTCACGAGACCTTCCACGCTACAGCCTTGAACAATCACTCCGATATCTGTCTCATGATTGCGCACTCTCCTGACTGCGTCTTCGCTCCAACATTCTTCTAAAACGATCCTGACGTCATCGTGCGCAGCTTGAAATTGAGCAATATCACTGGGTAGAAACTGTGCCATCGCCGATGTATTTCCATGAATACGAAGTACATTTTGGCGACCTTGGCCGTAGTTGCTCATCTCGGAGCGCATGTGGTGCACGCTGGCAATGACTTCGCGGGCCAAGATCAGCAGCCGCTCCCCTGCAGGCGTGAGCTGCAGCCCGCGTGAATGTCGTTCAAACAGCTGGGCCTTGAACTGATGCTCGAGGAGCGATAGGCGACGGCTCGCCGCTGGCACCGTAATACAGCTCGCCTCGGCTGCCCGGGTCAGGTTACTGAGTTCGGCCGCACGAACAAAAAGGGCCAGGGAATCTATATCTGGCAGCATGCATATATTGTCGCATAGGGCGCGATCAGCCGTGGGGGTTGGACTTCCAAATTCTCGAACTCGACGTTGCCGCCTTACGAATTCCCTTTGCGGGAAATCGTCTCTAAAGTGACTTATGGGATGCCGCCAAAACACTGGGCTGGCTTTGCGATCAAGTTACTCAGGAGATTTTCTTTGAAAAAGATGTTCATTGGTGGTCAATGGGTTGCAGCGCAAGATGGGCGCTCGATCCCGGTGGTGGATCCTTCCACTGGAGAGACGTTTGATCAAATTTCTCGGGGGGGTTTGGCCGATGTGGATCAGGCGGTTGTGGCGGCCCGGCAGGCGCTGACGGGCCCTTGGGCAAATCTCACTGCAACAGAGCGGGGCAGGATTCTTGTCAAAATTAGCGATGCGGTGCTTGCATGTGCTGAAGAGCTAGCGCAGATTGAGGCTCGGGATACCGGGAAGCCAATCAGTACAGCGCGGAACGATATTAAGGTTCTTGCCCGATACTTTGAGTTTTACGGGACCGCTGCCGACAAGGTCCATGGTGAA
>CAYFPT010000110.1:0-5503 GCA_964345065.1 uncultured Bordetella sp.
CAGAATCTGATCGCCGATCGCGACACCCGCCCGAGGCGGCTGCTGAGGTTCTCCACGCCGAAAAATGCCATAGGGGAGATTTTCAATCGGAAAATCATGGCCAGGCCGATTGGCGCTTTCGACCCAGCTGCCTTGGGTTATTTTTCCCACGATTTGGCGCCCCAGTTATTGAAGAGATCCATCATGCATCCAGCTTGCATGATTCGGTGCCCGCTTGGTCTGACTCCACTCATTGAGCATGTCCCATTTCACGCGGTCGAGCTCCTGCATCATTTTTGGCGATCCAGTGTTAACTGCTAGCTCAAGCCGATGACCATTGGGATCAAAGAAATAAATCGACTTAAAAATCGTATGATTGGTGGGGCCCACCACCTCAATGCCATCACGCTCAAGCCGCTCCTTGACGATCAGCAGGGTCTCTAACGATTCCACCTCCAGCGCCAGGTGCTGCACCCAGTTGGGCGTATTCATATCGCGTGACATTTCGGGGCTGTTGGGCAGTTCGAAAAACGCAAGAATATTGCCGCCGCCAGCATCTAAAAATACGTGCATATAGGGATCGGGTGCCTTGGTCGAGGGTACCTCGTTTTCCGCAATGGCCAGCACGAACTCCATCTCCAGGTATTTCTGATACCACTGCACAGTCTGCTTGGCATCCTTGCAGCGATATGCAACATGGTGAATTTTTGACAGCTTCATTTGCATTCTCCAGTGTTTAGGGCAACGTGACCGATTCGCGGGCCAACAAAAAGGCCTCGCGCAAGACGCGCAAATCGCCGATGTGATTCGACAACAACAAGACCAGCTTGGCATTTAGCTCATGGCTCTGTGCCTCAGACAGCCCCTCATGGGCCGCGATCAAGGCCTCATAAAAATCATCTCCAGGACTGAATTCACGAAAGACGGGCCGATCCAACTCTTTGAAATTCGGTTCGGTCATCAGTGGCATGGGCTGTTCCTTAACGATGAGTTGCAGGTCGCCCGGGCCAGCGCCGCCAACAGCCCCTCGGGTGATGGGCTTCGCCAGCGGGCAGCAACATGCTGATCCGGCCGCACAAGATAGGCCGTGCCGTGGGCGGCATCGTAACGCTCTTTAAAGCGGCCCTTGTGATCAATCAGAACCGGCGCCCGCATGCCAAAGGCCGCCGCCCGTTCGGCATCCGCGGCGACCAGCAGCAGGCGAACACTTAGCCCCGGGATACGACAGTCTTGCAATTCCCGAATCAGTTCGGTGGCGATTGGCTGATGATCCACATAAATCAGGAGTACAAATGCATTACCGATATGGCGCAGCAGCCAGCCTTGCTTGCCCTCCGACACAATCGGCGCATCTTCCATCGGTGCGCCAGGAATCATTTTTCCTGAGAACGCTTCCTGATCCGGCGTATTTAGGCTGGATTGATACAGAAATGAAGGCACCGAAAGCCGGCCAGAGTTCACCAGCGACCGCGCAAACCGATGGTGCCGAGCGAGATCGAGGACCGAGTTTCGAAATAACCTGCTCACTGTAGATTTCGGCGTAATGAAATCCGTTGAGCGGGTCGAGTTCATGATGTTTTCATCCGCCGCATAGGACCGCTCTTCGTGGTAGGTCTCCAGCAGCCGCTCTGGGGCGCTGCCCTGAATCACCAACGTCAGCTTCCAGGCCAGATTATCGGCATCCTGCAGTCCCGAATTGGCACCGCGGGCCCCAAAAGGCGAGACCTGATGGGCGGCATCTCCAACAAAAAACACCCGCTGGTGCCGAAAATTTTTCATGCGACGGCATTGAAAGGTGTACACACTGACCCACTCAAGATCAAACGCATGCTGCTCGCCCAGCATCGCTTGAATACGCGGAATCACTTTCTCGGGTTTTTTTTCCTCTTCCGGATCGGCATCCCAGCCCAGCTGGAAGTCAATGCGCCAGACATTGTCGGCCTCGCGATGCAGCAGCACAGACTGATTCGGATGAAAAGGAGGATCAAACCAGAACCAACGCTCAGCAGGAAAATCCGCCTTCATCACTACATCCGCAATCAGAAATCGGTCCTGAAAGACCCTGCCCTCAATATCGAGCCCAAGAAGCCGGCGAATGCCGGAGCGGGCACCGTCACCCACGATCAGCCACTCGACATCAATGTGGTAGCTGCCATCCGCAGTCTCCACTGTAATGGTCGAGCCAGTGTTGTGGGCGTCCACAGCAACGACTTTGTTTTGCCATCGAATCTCCAGGTTAGCGAGTTCGTTGGCCCGTTTCAGTAAAAACTCCTCCAGGTAGTACTGCTGCAGATTGATCATGCCGGGCCGCTCATGGTCGGGCTCGGGCGAGAGATTGAAGGAATAGACCTCATCGCTGCCATTAAAGGTGCGGCCTACATTCCATGAGACACCCTTCTCCATCACGGGCTCTCCGGCGCCAAGCCGATCCAGAATCTCCAGCGAGCGCTTGGCGTAACATAAGCCGCGCGACCCAACCGAGACGGTGTTGTCATCATCGAGTAACAGCACCGAATGGCCGAATTGCGCCAGATCAATGGCTGCAGCCAGTCCAACCGGGCCCGCTCCCACCACCACAATTTGACGCGCGGTGCGGCTGCCGATCTCAGCAGGCCGACGATAGTCGAACTTCGGATAACGGTAGGTCGAGAGCATCCGGCAATCTCGTTTAGCTCTGAAGTGCCTGCCACATCTCCTGATCCCGCTGGGCCGTCCAGATCCGCGGGTGCGAAATTCCACTGGCCTCATCAAACGCGCGGGTCACATCAAACGGTAGGCAATGCTCATAAATAAAGACCTGGGAAAACTTTGGATCCATCTTGGCGCGCACATGCGCCATCGTGGCCTTGAGATCCTTGCCTGCACGGACCGCCTCTTGGGCCGACTCGTACAGCGTTGCAACAAAATCGCGTGTGTATGCAATTCCGGCCTGCACTTGCTTCGGGCCGATCAATGCGGGGCCCCGGCCCGGCACAAGCTTATCGGCCTGCATCTGGGCAAGCCGATCCAGTGTTGCCGGCCACTGCGCGAGATGGGCATCACCGGCATAGCAGGCGGCGTCGTACTCCACTAAGTCCCCGGAAAACAAAACCTTTTCGTTGGGCAGCCAGGCGATCGTATCGCCCTTGGTATGGCCTGCCCCGAGCTGCTTGATCTGCACCTCAAGCTTGCCCATCCAGATCGACATCTCGCCTTTAAACGTGAGTGTTGGCCAGGTCAGTCCAGGAACCGACTCGACTGCCTGAAAAAGCCGCGGAAAACGGCCGATCTCCGAATCCATATCCTGCTGGCCACGCTCGATGATTAAGTCATAGGTATCCCGGCTGGCGATGATTTGCTCAAGGCCCTCGCTTCGGTAGCCCGATGCGCCGAGTACCCGGACAGCGTGATAGTGCGTCAGCAACACATACTTAATCGGCTTATCGGTGATGCTTCGCACACGTTCAATCACACTCTGGGCCATGACCGGCGTGGCGGTTGCATCGATGATCATCACGGCGTCATCGCCGATGACGATTCCCGTATTCGGATCCCCTTCAGCGGTATACGCCCAGGCGTGCTCCGAGAGCTGCTCGAAACTTACTTTTTTCTCTTCTAGATCAGCCTGTGAGGCGAATGCTTTTTTTGTCACAACGGTCTCCTTGCGCGCGAACATGATTCAGTTTAGACAAATTCATTTGATATTGTCAAACTAAAGCCGGGGCCAGAAGACCACAAACAAGGGACAGACAAGCGATTATCGACAGCCACGCCCGAAGCCGGGGGTACCACGGTGGCAGGCTGGCCCGGTTGGCCAGATCCGCATCCTGCCAGTAGGCCAGTGCAAAGCCCACGATCAGCAGGCTAAGGGACAACGCGGAATCCATCGCAATAGCAAGAAAACCCAACAGGGCGGGAATCACGCTCCAGATGTAGCCGCGGTTTTTTCGGGACCGATCCAGGCCGGGCAGTGTCATCGCAAAGCCCCAGTGCAAGGCCCCAACAAAACTCAGAATCACAGCGCCATAGGCAATCAGTAAGGCCCGGGCAAACGCCATGGCATCGGCAGGGCCGAACATGACAACGCCAGCAAGGCCAACAAACGGGATGAGCCCGCCATAGCCTAAGGCGGCGACCAAAGCGGGAGGCCGCATCAAGGATGCTGAGGTAGGAGTCGGCACATTCACTTTTCGAAGGCTATAAGCCGTCTGGTTTTTTGAAAAATGCTGTCCGATCAATCGAATTAATCACCATGGAAAATCTTCGGCCATCGCGTTCCACCTCAATCGGTATCCGCGTGCCTGCCCCGCCCAATGCCCATGCGCTTCGATATAAATCGGTCAGGGTTCGGACCTCTTTGCCGGCGACCGCCGTAATGAAATCGCCGGCCCGAAGGCCCGCCTGATCGGCAGGCCCATCTTTACTGACCCGCAGAATCGCCACATAGCCGCTACTGTCATCGGGCGTAATCCCCATCCATGGATGAATGCCCGACGAGCGAACCCCCTTGGTCAGAAGATCCCGCTGAATTGGCTTTAATAAATCGATCGGCACGAATAAATTTCCAGGCGAAAACATGCCCTGGGCCATTGCATCCCGGACATACAGTGAACCCAGGCCAACCAGTTCGCCACGCTCATTTAAAAGCGCCGCGCCAGCCCAGGCTGCATTGGGTGGAAAGGTGTAAAGCGCCGACTCCAGCAAATATTCCCAGCTGCCAGCAAACGGCCGGCGTGATACCAGCTGGGTCGCAGAGCCCGGGCCCAGGCCCTCAAAAGGCAGCACGATCATCAGCTCTTGATCGGCGAGCTTTCCAGAAGATCCGATCGCTAAAGGCTTAAGCCTGATTGGCAGCAAAGGCCGTAAGACCGCAAAGCCGGTCGCATGGTCATAGCCGATCACGCGTGCGGGATAAGTCGCCCCCGAAGACACCGTGACATCGACCTCTTCGGATTCGATGACGAGATAGCCGATGGTCAGGATATGGCCCTGTCCATCGATGACAACGCCCGAACCCAGGCGCTCGCGGCCAAGGGTTGCATTGGAGCGGGCATCCTCCACGGCCCGGCTGCGCACCGCGACCACCGACTCCCGCAAGGCCGAGAGCACATCTGCCGAGGCGGTCTGCCCAATCGCCGGGGCCATGGCAAAGCCCTGAAGGCCCGCGAGGACCAGGAGCATCTGAAGAAGGCGCCGGCGCATGTGGCCTATTGTTTTCCGGCTAGACTTTTGCGGTCAAGGGAGGAGAACCAGATTGAATCAAATTCCACTACAGCCAGTAAGAAAACTGGCGGTCTTATACTGCCGCGAATGGCCCACCTTTTAATCACTGGTCACAGCCGGGGGCTTGGCGCGGCACTCACGCGGCGGCTGCTCGAAAAAGGTCATTGCGTGCTCGGCATCTCACGGCATCCGATTGGGGGTCTTGATCAATGGAAATCGCTAGCAATTCAAGAGCTTTGCGCTGATCTTGGCCAACGTACAGGTATTACTCAGGCTCTTGAGTCAAGACTTATCCATGATTTTTTTCATGACGCCGAAAAAG
>CAYFPT010000111.1:0-5449 GCA_964345065.1 uncultured Bordetella sp.
CATGGCGCAGGTCGAGCCCTTGCCATTGGTGCCGCCAACAAGAATGGATGGACAGCCCAGTTCGATGCTCGGGCCGCTAAAGGACCGTCCTTCGGGAAACCCCATGGCCTGCGCCACGCGGACCACCCGGTCCAGGCCGAGATCAATCGGCCGGACATGCTGGGAGGTTATTTTTTCTAGCCAGTCAGAAAGCGTCAACTTTGGCGGGCCGCATCAGCGGGCTGCCGCAGCAGCAGCATCAGCAAATCAGCAAGCTCGTCGCGCATTTTTCGTCGATCAACGAGTCGGTCGACAGCGCCTTTTTCTAGTAGAAACTCCGCCCGCTGAAATCCAGCAGGAAGCTTCTCGCGAACCGTCTGCTCGATGACGCGCGGCCCCGCAAAACCCACCAAGGCGTTGGGCTCAGCCATCACCACATCGCCCAAAAAAGCAAAACTGGCAGATACACCACCCATGGTGGGGTCGGTGAGAACGGAGATATAGGGCAGCCGCGCATGGCTTAACCGCTGCAAGACCGCTGTGGTGCGGGCCATCTGCATCAGCGACAGCAGGCCCTCTTGCATGCGGGCGCCGCCGCTTGCAGCGATGCTGACAAATGGCACCTTGCTTTCAAGCGCCACCTCGACAGCCCGCACAAACCGCTCACCTACCACTGAGCCCATTGAGCCGCCCATAAACTCAAACTCAAAACAGGCCACGACCACTGGCACCGACTTAATTGCACCGCTGATCGCGATTAAGGCATCCGTCTCGCCGGTCTGCTCCATCGCCTCGGTGAGCCGCTCGGGATACTTACGGCTGTCTTTAAATTTCAGGGAATCAATCGGCAGGACTTCTTGGCCAATTTCAAAACGGCCCTCAGGATCCAGGAGTTTATCGAGCCGATCACGGGCCCGGATCCGCAAATGGTGGTCACACTTCGGGCAGACCTGCTGGTTGTTTTCCAAATCGGTGCGATACAGAACGGACTCGCAGGCGGGGCACTTCAGCCACAGGCCCTCGGGCACGCTGCGACGCGGGCCTTCGGAGCGCTGAATCTTCGGGGGGAGAATCTTGTCAATCCAGCTCATGCGGCCTCCGAATGGAGTTTCTTTGGCATGCAGTCCAAGGCCTGCCGAATACCTGAGATAAATCCTGCTGCCGCTGATAGCGTATCGGAGCCGGTCTTCACGGCGTCTTCCATCACTCGAATCAGCGCGCTGCCAATCACCACGGCATCGGCATGCTGGGCCACTGCCACTGCCGAATCGGCATCACTGATTCCGAAACCCACTCCGATTGGCATCGACGTAAAGCGCCGAATCTGCTGCACGCGATCGCCGACCGCGGCCGGGTCCAGATGGCCTGCTCCTGTGACGCCTTTTAACGATACGTAATACAGATAGCCCGCGCCAAGCCGGGCCACATCCCGCATGCGCGACTCAGTTGAAGTCGGCGCCAAAAGAAAGATGGGATCCATGCCTCGGGATTTCAAAGCGTTACTGAATTCTTCGCACTCCTCGGGCGGGTAGTCCACCACTATCGTGCCATCGACACCCGATTCTTTTGCCTGCGCAACAAATCGATCGATGCCAAAGCGCTCAACCGGATTGGCATAGCCCATCAACACCACCGGCGTGGCCGCATCCGAGGATCGAAACTCGCGCACCCAGCCCAGGCAGTCGGCCAGCGTGACATGCCGGGCCAGGGCCCGCTCGCTTGAGCGCTGAATCACCGGCCCATCGGCCATGGGGTCCGAAAACGGCACGCCCAATTCAATGACATCGGCGCCATGCTTAACCAGGGTGTGCATTAAGCGGACTACCGATTCGCGGGCGGGATCACCGGCGGTGACATAGGGAATTAAGCCCGTGCGGCCCTCACGGGAAAGCCAGTCAAATTTTTGCTGGATACGCGACAAGGCGATTTCCGTTATTCAGAGATGCATTCCGGAGCGCTCGGCCACGGTATGCATATCCTTATCGCCACGGCCCGAGAGATTCACAAGAATGATCTGATCTTTTGGCAGTGTGGGTGCGATCTTTGCGGCATACGCCAGGGCATGGCTGGACTCTAGCGCCGGAATAATTCCTTCAATACGACAACAGGTATGAAAGGCCTCTAAACTTTCCTGATCGGTGATGGCGACATAACGGGCGCGGCCCGAATCTTTTAACCATGCATGCTCGGGACCCACCCCCGGATAATCCAAGCCTGCGGATACCGAATGGGTCTCGGCAATCTGACCCGAAGCATCCTGCATGAGGTAGGTCCGATTGCCGTGCAGCACACCAGGCGTTCCCGCCGACAGCGGGGCCGCATGCCGGCCGGAAGCGATGCCCTCGCCCGCGGCCTCAACCCCAACAAGCTGCACACCCGGGATATTGAGATAGTCGTAAAAAATTCCCATCGCATTGCTGCCACCGCCCACGCAGGCCACCACCATATCGGGCTGACGGCCCACCATCTCGGGCATCTGCCAGAGGCATTCCTTGCCCACCACCGAATTAAAGTCGCGCACCATCATCGGATAGGGATGGGGGCCCGCCACCGTGCCGATAATGTAGTAAGTGTTTTCGACATTGGTGACCCAATCACGCATGGCTTCGTTTAACGCATCTTTGAGCGTTTTTGAGCCACTTTCTACCGGAACCACAGTCGCACCGAGAAGCTTCATGCGATACACATTGGCGGCCTGACGCACGACATCAGTCGCGCCCATGTACACCACGCACTCCATGCCGAATCGGGCAGCCACCGTGGCCGCTGCAACGCCATGCTGGCCAGCGCCGGTCTCGGCGATCACACGGGGCTTACCCATACGACGGGCCAACAAGGCCTGGCCAATGGTGTTGTTGACCTTATGTGCGCCGGTGTGATTGAGATCCTCGCGCTTAAAGTAAATCTGCGCCCCGCCACATATCTCAGACCAGCGGCGGGCGTGGTACACCGGACTTGGCCGGCCGACAAAATGCTTCAGTTCGCGATGAAACTCTTCAATGAACTCTGGATCTTGGCGATAGCGATCGTAGGCCTTGCGCAATTCTTCGAGCACATGGGTCAGGGTCTCAGAGACAAAGCTTCCTCCGTAGGGGCCAAAGTGGCCCCGCGCATCGGGAAATGCATAAGCCTGCTGGCCTGAACCAGGCGGCTGCTGAGGAAGATCGTTGGGTTTCATGGATTGTTGTTTAGTTGTCGGCCTGCATCGGCGGCCTGCACAGCGGCCACAAACTCCCGAATTCTGATTGCGTCTTTAATCCCTTTGAGCTGTTTTCCGTTTTCCCGGGCCTCGACCCCGCTGCTGACATCCACACAGGGAGGCGCCAGCTGGGCAATCGCCTGGCCCACAGACCCTGATTCTAGCCCCCCCGACAATACCCAGCAGGACGCATGCTGCGGAGCCTTGGCAAAGGCGCCGCCGAGCCTGGCCCAATCAAAAGCCTGACCGCTGCCGCCAAAGCCGGCACTGTCGGCATCAAATAAGACCGCATGGCAATCCGAATAGGCTGCGACCTGGTCCGCAAGCGCGGGCGCTGCGGGGCCGGCGGCCGTTTCCTTTTGGGCCGAGAGCCGAAGCGCCTTAATGACCGGCCGGCCCAGGCCACGGCAGTCCTCGGGCGACTCATCACCATGCAGCTGCAAATGCGACAAGCCGACCTCATCGGCAACCGACATCACAATGCTGCGTGGCGCATTGACGAACAGGCCCACAACGGCCACCCATGCGGGGACACGTCGTATGAGCCGCTGGGCCTGCTGAACCGAGACCGAACGGGGGCTGGGCTCGTAAAACACAAAGCCCAAGGCATCCGCGCCGGCCTGTACGGCCGCCTCGACATCTGCCTCGCGGGTTAATCCACAAACTTTGATTCGGGTACGCATAACAATCGGGAATCGTACTCGACATGCGCAAGGCACAGGCCCTGAGCGGGGAAGGTACGGGCAGCCTGGGTCCGATCCCGGCTGGCCAAGACCTCTTGGGCCCACTGCAATGTCGCCGCGCCCCGGCCAACCTCCACCACGGTACCCACGAGGTTGCGCACCATGTGATGCAAAAACGCATTCGCCGTGAGATGAAACTCAATCACCGCATCTGATTCAATCACATCAAATTGATACAGCTCGCGAATCGGGGAGCTGGCCTGGCATTCCGATGACCGAAAGGCGCTGAAATCATGTTGACCGATGTATAACGCACAGGCTTGCCGCAACAACTCACGATCAATCGGCCGATACCACCAGGCTGCATAACGCTGCGTCAGTGGTGAGCGCGTGGGAGCACACAGCAGCCGATAAATGTAGGTACGAGAGCGGGCCGAGAACCGGGCATGAAACGCCGTATCCACCGGGCAGGCCCAGCGCACGGCAATGCTCGGCGGCAAGAGCGCATTCAGGCCGCGGACCCAATTCCAGTCGGCCCGCTCAAGCTCCGTATCAAGATGCACCACTTGGCCGCGGGCATGCACGCCAGCATCCGTTCGGCCCGCACAAATGGTGGGATGCGGACTGCCTGTAAATTTTAAAAGGGCGGCCTCAAGCTGATCCTGAATTGTGTTGCCGCCGGGCTGAGTCTGCCAGCCGCTCCAGTCCGTGCCGTCGTACTCCAGCCCCAGGGCAAGCCGCATCAGCGTTCAAGCAAGATACGCAGCATGCGTCGCAGTGGCTCAGCAGCGCCCCACAGCAGTTGATCTCCGACCGTAAAGGCGGCGAGATACTGCGGACCCATGGCCATCTTGTGCAGTCGGCCTACAGGAATCTGCATGGTGCCGCTGACGACGGCTGGGCTTAATTCACGCTCCGAGCGCTCGCGATCATTCGGAATCACCCGCACCCAGTCATTCGCACCAGCAAGAATGGTTTCGATATCTTGCACAGCGACATCTTTCGTGAGCTTGACGGTAAGCGCCTGCGAATGGCAGCGCATCGCCCCCACACGGACACAGAGTCCATCAATTGGAATCGATCCCGGCGAACGGAAGGCGGAATTGCCCAGAATTTTGTTGGCCTCAGCGCCGCCCTTCCACTCTTCCTTGCTCTGGCCGTGCTCCACTGGAACATCAATCCAAGGAATCAGACTACCTGCAAGCGGCACACCGCGGAAATTTTCCACCGGCAATCCCGAGGCCGAACCGCCGCGCAAAATTTCGCTGATCTTTTTATCAATTTCAAGAATTGCCGATGAGGGATCCGCAAGCTCTTGGGCAACCGACTGATGCAGCCTTCCCATTTGCAGGAGCAGCTCGCGCATGTTCTGCGCACCCGCACCCGATGCCGCCTGATAGGTCATGGCGCTGATCCACTCCACCAGGCCCTCGCGAAATAGCCCGCCCATGGCCATGAGCATCAGGCTCACGGTGCAATTGCCACCAATCCAATTCTTTCCGCCGGCCGCCAAGGCCCGATCAATCACCGGGCGATTCACCGGATCCAGAATGATGACGCAATCGTTTTCCATGCGCAGCGCTGAGGC
>CAYFPT010000112.1:0-5419 GCA_964345065.1 uncultured Bordetella sp.
ATACCCGGGCGGGCCGAGCGGCGCGCTCGCAGCGCCGCCTGGCGGGCGGGGCGGGCCGTTCACGACGCAATCGATTCATCTCTTTCATATCGGGCTTAGCGACTGCGGGGATCGCGTTGGGAGTCGCCGCACTGATCGTGGTGCTCTCGGTGATGAACGGATTTCAAAAAGAAGTCCGCGACCGCATGCTCAGCGTGCTCTCACATGCCGAAGTCATCATTCCTGGGGGCGATCTCGCGCTGGCCGATCGCCTGCGGCCCCAGGTGGCAGGACATTCTGCAGTGCGGGCCGCCGCCCCCTTTGTCATGGCCCAGTCGATGATCGCGCGCGACGGTCAGATGCGCGGAATACTGGTGCGCGGCATTGATCCTGCCCAGGAACCGTTGGTGAGCGGGGGCCTCGCCCGGCTGCTGACCGGAAGGCTTGATGCATTAACACCGCGATCGTTTCAGATTGTGCTGGGCCGCGATCTCGCAGCACAACTGGGGGCTGCAGTAGGAGATTCGGTTGTGCTGGTGGCCGCCGATGGTGGCGTCTCACCGGCGGGGGTCACGCCGCGGCTGCGGCAGTTCACCGTCGCGGGTGTATTTGCGTCCGGCCACCACGAGTACGACAGCAATCTTGCGTTAATTCATGCTGCTGATGCATCGGTTTTTTTTCGGGATCAGTCCACTGTCGGAATACGGCTTAAATTAGAGGATATGCAGCGGGCGCCGATCGTCGCCCGCGAGATCTCGGTTGCGCTGTCACAAGATTCCAGCCTGCGGCATGTCATCGTTCGCGACTGGTCGTACGAGAATCGCAACTGGTTTGCCGCGGTTCAGGTCGAAAAGCGCATGATGTTTATCATCCTGACGCTGATCATTGCAGTGGCTGCATTTAATCTGGTCTCCATGCTGGTGATGACCGTGACGGATAAGCGCGGCGACATCGCAATACTGCGCACACTGGGCGCCCAGCGCGGCAGCATCATGGCGATCTTTGTGGTGCAGGGGGCCTGGCTCGGTCTGCTCGGTGTGGGCTTTGGCGTCGCGGCAGGCGTATTGATTGCCGGCAATATTGATTTGGTGATGGCCTGGATTGAAACCCTCTTCGGCTTTCAGGTGCTGCCGAAAGGCATTTATTTTATTGATCGACTGCCCTCGGATCTGCGTGCTGCTGATGTCACTCAAATTGGGCTGATGGCGCTGGTGTTGTCGTTTCTGGCAACGCTGTATCCCAGCTGGCGGGCCTCGCGGCTTGAGCCTGCCGAGGCACTGCGCTATGAGTAATCAGGCCTTTGGGGATGGCAAGTGAAGGATTGGCGATGACACTGCTTGAGGGCAGGGGCCTAAAAATGGTGTTTGGCGACGGGGCCGGCGAGGTCGTGGCGCTGTCGGGTGTTGACCTCACGCTTTCGCGTGGTGAGACCGTGGCCGTGGTGGGCGCTTCTGGCGCTGGCAAAAGCACGCTTTTGCATATCCTTGGCGGCCTGGAGCGGCCGACTGCCGGCGAGGTCTGGCTGGAAGGCCAATCGCTTTATGCGATGCCCGATGCCAAACGGACACGGCTGCGAAACACAGCTTTGGGATTCGTGTATCAGTTCCATCATCTCCTGCCGGAATTTACTGCCGAAGAAAATGTCGCAATGCCGCTTTTGATTCGACGCCTGCCGGCTTCTCAGGCGCGACAGCGGGCCGCCGAGATATTAGCGGCCGTAGGCCTGGAGGCCCGGCGCAGTCACACGCCTGCCATGCTTTCGGGTGGCGAACGTCAGCGGGTCGCCATTGCCCGTGCATTGGTGACCCAGCCGTCTTGCGTGCTCGCCGATGAGCCGACCGGCAATCTCGATCGGCAGACCGCATCGCGCGTGTTTGAGGTGTTCTTGGAGCGGGTCCGCAATCAGCAGTGCGGCTTGGTCGTGGTCACCCACGACCCTGAGCTTGCCCAGCGTTGTGATCGCGTTATTTCGCTTTAGTGGGCAGCGTGATCACTCGATGCGGCCGCTGCGCCGCTTGCGCCGCTGAATGACTTCCCAGCGCACCCAGAGATTCCAGCCTAAGCGGGTGAGGACATAGCCCGTCACGCTCAGCGTTAACGCCAGCGTGAATACACCCACCACCAGCGGCCAGCCCATGCCGAGTGCCCATTCTCCGAGCTGTGCAAAAGAGCCAATCGGCTGACTGAGATCAAAATCCGGCGGTGGCGGAAATGATTCAGTTGTTTTGCCTTGGCTTTCTGGGGCAGGCAGCAGGAGGTTAAGTAGGCCAATGCCCAGCTGAAGGGCAAGCACATACAAAGGAATAAAAGTGATCGGGTTGGTGTAAAAGGTCATCAACACGGCCACGGGCAGATTCCAGTGAAACAGAAATGAAAACAAGGCAGCACCGAACATCTGAAAGGGCGCTGGAAAAAGTCCGCAGAAAAGGCCCGCGGCAACCCCGCCGGCAACGCTTCGCCGATGCAGCGTCCAGACCGCAGGGTGCAGCACCCATGGCCCGAGCGCCCGCAAGACTCTGCTCTGTTCGAGTTTGGATTGGTCCGGCAGAATGCGGTGAAGAAACTTACGCGCCATAGCGGCCTATTCTAGCCATGCTCATTGATAGCCATTGCCACTTGGATTATCTGGATGCGCCCGGCATTGATGGGGGCATTTTGGGTGCGATTGGCCGGGCACGCAGCGTGGGTGTGCGGGCGGTGATTCTTCCGTCGGTGATGCCGGCCAATTTCGAGCGTGTCGTGGCCCTGGCCGAGCAGATTCCCGAGGTCTTTTTTGCCCTTGGCATA
This sequence comes from uncultured Bordetella sp., assembly GCA_964345065.1. GTDB lineage: Bacteria > Pseudomonadota > Gammaproteobacteria > Burkholderiales > Burkholderiaceae_A > Lacustribacter. Next base: position 2,767 of record CAYFPT010000112.1, read on the forward strand.
CACCCGATGTATGTCCAAAGCATGAGCGACAGCAGCCTTGCCGAGCTTCACAATGCCCTGCAGCGTTATCAGGGCCATCCGAAGCTTGTCGCCGTGGGCGAGATCGGTCTTGATCACTATGTTCCAGATCTCGACCGGGAGAAGATGAATATGTTTTATCTGGCGCAGTGTAAGTTGGCTCGGGATTATTCCTTGCCGGTAGTGCTCCATGTGCGCAAGGCCCAGGATCAGGTGCTCAAGGGCCTGCGGCGTTTTGGAATCGTGCAGGGCATTGCCCATGCCTTTAACGGCAGCCTCGTGCAGGCCCAGGCCTTTGTGCGTCAGGGATTGGTCCTCGGGTTTGGGGGCGCAGCGACATTTACCCGTGCAACGCAAATTCGCAGGCTTGCCGCGGAGCTGCCAGCATCGGCCCTGGTGCTGGAGACCGACTCACCGGATATTGCGCCGGCATGGCGTGCCCGCGGAGAACTCAATGAGCCCGCTGAACTGCAGCAGATCGCCAAGTGTGTGGCACAGCTGCGTGGTGAATCGATCGAACAGCTGATTCAGACCACAGGCGCAAATGTCATGCGCGTATTGCCCCGGCTCACCAACCCGCTGCAATAGATCTTGCTGGCTGTCGCACTCGGTGCGCTATGGGGCATCTGCTGGATACAGACCCGGCAGGCGCTTCCCGATCCGGTTCTTTTGGCAGGCCTTTGCCTGTCGGCCGGATGTCTTTTGACGATGGTCTTGGCCGGGACCCGGCAGGCCTTGGGCGCGGCCCCATCCCCATACGCAAAGCGTTTTTATTCGCTTTGCTTAAGCGCACTGCTGGTTGTGATTTCTTTTGGTTTATTTGCGTTTCGTGCAGCCGATGATGCTGCCGCCGGCCTATCGAATCGTCTTTCGGCAGCCATGGATGGCCAGTCGGTCTGGCTGGAGGTGGTGGTGCGTGATCTTCCAACACTGCAGGATCGCGGCTGGCGCTTTGAGGCTGAAGTCCGAGCGGCGCGAGCTGGGCCAGATGGCCCGGTGATCTCTGTGCCTCAGCGGGGGCTGATGTTTTGGCCCAAAGGCCCGACGCAGGAGTTTCCCGAGCATTTATCACCCGGCGAGCGTTGGGGGTTCGAGGCCCGGATTCGACAGCCCCATGGAACATTAAATCCGCAGGCCTTTGATGCAGAGGCCTGGATGATGGAGCAGGGCTTTCATTTTGTTGCCAGCGTCAAGACCGGCAAGTCTGTAACTCGGCCGCGTTTAATGGGGATAGAGACTGACTTTGGTCTGTGGATTGATCAGATGCGCGATCGGATTCGAAAGTTAATCGGCGCAACTACTCAATCCAGTGCCGTCGGCGTGCTGAGTGCATTGGTGGTTGGCGATCAGCGCGCGATTGGGCTCGCCGAGTGGGCGGTCTTTCGAAAGACTGGCGTTTCGCATCTGATGAGCATCTCGGGATTGCATGTCACGATGTTTGCAGCGATGGCCGCCGCAGTGGGGGCAGCCCTGTGGCGCGTGCTGTGTCTGACGCGGCTCGCAGCCGGCCTGTGGATCCCCGTGCAATCTGTAGCGGCAGGCTTTGCGATTATCGGCGCCGTGGGCTATGCACTGCTGGCTGGCTTTGGCATTCCGGCCCAACGCACGGCCTTGATGGTGACGATTCTCGGCTTAGTCCGCATTCTCGGCGTGCAGGCCAGCAGCTATTCGGTGCTGGCCTTGGCCATGCTGGTGGTGCTGGCAGCCCACCCGATGGCCGTGCTCTCGGTGGGATTTTGGCTGTCGTTTGTTGCAGTGGGATTTTTATTCACGCTGGCTGAGGGCCGTCTCATGCGGCGACGGGCGGGCTTATTCAGACGCTTTCTGGATGTCTTGCGGCGCGCGGCTTACATCCAGTGGGCAATCACCCTGGGCCTGCTGCCACTTACGATTTTCTTTTTTCAGCAGGTCTCCTTGGTCGGGCCGATTGCCAATGCTCTAGCGATCCCAGTGGTGAGTTTTTTGGTGACCCCGCTTGCAATGGCAGGCGTGGTTCAGGCCGCTTGCACCGGAGGTGCTTGGCTGTTGGGCCTTGCTGCGGGCATTCAAGAGCAGCTCTTTGAATTTTTAGCGTGGAGCGCCACACAGCCCTTTGCGGTGGTGGATTGGCCGGGCCCTGGCTGGCCTGCAACAGCAGTTGCCACCATCGGCATGGTGATGGTCTTTGGGAAGTGCCTGCATGGCCGTGCCACTCGGTTTCGGCATATCGGCTGGCTCGGTCTTTTCGCACTGTGTCTGCCGGCGGCAACGGCTCCCGCCGAGGGAGAGATGCAGGTGACCCTGATGGATGTCGGCCAAGGCAGTGCGGTCTTGATTCGAACTCGTGATCACACCGTGCTTTTTGATACCGGCCCCGTCATGGGTCAAAGCGATGCGGCCGAGCGGGTAATCCTGCCAACGCTGCGTCGCTACGGCGTGCGGCGTATTGATCATCTGGTGGTCTCGCATGCTGATCAGGATCACAGCGGCGGGCTGGCAAGCCTGCTGCTCGCCCTGCCCACCACCTGGATTGCCGCACCCGAGTTTGAGTCGCTGGACGAATCACTGCGAAATGCCTCGCCCGAGGCGGCCGCCGCAATGCGACTGCGTCAGACGCTCTGCCGGGCAGGCGACCGATGGAGCCTGAATGGCGTTC
>CAYFPT010000113.1:0-5342 GCA_964345065.1 uncultured Bordetella sp.
TGGTGGGGTCATTTAATGAAATGACGGCGCAGCTGAACGAGGCCCGAGAACTCGCGCAGCGGAGCCGTCTTCGGCTTGAGGAATCAAATTTATTTTTGCAGCAAGTGCTTGGCCACCTCTCGGCAGGGGTAATGGTGATGGATGCCCAGTGGCGGCTCGTGGATTACAACACCAGCGCGGAGCGCATTCTCGCGGCGGGGCTTAGCGAAGAACGGCTTCGTCCGCTGTCACTTGTGCCGGTGGTCGGCTCCTGCAGCGATCAGTTAACACGCGGCCTAAAAGATCGTGATGAAATTCAGTTTCAGCATGAAACCAACCAACAAGATGGCCGAGTGCTGACCCTGCTCGTCAGCGGCTCACGGCTTCCGGGCAAGCCAGCCCAGTACGTGGTAATTTTCGACGATATCGGAGAGCTTTTAGCGGCCCAGCGATCCCGAGATTTTGCGGACATGGCCCGCAGGCTTGCCCATGAAATAAAAAATCCGCTGACACCGATTCAGTTATCTGCCGAGCGGCTTGAGCGCCGGCTGCTGGATCGTCTTGGGCCTGAGGATGCTGAGCTGCTCGGCCGATCAACCCAAACCATCGTCAATCAGGTGATGGCATTAAAGGCCATGGTCGACGAGTTTCGTAACTACGCGCGCCTGCCGGCACCCAATCCAGAGCCGGTCGAGCTCAGTCGCCTGCTAAAAGAAATTTATCCCCTTTACAGCAATGACCGTCGCATCCAGTGGCCCGAGCAGTCCGGGCGATTCTGGGTCTCTGTAGATCGGGCCCAGCTGATTCAGGTGGTGCACAACTTGATTCAGAACGCACAAGATGCGGTGGGCGATCAGGCCGAGGGCAGCATTCGGCTTGGGCTGGCGCTACTGGACCCGCCGAAGGGCGCCGCTTCAGAGTCGGCCGCCGCCAATCAGTGGGTCCGCCTATCGGTGCTCGATAGCGGACCAGGCATTAGCGCTGAGGCCCGTTCGCGGCTTTTTGAGCCTTACTTCACCAGCAAGAGCAAGGGCAGCGGCCTCGGTCTGGCGATTGTCAAAAAAATCGTTGAAGAAAATCATGGCCGGGTCAGTCTCATGAATCGATCCGAACTCTGGCCGTCGGATGGTGCGGGCGCAGTTGCCTGTGTTGAATTTGCGAAACTTCAAAATGCGGCCGACAATTCAGCGGTGATCACCGAGAATAAGCGCCACTATGGCTGACATCCTGATTGTTGATGATGAAATCGGTGTGCGGGAGCTCCTGAGCGAGGTCCTGCAGGATGAAGGCTATTCAGTGTCGCTTGCCGAGAATGCGGCACAGGCCAGAGATCTGCATCTCAGCAAGCGTCACGACCTCGTGCTGCTGGATATCTGGATGCCTGATATGGATGGGGTCTCGCTTTTAAAAGAATGGGCCGCCCAGCAAAAACTCACCGCACCCGTCATCATGATGTCAGGCCACGCCACGATCGAGACTGCTGTGGAGGCGACCCGCATCGGCGCCATCGATTTTCTTGAAAAGCCGATTGCACTGACCAAGCTGCTTCAAACGATTGAGTCCGCCCTCACCCGGCGCACAAAGCCTGCTGCCCCAGCGGCCGAGTCGGCCTCTGCGTATGCGTTGCAGCGTGAGCCGGAGACGGAATACGATGCCGCACCATCGCCGTTGCAGCCGACAACGAGCCCGGCGCAGGCCGAAGCTGTCCGGCCGCCGCTGTCGGCCCGTGAAATGGCGCAGCAGACGCTGGCTGCTATTGATGTTGATGCACCGCTGCGCGAGGCCCGCGATAACTTTGAGCGGGCCTACCTGGTGTATCACCTCGAAAAAGAATCTGGCAGCATGACCCGTGTTGCAGAGAGCACGGGCCTTGAGCGGACGCATCTGTACCGAAAGCTAAAGCAGCTCGGCATCGATAAGCGCTGATTCATTCAGGCCGCGATGAAGATTCTGATTCTGGGCGCTGGCAGGGTAGGCGCAAGCCTTGCAGAGCAGCTGGTGCTGGAACGCAATGACATTACCGTCGTCGATACCAGTCCCGAGAACCTTGTCGCACTCCAAGAGCGTTTTGATCTGCGCACCATTTGTGGCAACGCGACTTCTTTGGCGGTTCTCGAGGATGCCGGTGCGCAGGATGCCGATATCTTGATTGCAGTAACCGCAGACGATGAGGCTAACCTTGTGGCCTGTGCTTTGGCCCATCGGCGATTTAATGTGCCCAAGCGCATTGCCCGATTCCGATCATCGCAGTGGATTCAGAACCCTGATCTCATGGCGCCAGAGGCTTTTGCGGTCGATTTGGCGATCAGCCCCGAGCAGACGGTCACCGATTATTTGATTCGACTCATCGAAATTCCTGAGGCCCTGCAGGTCATTGATTTTGCGAAGGGCGCAGTGAGCCTTGTGGCAGTCAAGGCAGATGCAGTAAGCCCAATCGTTGGCCATCCCGTGCGCGACCTTCGTGACCATCTCCCGCACATCGAATCCCGCATCGTCGCAATTTTTCGTGGCAATCGGGTCATCATGCCCGATGGCAACACCAGGATTGAGGCGGGCGATGAAGTATTTTTTCTCGCCTCTCGTCAGCACATTCGACAAATCACCAAAGAACTGCGCAAAGAAGAGCATGCGGTCAAGCGGATGATGATTGCCGGCGGCGGCAATATCGGCATGCGGGTGGCCCGCGGGGTTTCGGGCTATATGACCCCGAAGATCATCGAAGGCAGCCGGGCCCGTTGCGGGGCCCTGGCCCAGCAGCTCAGCGGACAGGCCCTGGTGCTGCATGGCGACTCTACCGATGAGGAGCTCCTGGCCCAAGAAAATATCAGCGGCATGGACCTCTTTTTAGCCCTGACCAATGATGATGAGAACAACATCATGTCGGCGCTTTTGGCCAAGAAGATGGGGGCTCGGCGGGTCATCGCCCTGATTAATCGCCGGGCCTATGCTGAGCTGATGGAGGGCGGCCAGCTTGATGTTGCGATCACCCCCTCACATGCGACCATTGGTGAGCTCTTGAAATATGTGCGGCGCGGCGATGTTGCGGCAGTCCATAGCTTGCGCCGGGGGGCGGCTGAGGCCTTAGAAATCGTGGCCCACGGCAGTAAAACTACCTCCAAGGTGGTGGGCCGTCAGATTCAGGAGATTGATCTGCCCGCAGGCTGCGGAATTATGGCCCTGGTGCGAAATGCTGACTCGGCCCAGCCCGAGGTCCTAATGGCGCACCACAACACAGAGATTCATAGCGATGACCATGTGATTCTTTTTGTGGCCGACAAACGCATGATTCCCAGGGTCGAGAAACTGTTTCAGGTGAGCGCCGGGTTTTTTTGACCGTTTCTCGCAAAGTCGCGTCTGGCGCGGCTGTACGGGGTATTCCCTAGGCAAAACCATCTAGATCGGGCAGGCATAATCCGGCTTCGGTTTGCCGCCTCAGCAGGCGGCGTCCTTAGGCTCGGTGTCAGGCGGGAAAGACCGCGATGATGCCGGTAAGAAAATTTCCTCAATATTCAGGAGATACGAATGGCTGATGCCAAAAAAGTAAAGGCTGCAGAACGCTCAGCGCAGCCCACCCGTCGTAAGTTTCTTGCTGGCGCGGGCGCTGCCGGCGCAGGCGCGCTTGCCTTCCCGATGATTGCAAAGTCGCAGACGGTCACCAACTTCCGTTTCCAGTCGACCTGGCCCGCGAAAGATATCTTCCACGAGTACGCCAACGACTTCGCTAAAAAAGTCAACGACATGACGGGCGGCGAGTTGCGTATCGAGGTGCTGCCGGCAGGCGCGGTGGTTCCGGCCTTTGGTCTGCTGGATGCCGTTTCCAAAGGCACGCTAGATGGCGGCCATGGCGTGATCGTGTATCACTACGGCAAGAATTCCGCCTTAGCCCTCTGGGGATCGGGCCCGGCGTTTGGCATGGACGCCAACATGCTGCTGTCCTGGCACAAATATGGCGGCGGTGCAGCCCTTCTCGAAGAGCTTTATAAGGCAGTGGGCGCCGATGTGAAGTCCTATGTCTACGGCCCCATGACGTCTCAGCCCTTGGGATGGTTTAAAAAGCCGATCACCAAGCTTGAGGACCTGAAAGGCCTGAAGTTCCGTACGGTCGGTATCTCCATTGACATGTTTACTGCCATGGGCGTTTCCGTGAACGCACTGCCAGGCGGTGAGATTGTTCCCGCAATGGACCGCGGCCTTTTGGATGGCGCGGAATTCAACAATGCGTCGTCGGATCGTCTGCTCGGATTTCCTGATGTTTCGAAAGTCTGCATGCTGCAGTCCTATCATCAGAACTCAGAGAACTTCGAGATCATGTTCAACGGCGCCAAATACCGTGCGCTGCCGGCTAAGCTTCGGGCAGTTTTGGATAATTCCGTCGAGGCAGCTTCGCAGGATCTGGCATGGAAGGCCTATGATCGTTATTCGAAGGACTACACCGAGATGCAGACCCAGCAGGGTGTGAAGTTCTTCAAAACCCCGGACTCAGTTCTGCGCGCGCAGCTCAAGATCTATGATGAAATTGTGGCCAAGAAGTCGGCCGAGAATCCTCTCTTTAAGCGGATTGTCGAGTCCCAAAAGGCCTTCGCAGCCCGGGTGGTGAAGTGGGATATGGACACGACGACCTCGCGTCGTATGGCTTTCGACCACTACTTCCGTGCCGCCGCCGCTCCTGCCAAGAAGGCAGAGGCCAAGAAGTAAGGGATAAGCCGTCACAGGCAGGCAGGGGCCCAAACGGCCCACCGCCTGCCGGTTTCCAGCAAAAGCAGCCCACATCGCGGGCTGCTTTTGTTTTAATACGGGGTTCATCCTCAGGGTCCTAAAAAATGCAAAAGATCTTCCTCACCATTGACAAAATCTCGACCTGGGTAGGCCAGGCATTTTCTTGGCTGATCATCGGCCTGACTTTGCTGATCGGCTTTGAGGTTTTTTCTCGCTACGTGATGAATAATCCGCATCCTTGGGCCTTCGATGTTCAGATGATGCTCTACGGCACCCTGTTCATGATGGCGGGGGCCTACACATTGGCTAAAAGCGGCCATGTTCGTGGTGATATTTTGTATGGGTTTTTAAAGCCCCGCACCCAAGCCGTACTTGATCTCGTTCTGTATGTCGTGTTTTTTATTCCGGGCGTCTGTGCGCTGATTTATGCAGGCTATTTTTATGCGGCCGATTCCTGGCGGATTCTTGAGCACTCATCAATTACTGCTGATGGGCCACCGCTTTATCCATTTAAGACCATCATCCCGATTGCAGGCGTGTTTCTGATTTTTCAGGGCCTCATCGAGATTCTCCGCTGCGCTGTCTGTATCAAAGAAGGCGAATGGCCTTCGCGTGAACATGATGTGGAAGAGGTTGATGTCGATGAG
>CAYFPT010000114.1:0-5337 GCA_964345065.1 uncultured Bordetella sp.
TTGCCGGTTATGCGCCTGTCGTGGGGGTCTATGGTGTCGGCTTTCTGGCAGCGCTGGCTGTGATGTGGACAGCGCAGACGATTCGCCATCGGTCCTGGCCGGCCTTTGGCGCACTGCTGCTGATGTTGGCTGGCGGATTTGGGCTTGGCCAGCACGGCTTCACTGAACCCACAGGCGCGCCACTCAGAGTGGCGCTGGTTCAAGGCGCCATTGAGCAGTCCATGAAATTCGATCCCAATCGCGAGGCCCAGGCCCTGCAGACCCATCTTGAAATTGCCCGGCCAGCCGCGGGCCCCGGCGGTGCGCACCTGATTGTCTTTCCGGAGACCGCCATGGTCCGGCCCTGGGACCTCGCGCCGCCCGACGTTCGCGAGGCTTTTTATCGGCTCACGCAGACGGCGGGTGCCTCGGTCATGCTGGGACTGCCGATGCGAGATGCGGATGGTTATCGCAATAGTCTGATTGCGATTCATGAATCAACACCGCCGGGAAGCGTTGCAGCCCGATACGACAAACATCACCTGGTGCCATTCGGAGAATTCATTCCCTGGGGCTTTCGCTGGTTTGTTGATCTGATGAAAATGCCACTGGGAGATTTTCAACGCGGCGCGAAACACCAGGATCCGATTGCTGTTCGGGATCAACGGATTGGCGTGAATATCTGCTTTGAAGATTTGTTTGGCGAAGAAATCATTGCGCCACTATCACCGCAGCTGCCCGCTGCCCAGCAGCCCACCATTCTTTTGAACATCAGCAACCTTGCCTGGTTTGGCAACACCATCGCGCTCTCGCAGCATCTGGCCATCTCACGGATGCGGGCAATGGAAACGGGCCGGCCCATGATTCGCGCAACCAACACCGGCGCGACTGCAGCGATTGATCATCGGGGCGTGGTGACCGATCAAATCGCATTTGGCAGTCCGGGGCTGCTGTTTGCGCAAGTCAGGGGCATGCAGGGCATCACGCCTTACAGCCGCTGGGGCAACCTGCCCATCCTCACGATCAGTCTTTTATTCTTTGTGATCGGAATTGCTTTAAAGGCCCGTCGGGCATAACCGATGTGCACGGGTCGGCTAAAATGCCGGTCATGCAAAGCTTCCAAAGCATCATTCTGACGCTGCAACACTACTGGGATACGCAGGGCTGTGCCCTATTGCAGCCCATTGATCTTGAGGTGGGCGCCGGCACCTCGCATACCGCCACTTTTCTGCGTGCACTCGGGCCTGAGCCCTGGCGCGCTGCCTATGTGCAGCCCTCACGTCGGCCAAAGGATGGCCGCTTTGGCGAGAATCCCAATCGGCTTCAGCACTACTATCAATATCAAGTGGTGCTCAAGCCCTCTCCCGAGAATATTCTTGAGCTCTATCTCGGCTCTTTAAAAGCCCTGGGCATCGATCCCGAAATCAATGACATTCGATTTGTCGAAGACGATTGGGAAAACCCAACGCTCGGCGCCTGGGGTCTGGGCTGGGAAGTCTGGCTCAATGGCATGGAGGTCACCCAGTTCACTTATTTCCAGCAGGTGGGCGGCCTGGATTGCGCACCGATCACTGGCGAGATTACCTATGGCATCGAGCGGCTGGCCATGTATCTACAGGGTGTTGAGAATGTCTTTGACTTGACCTGGACCGAATGGGAATCACGCGGCCAGACACAGCGGCTTACCTATGGTGATGTCTATCATCAAAACGAAGTCGAACAGTCCCGCTATAACTTTGAGCACAGCAATGTGCCGGTGCTGTTCACACGATTTACCGAGCACGAGGCCGATGCCCAACGCCTGCTCCAAGCCGGCCTGACGCTACCGGCCTACGAACAAATCCTGAAAGCTGCCCATACCTTTAACCTTCTGGATGCGCGTGGCGCCATCTCGGTCACCGAGCGGGCCCAGTACATCGGACGCATTCGTAATCTTTCGCGGGCCGTGGCCCAGGCCTATGTCCAGTCACGCGAGCAGCTCGGATTTCCAATGCTGAAAGATCAGCCAGTATGAAGACGGCCTCACTGCTCGTGGAACTGCTGACCGAGGAGCTCCCGCCGAAGGCCTTAAAGCGCTTGGGTGAGGCCTTTGCAGATTCCATTCTGAAGGGCCTGACACAGGATGGCCTCACCGAGCCCACGACACAGGTTCAGCGGTTTGCCAGCCCGCGACGTCTTGCGGTCCACTTCACCGCCATCCGGCCGCAGGCGCCCGACCGGCCGAAAAAAGAAAAGCTGCTGCCGACCGCGATTGCGCTGGATGCCAGCGGCAAGCCGACTGCCCCGTTAATCAAAAAACTGGCTGCGCTGGGTGTCACGCTGGGTAAGGATTGTGAACTCACTGATCTTCAGCGCGAGCATGATGGCAAGCAAGAGCAGCTGTTTTATGAATACACTGCCAAGGGCGCATCGCTGGCCCAGTCACTGCAGTCTGGCCTAACGCAGACAATCGAAGGCCTGCCGATTCCAAAAGTCATGAGCTATCAGCTTAAAAATGGCCAGACCGTGCACTTTGTGCGGCCCGCCCATGGGCTAGTGGCGCTTTACGGTGAAGAGATTCTGCCAATCTCAAGCCTTGGCCTTACTGCAGGACGCACCAGCCAGGGCCATCGCTTTCACTGCCCCACACCGATCCGGCTCGATCATGCCGATCACTATGCGGAGCAGCTGCTCAAAGAAGGCCGGGTCATCGCCGCATTTGAAGAGCGCCGCAGCCGGATTGAAAAGGCCCTGAACGCTAAAGCAGCCCCCGATCGGGCAGTCATGCCCGATGCACTTTTAGATGAAGTCACAAGTCTGGTCGAGTGGCCCGAAGTCTTAGAGGGCCACTTTGAGGCGGCCTTTCTATCGGTGCCACAGGAATGTCTGATTCTGACCATGCAGCAGAATCAGAAATACTTTGCCCTTACCGATGCCCAAGGCCGGCTCACCAATCGCTTTCTGCTGGTGGCCAATATCCAATCCAAGAATCCTGCTGTCTTGGTCTCCGGCAATGAACGGGTACTGCGCGCACGGTTATCGGATGCGAAATTCTTTTTTGATCAGGATCGAAAACGCAGTCTGGCATCGCGTGTGGATGGCCTATCGGCGGTGGTCTATCACAATAAGATCGGCAATCAGCGCCAACGCATTGATCGGTTGGCCCGGCTGGCCCGGCAGTGGGCCGCCGCCGCTGGTGCCGAGCCTGATCAGGCCGAGCGGGCCGCGCTTCTTGCAAAGGCTGATCTGCTGACCGACATGGTGGGCGAGTTTCCGGAACTGCAGGGCATTATCGGCACCTATTACGCACGACACGATCAGGAGGCCGAAGAGGTCGCCCTGGCCATCGAGGGCCATTACCGGCCCCGCTTTGCGGGCGATGAACTGCCGCGCAACGCGGCCGGCATTGCCTTGGCGCTCGCCGACAAAATGGAGACCTTGGTCGGCATCTGGGGCATTGGCCTTGCGCCCACGGGTGATAAAGATCCCTTTGCGCTCAGGCGGCATGCACTGGGCGTTGTCCGTATCTTGATTGAAAAGAATTTATCGCTTGATTTGAAGCAGATGCTCGCGCAGACCCAGGCGGCCTTTAGTGGAATCGAATCGGTCAAGCCCGATCTCAGCGCACTGCAGTCTTTTATTTTGGACCGTTTGCGGGCACAACTGCGCGAGCATGGCCATCGCACAGAGGCCATTGAGGCGGTGCTGGCCCAATGCCCCGATCGACTCGACCAAGTGCCCAAGCGCCTGACCGCACTTGCAGAATTTATGATGCGGCCGGAGTCGGAGTCGTTGTGTGCTGCGAATAAACGCATCAGCAATATTTTGAAAAAATCGGAAGCGGCAACCGCATCGGTTCAGCCCCAGCTTTTAAAAGAAACTGCAGAGCACGCACTTGCACAAATGCTTACCGAGATCGGGCCTCAGGCTGAGGCCGCAGTCGCCCAGGGCCGCTATAGCGAGGCGCTGGCAGGCTTATCGGTACTGAAGGCCCCAGTGGATGCATTTTTTGATCAGGTCATGGTCAATGCCGAGGATGCCCAGCTGCGATCCAATCGGCTGGCGCTGCTGGCGACTTTGCATCGCTCGATGAATCAGGTTGCGGACCTCTCTCGACTCGCAGGCTAAGGAATTCCGTCACGATGCTCCAGCACTCGCCCTCAGCCCCGCTCATCATTCTGGATCGCGATGGAGTGATTAATTTTGATAGTGATGCTTACATCAAAAATCCGGATGAATGGCTGCCCATTCCGGGCAGCATCGAGGCGATTTCTCGGCTGTCGCATGCGGGGTGGGCCATCGCGGTCGCCACTAACCAATCGGGCATCGAGCGGGGGCTGTTTGACATCAACACCCTGCATGCGATCCACAACAAAATGGTGCAGGCTGTCAATCAGGCCGGTGGCCGGCTCGATGGGATTTTCTTTTGTCCGCACACCGGCAGCAGCGGATGCCCCTGCAGAAAGCCTGCGCCTGGGCTGATGGTTGACATCGCGCGACGCTTTAAGCGTGAGCTGACGGGTGTTCCGGTGATTGGCGATTCGCTGCGCGATCTGCAGGCAGGTGAGGCGGTTGCAGCGGATTTGTGGCTCGTGAAGACCGGAAAAGGGCCACGCACGTTGCAGGCGGCCCAGGCCGATGCCGACAAGCCGCTGCCCAGGGGCACGCACATTGCTGAAAATCTCGCCGAGGCCGTTGATCGGATTCTGGCAACGGCTGCAGGAGCATCCGCCTGATGCCGGCCGCACGCGCCGTTATTTTCTTATTGTTTCAGGGTGGATCGCTCGCCTTTTGGGCCACATTATTTCTAATCACGGGGCCATTTCTTCCTTTTGAATCCCGTTATCGACTCGCAATGCAGTGGCCCAGGATGATGATCTGGGCCTCGCGGGTGCTCTTGGGCATCGAACACCGGGTGCTGGGCGCAGAGCATCTGCCGAAAGGACCAGCGATCCTGCTCTCCAAACATGAATCCGCATGGGAGACACTGTTTTATCCAGCGTATTTACCCAAAACACTCTGCTTTGTGTTCAAGCGCGAACTGCTCTGGGTGCCATTTTTTGGCTGGGGCATTAGTCTGCTGCGCATGATTGCGATCAATCGCGGTAAAGGCAGCGAGGCCTTTGATCATATTCTTTCGCAAAGCAAAAAAGTGCTCTTCGATGAGCAACGCTGGATCGTATTTTTTCCAGAAGGCACCCGTGTACTGCCGGGCGACTATCGTCGTTATAGAACTGGTGGCACACGCCTTGCCGTCGCAACCGGCGTACCGGTCATTCCGGTCGCAATGAACTCCGGGGACCTCTGGCCCAGAAAATCATTTCTGAAAAAGCAGGGAACAATTACGGTTTCTTTTGGGCCGCCCCTCTTGCCTGAAAC
>CAYFPT010000115.1:0-5167 GCA_964345065.1 uncultured Bordetella sp.
GTCGATGCCTTGATGAAGCTTGATCTGCCCGCTGGCGTGGATGTTGAGATCAAGTTGCAGTAAAAATTATGTAAACCCATTCCCAGTTGAATTTGCGGGGAATGGAAAACCAGAAGTAAAATAGAAGGCTTTCCCAAATTTGGGAAAAGAATTGAATTTTTAGCCCCGGCCAATCGAAGTCGGGAACGGAGAAAACATGAGCCTTGGACTGCTCGGTCGCAAGGTTGGCATGACCCGTATTTTTACGGACGACGGCGAAACAGTGCCGGTGACCGTAATCGACGTGTCAAACAACCGCGTGGCCCAAATCAAATCCGCTGAATCGGATGGCTATTCTGCCGTCCAGCTGGCCTTTGGCAGCCGGCGGGCCCGACGTGTGACCAAACCCCTTGCCGGCCATCTGGCCAAGGCGGGCGCCCAGGGCGCCTCCGTGCTGCGCGAGTTCACCGTGGCCGCCGATCAGCTTGCCAGCCTAAAGCCGGGTGAAGTCATCAATGCCGCCATCTTTCAGGCCGGCCAGAAGGTGGATGTCACCGGTGTCACACAGGGCAAGGGCTTCACCGGCACGATTAAGCGCCACAATTTTTCTTCCAATCGCGCCTCCCACGGTAACTCCCGCTCCCACAATGTTCCGGGCTCCATCGGTATGGCCCAGGATCCGGGCCGGGTTTTTCCGGGCAAGCGGATGTCCGGCCACGATGGCGTGCTCAATCGCACCGCCCAGAATCTCGAGATCGCTCGGGTGGATGCAGAGCGTTCGCTGCTCTTGGTGAAGGGCGCAGTGCCTGGCTCCAAGGGCGGCAATGTCGTGATTCGGCCGGCCGTTCGCACCCCCGCCAAATCGGCCAAGCAGGCATAAGGGGGCGACGAACATGGAACTTAAATTACTCAATGAATCGGGCCAGGCCTCGGGCAGTGTTCAGGCCAACGACACGATTTTCAATCGAGATTTCAATGAGCCCTTGATTCACCAAGTGGTCGTCGCCTACCAGGCCAATGCCCGTAGTGCGAACCGCAAACAAAAGGGCCGCTCCGAGATCAATAAATCAACCAAAAAACCCTGGCGTCAAAAGGGCACGGGCCGTGCGCGCGCAGGCCGTGCCTCAAGCCCGCTGTGGCGTGGCGGCGGCAAGATCTTCCCGAATTCACCGGAAGAAAACTTCTCGCACAAGGTCAACAAGAAAATGTATCGGGCCGGTGTGCGTTCGATCCTCTCGCAGCTGGCCCGCGAAGGCCGGCTCGCCGTGGTCGATAAGTTCGAAGTCGAGGCCCCGAAGACCAAACTGATTGCCACCAAGCTCAAGCAAATGGGCCTGGAGTCGGTGCTGCTGATTACCGATGCGTTCGATGAAAACCTTCACCTGGCGTCGCGCAACCTCCAGAGCATTGCCATCGTGGAGCCGGAGTATGCCGATCCCGTATCGCTGGTGTATTTCGATCGTGTGCTGATGACACGTGGTGCGCTGGCCAAAGTAGAGGAGATGCTGTCATGAACCAGGAGCGTCTCATGAAGGTGCTGCTGGCTCCGATTGTTTCGGAGAAAAGCACCGCGATCGGTGAGAAAAATAATCAAGTCGCCTTCCGTGTCCTGCAGGATGCCACCAAGCCGGAAATCAAAGCCGCAGTTGAGCTGATGTTCAAGGTGCAGGTGAAGTCGGTCTCGGTGCTCAATGCAAAAGGAAAAGCGAAACGCTTTGGCCGCACCGAAGGCCGCCGCCGGAATGTACGCAAGGCCTACGTGTCGCTTGCACCGGGCCAGGAAATTAATTTTGGTGGGGAGGCTGCGTAATCATGCCTGTCGTCAAACTCAAACCCACATCGCCCGGACGCCGCGCAGTTGTCCAGGTGGTGCATCCCAACCTCTACAAAGGCCGGCCCCATCAGGCCCTGGTCGAGGCCCAGAGTAAAACTGCTGGCCGCAATAACAATGGCCACATCACCAACCGCCATCGGGGCGGTGGCCATAAGCAGCACTACCGGATCATCGATTTCCGTCGCAATAAAGATGGCATCGTTGCCAAGGTCGAGCGCATCGAGTACGACCCCAATCGCAGCGCACACATCGCGCTGCTGTGTTACGCCGATGGCGAGCGTCGTTACATTATTGCGCCGAAGGGTGTTGCGGTTGGCCAGAGCTTAATGAGTGGTGCCGAGGCGCCGATTCGTTCAGGCAACGCACTGCCGCTCAGAAATATTCCGGTTGGATCCACGATCCACTGTATTGAGATGCTGCCAGGAAAAGGCGCCCAGCTGGCCCGCTCTGCGGGCGGCTCGGCCCAGCTGCTGGCGCGTGAAGGCACCTATGCCCAGGTGCGGCTGCGCTCTGGCGAGATTCGTCGGGTCCATATTGAGTGCCGCGCCACCATCGGCGAAGTGGGCAATGAAGAACACAATCTGCGTCAGTTTGGTAAGGCAGGCGCCATCCGCTGGCGCGGTATTCGCCCGACGGTCCGGGGCGTGGCGATGAATCCGATTGATCACCCCCATGGGGGTGGTGAGGGCCGCACGGGCGAGGCCCGTGTGCCCGTGAGCCCCTGGGGCACGCCGACCAAGGGCTATAAAACCCGTCGCAACAAGCGCACGACTTCCATGATCGTGACCAGCCGTCACAAGCGCAAATAAGCGGTAGATAAAGGGAACCTCTCATGTCACGTTCAACGAAAAAAGGACCGTTTGTGGATGACCACCTGCTCAAAAAGGTGGAGAAGTCCTCATCGACCAATGACAAGCGCCCGATCAAAACCTGGTCACGCCGCTCCACCATCCTGCCGGAGTTTGTCGGCCCGAACCTTTAAAGGCCATGCGGCCGATAAAAAGGCCGTGAAGAAGTAAAGGACAAACGAAATGGCAATTGAAACCCGCGCAGTCCTCCGAGGTGTTCGCCTCTCCGCCCAGAAGGGCCGGCTGGTGGCCGACATGATTCGAGGCAAGCCCGTCGAGCAGGCGCTCAACACCCTGACCTACACCCCGAAAAAAGCTGCATCGATCGTTAAGAAAGTTTTGGAGTCGGCAATCGCGAACGCCGAGCACAACGACGGCGCTGACATTGATGAGCTCAAGGTGAAGACCATTACCGTTGAACAGGGCACCTCACTGCGGCGCTTTGACGCCCGCGCTAAAGGCCGTGGCGTTCGGATTGAAAAACCGAGCTGCCACATTTCGATTGTTGTGGGCAATTAACTCGGCGGCGAAAAGAACACAAGGAATACTATGGGTCAGAAAATTCATCCCACCGGCTTTCGGCTTGCGGTCTCCCGTAACTGGTCCTCCCGCTGGTTTGCGAACCATCGCGAGTTTGGCCGCATGCTCAATGAAGACATCAAGGTCCGCGAGTTTCTTCGTGGCCGCCTGAAATCGGCTGCGGTCGGCCGGGTCCTGATTGAGCGGCCCGCCAAGAATGCCCGCATCACCATTTACAGCGCGCGGCCCGGCGTCGTGATTGGCAAAAAAGGCGAGGACATCGAGAACCTGAAGACCCAGCTTGCGGCCATGATGGGCGTGCCCGTCCACGTCAATATCGAAGAGATTCGTAAGCCTGAAATTGATGCCCAGCTGATTGCCGACGGCATTGCCCAGCAGTTGGAAAAGCGGATTATGTTTCGCCGTGCGATGAAGCGCGCGATGCAAAATGCGATGCGGCTCGGTGCGCAAGGCATCAAGATCATGAGCTCAGGCCGTCTAAATGGCATCGAGATTGCGCGTACCGAGTGGTATCGCGAAGGCCGTGTGCCGCTCCATACGCTGCGGGCCGACATCGACTACGCGACCTCGGAAGCCAAAACCACGTATGGCGTGATTGGCATCAAGGTCTGGGTCTACAAGGGCGATACCCTCGGCCGGGCGGATGCCCCCGTGGCGGCTGAGCCCGAGGTCAAAGAGCCCCGCGAAGAGCGTAAACCCCGTCGTGCACCGGCCAAGAAAACGAAGGACGCCGCTGCAAAAGATGCGACCGAGGCCGCAGGTGCTGCCGCACCCGCTGCCGAGGTCAAGAAACCGCCCGTTAAACGGGTCCGTAAGGCGCCGGCCCCCGCGGCCGAGAAGCCAGCTTCTTAATTTCAAGGCCAAGCCATGCTGCAACCTGCACGTCGTAAGTTTCGTAAAGAGCAAAAAGGCCGCAATACGGGCCTTGCCACCCGTGGCGCCGCAGTCTCCTTTGGTGAGTTCGGCCTGAAGGCGACCGCCCGTGGCCGCATCACTGCCCGCCAGATTGAGGCGGCCCGCCGTGCCATGACCCGGCACATTAAGCGGGGCGGCCGGATCTGGATTCGAATTTTTCCGGACAAGCCGATTTCCCAAAAGCCTGCCGAGGTCCGGATGGGCAACGGAAAGGGCAACCCCGAGTACTACGTGGCGGAGATCCAGCCGGGCAAGGTGCTCTATGAGATGGACGGTGTCGATGAGGCGCTTGCCCGCGAGGCATTTCGTCTGGCCGCAGCAAAACTGCCGCTGTCCACGACCTTTGTCACCCGTCAGCCCGGCCGGTAAGCCGAAGATTGCTGGAGAGAGTTATGAATGCCACCGAACTAAGAACGAAGGACGACGCGGCCCTGGCCAAAGAGCTGGAGGAGTTGCTGCGCGCCCATTTCAACCTGCGTATGCAGCACGCCACCCAGCAGCTGGCCAATACCGCCCAGCTCACTGCCGTGCGTCGTGACATCGCGCGGGTGAAGACCCTGATCCGTGAAAGGAAGGCCGCATGAGCCCCGCCAACGACAAGGCAGTACCCAAGCGGACCCTCGTGGGCCGCGTGGTCAGTGACAAGATGAATAAAACCGTGACGGTGCTGGTCGAGCGCCGGGTTCAGCATCCGCTGTATGGCAAGTTTGTTGCGAAATCCAAGAAATACCATGCCCATACGGCCGAGGGCGGCCTCAAAGTGGGCGATGTGGTCGAAATCGCCGAGACCCGGCCAGTCTCCAAGACCAAGTCCTGGGCGGTCACCCGACGTATTTCTGAGGCGATCGTTATCTAACGAGCCGGCTGGCCGGCCTTGGTTGCCGAACATCCAGCTTTCCCGTTAAAATTAAAGGCTTTTCGTAGTAAGACGTTTTCGTTGTTGCAGTGAGGTGGGGCTGACCGGTCGATCCGGCTGGCCTTGTGTGTCAACCCGAATGCGGGACCAAGACTGATCGCCGTGTGCCCGGCAGTGGGCAAGAGGGTGATTAAG
>CAYFPT010000116.1:0-5139 GCA_964345065.1 uncultured Bordetella sp.
CGCGATTTACCAGGGCAGGCGTATTGGGCATGGCCCGAATGATTTGACTGTTGTCACACCAGTTTTTGATGGCGCCAGTCGATACGCCTGCCGCTACCGAAAGCAGCCGCGCCTTTGAAAGAAGCTGCCTAAGCGATTCCGCGGCGTCGACGCAGGCCTGCTGCATCTGCTGGGGTTTCACTGCCAGCACGACCCAGGTGGTGGCCGCGTTATCAATGAGTGCTTTCGGACAGTCTTGGTGGTCAGTGCTGAGCTCAATTTTTCGCTGCTGTGCGGCCTGCTGAAATTTCTCAAGAAGTTGGCGGCGTGTGTCGGACTCAGGCTCGATGATGTGGATGCGCTGAATCGTGCCGCTGCTTTCCAAAAGCCCGCCAATGAGCGCAGTGGCCATATTGCCGCCACCCAAAAAACAGAGATTCATGCTTTATCCTTTTTCAGAAACTGGGCCCAGCGCACACCGAAAATTCTGAGCATCGTGAAATATACGATGGCGGCAAGTAAAAGAATGACCCCCAGCCAGACAGCACGCATCAGTGGCGCATGCGATAGGCCCGACCAGTCGAGCTCAAGCGCTACAGCACCAATCACCAGTCCCATCAGGGCTGCGCTGACTGCGATTTTCATAATGAAGCCCGGCCAGCCCGGCTGGGGCGCATAGATGTTCTTGCGCCGCAGGCCCCAGTAGAGCAGCCCGGCATTGGCACAGGCAGCGATGCTCGTCGCCAGGGCAAGGCCCGCATGGGCAAACACGGGAACCAACACGATATTCAATAACTGCGTGAGCACCAGCGCAACAATTGCAATTCGCACCGGGGTCTTGATGTTTTGTTGGGCATAAAAACCGGGCGCAAGTACTTTAATGGCGATGAGGCCGATCAGCCCCACCGCATAGCCCACCATCGCCTGCGCCGTCATGGCCAGATCCTGATGATCAAACTGCCCGTAATGAAAGAGCACGGCGGTGAGCGGTATGGCGAGTACCGCAAGCCCGACTGCGGCAGGCGCGGCCAGTACCATCACCAGCCGCAAGCCCCAGTCAATCAGCCGATTCATTTCCTGTGTGTTGCCCTCACTGTTGGCCCGGGTCAGACTTGGCAGCAGCACCGTGCCCAATGCAACCCCCAGAAGCGCTGTTGGAAACTCCATAAGGCGGTCGGCAAAAGAAAGCCAAGAGACACTTCCTGTTTCGAGTCGCGCGGCAATGTGGGTGTTGATGATGAGGCTGATCTGGGCCACGGATACCGCGAGTGTGGCGGGCAGCATTAAGGTAAGCACCCGCCGCACCGAGGGGTCGCGCCATGCGGCGCGCAGGGACCAGCGGCTCGTTTCGGAGTCTTGATTTGCATGCGAAGAGTCCTGCGATGCATGTCCGCGAAGTGTGGCGCGTAGCGCCACTACCATTAACGCGAGCTGCGCAACGCCACCTGCAATCACTGCGATGGCCAATGCCCAGATCGGCTCTTCCAGGTGGGGTGAGAGCAGCACGGCTGAGCCGATGAAGCAGAGGTTTAAAAGCACCGGCGCGAAGGCGGGCGCTTTGAATTGCGACCAGGTATTGAGCACCCCGGAGGCGAGCGCCACCAGAGAGATCATCAGGATGTAGGGAAACATCCAGCGGGTGAGCATGACCGAGAGCTCAAAGGTCTCAGCATCGCCGCCAAATCCGCCTGACATCATCCAGACCAGCACTGGGGCACCGATGATGGCCACCAGGCAGACCAGGGCCAGGATGGCGGTAAGAAGCACTGCGCATCGCTGGGCTAGCCTCAGGGCCGGCGCCTCACCCTGCTCGGCCCTCATCTTGGCCAGGACCGGCACAAAGGCCTGCGAGAAGGCGCCCTCGGCAAAAAGCCGCCGCAGTAAATTGGGCAGCCGAAAGGCCACAAAAAAGGCGTCGGTCTGGCTGCCCGCCCCGAAGATGGCAGCGGTGAGGGTTTCCCGAATCAATCCCGTAATGCGGGATATGAGGGTCAGCCCGCTGATGGCTGCGGCGGTCTTGAGAAGATTCATGTTCGGCGCTATAGTTTAGGGCTTTTCCCGAAAAACATAAGGAATTTCAACGACATGGCCAATTCCGCCTCCGCCCGCAAGAGCGCCCGACAAGCGGCTGCTCGGCGACTTTTAAATGCCGGGCTTCGCTCGGAATATCGTACTGCCGTGAAGTCGGTCCGTAAGGCCGTTGCCACGGGCGACGCCAAGGCAGCCGCTGAGGCCCTGCGGTCTGCTACCAGCACCATTGATCGCATTGCCGATAAGAAAATTGTTCACAAGAATAAGGCCTCTCGGCATAAGAGCCGCCTGGCGGCTGCAGTGAAATCGATTGCCATGCGCTAACTCTTAGCGCCCGGTTGTCGTGTGAAGAAGCCCACCTTTCGGTGGGCTTTTTGTTTTTTGCATCGGCTTTACCTGGCCGGCCGGGCACCAAAAAGCGCAGTCCCGACCCGCACCATGGTGCTTGCCTGCGGCAGGGACTCCGCGATCGCGGCCTCCAGGTCGGCCGACATTCCCATCGAAAGCGTATCGAAGTGGGCCTGCTGGGCTAAGGGTAGCCTTGCGCGGATCTCTTGAAAGAGTCTTGTCAGTTCCCTGAATCGACTGCGCTGCACTTGCTCATCTTCTGTGGGTTCAGGAATCGCCATCAGTCCCCGCAGTCGCAGGTGAGGCATCTCGGTAATCGCCAACACAAGCGGCATGGCGTCTTTCGGCGATACACCGCTTTTTGAGGCCTCGCCGCTGACATTGACCTGCACACAGACTTGAAGCGGCCTTGCGCCCGGCGGGCGCTGCTCAGATAGCCGCCGTGCGATTTTCTCGCGATCCACCGAGTGCATCCAATCAAAATGTTCGGCGACTTCCTTGGTTTTATTGCTTTGAAGGGGGCCGATGAAGTGCCACTCGATTGCATGCCGATGGGCGATGAGCTGCTGAATTTTCTCTACGCCCTCCTGGACATAGTTTTCTCCAAATGCCCCCAGGCCCGCGGCGAGCGCCTCTTTTACCGCTGCTGCTGGAAAGGTTTTGCTGACCGCAAGAATCTTGATTTGCTGAGGATTTTTTCCGTATTGTTTGCAGGCAGCATCGATCCGCATTCTTAGCGCATCGATCCGCTCAGTAAAGGCATTCGGTTCTGGGTTTTGGATCATGATGAAAAATCAGCGCTGCGCTCGCGGTTCGATCCCGCCACCATATCAAAACGCATCCAGCGGCACTCGATATCGCCATTAAATACCGGAGCCCGGCGGCTTGCTTTAAGCCGCATGCCGGAATCCAGCTTTAGATTGTCGGAAAGTATCCAGGCCTGCCAGCCCGCGAAGTTTTTCTTAAGCGTCTCGCCCAGGCTGCGCTCAAAAGCCGCAGCTTCGCCTGGCTGCTCAAGCCGCTTGCCATAGGGCGGGTTGGTGATGAGTAGCCCCTGTGGGGCAATGGGGCTTGTCGCCTCAAATGGGGTTACTTGCCACTGAATGCTATCTGCAGCGAGCGCAGGCAGGGCCCGCTTGGCGTTTTGCTTGGCGACTTCCACCATCTTTAGATCGATATCGCTGCCCTGCATTTTTGGTAACTGGCTTCCATCAGCGCTCGCCGACTGCATGCCAAGAGACTTGATTGCCCGGTCAATCGCATCTTTGGCCTCTGCCCGCAGGGCCCGCCAGTTCACTTGGCCCATGGGCGATTGGGCATGAAAGTGTTCGGCAGCAAACTCCCGTGGGCTCTGGGGCAAATAGCCGGGCGGCAGTCGGAGTGCGCGCTGCATCGCTTCAATCAGCAGCGTTCCGCTGCCACAAAAAGGATCCATCACTGCTAATTGATGATCCCAGTCGGTCAGCGCGATCAGCGCTGCCGCAAGGTTTTCTCGTAGCGGCGCCTCGCCTTTGGATTGCCGCCAGCCGCGTTTAAAAAGCGGCTCGCCGGAGGTGTCGAGATACAGCGTGAGCTCATTTTGATCAATAAACGCCCAGACTCGGATATCGGGGTGTGTCGTGTCAATTGATGGCCGCTCACCGCGGGCCACGCGAAAGCGATCGCAGATGCCATCTTTGATCAGCAGCGTTGCGAAATTTCTGGCAAGGGGCTTTTCTAGCCTGGGCTCTCTGCCTACCGCAAGATCAATGCGTAAGGTCTGGCGAAACGTGAACCACTGCTCCCAAAGAATTTTAGTCGCGATATTTCGGATGTCTTCCGGACTCTGAAATCGCCCCTGGCCTGCGCAGACCAAAAGCCGTGTCGGAATCCGGGCCCAGATATTGGCGCGGGCAATCGCCTGCGCTGATGCGCTAAAGCCTGCACCGCCACGGCCCTTTGATACTGAAACAAAGCCCGGCATGGCCGTGAGCTCCTGCACCAGGGCATCTTCCAATCCACTGGGGCAGACGGCAAAGCCGGCGAGCGCATCCTGCGACACTTAGAAGGGCTTGATGATTACGAGCGCAATGATCGCAACCAGCAGCAGCACAGGGACTTCGTTATACCAGCGATACCAGACATGGCTGTGTCGCCGTTCGCCGCGGTTAAACTCTTCAAGCCGATTGCGGCACGAGATGTGATAACCAATCAGCACCAGCACCAGCACAGCCTTGGCGTGCATCCAGCCCTTGCCCACACCGACCTCATAGCCAACCCAGAGCCACACACCCAAGACCACCGCCAAAACACCCAGCGGGGTCATGAATCGAAATAGCTTGTTGGCCATCAGCAGCAGACGATCATTTTCAAGCTGATGGGCAGGCTCATTGGGCACCATGGCCAGATTTACGAAAATGCGAGGCAGGTAGAAAAGCCCTGCGAACCAGCTGATCACAAATACAACATGTAAAGCCTTTAGCACCAGGTATGCCATAGCGGGAGGCGCTCCTTGCGGTTATGTGTTTTAGTTACGGATCTGGCCTGAGCCCAGCACCACCCATTTATAGGTGGTCAGCCCCTCAAGCCCCACTGGGCCGCGGGCGTGGATTTTATCGTTGCTAATGCCAATCTCTGCGCCCAGCCCAAATTCAAACCCATCCGCAAAGCGTGTTGAGGCATTCACCATCACGGAGGCTGAGTCCACCTCGCGTAAAAACCGCATGGCCCTGGAGTGATTTTCTGTAACGATGGCATCCGTATGCCGGGAGCCATGCTGATCGATATGGGCCATTGCCTCGT
>CAYFPT010000117.1:0-5127 GCA_964345065.1 uncultured Bordetella sp.
GCGTTCCAATCCAACCAAACCCGGCGCAACAGCTGGCCGATTGTCTTCGAGCGATAGGCTGCCGAGGCCCGCATATCTGAAATTGGCTTAAATTCTTTTTCAATGCAGTCTGCTGCTTGATTAATCGTGGCGGAAGAGAGACTCTGGCCCAGCAGTTGTTGCTCAGCAGCGACTGCCCGCATCGGGCGCTCGGCCATGCCACCCACGCCAATGCGAATGGCAGTAACAATTCCATCATTCAGATGCATCGCAAGCGCCAGCGTCACAATCGAGATGTCATCGTCTCTGCGCTTTGAAAGCTTGTACGCCACGACAAATGTATTCTCATCAAGTGGAATGCGGATCTCAGTGATCAGCTCATCGGCGGCGAGTAAATTCTTGCGGTAGCCGGTGTAGAAGGCTTCGATCGCACATTGCCGCTTCCCCCTGACTGACTGTAGCGACACCGTTGCATTAAGCGCGATCAAGAGTGGCATCGAATCGCCGATCGGCGAGCCGGTGGCAATATTTCCACCCAGGGTGGCGGACTCGCGAATCGGCAGGCCGGCGTAGCGATTCAGATAATCTTTCGTTCTCGGAAAATGCCGCGCCAAACATTCAAACGCCCGGCTTAGGGGCACGGCTGCGCCAATCGAGATTTCAGTCGTGCTTTCTGTGACATCAAGAAGCTCATGAACACGCGATACGTCGATGATCTTGGGATAGTGATCATGCCGTTTGGTGACCCAGAGGCCCGCATCCGTGGAGCCCCCCACAATCAATGCTCCCGGGTGTGATGCCCGAGCGCTCAGCGCGAGGTCGAGTCGGTTAGGCTGAAAATAAAACCCTTCAGACTCTGGCGGCGGGGGATCGCTGGGCTGCAACTTGGCCGCCTGCGATAGGCTTGCGGTGAGCGCCTCATGGCTGAGTAAGGCCTTGGGGTATTGCTGCATATGGCATGCCGCATCAAGGATTGGCCGATAGCCGGTGCAGCGGCAGAGGTTGCCCGCGAGATCAATCTCAGCCTGTTCGCGTTTGATCTCAATGGAAGCCCGGGCATAACGCTCATACATCGCAAAAAGACTCATGACAAAGCCAGGCGTGCAAAAACCGCACTGAGAGCCATGCGCATCCACCATCGCCTGCTGTGCGGGGTGCAGGGATCCGTCGGGCTGTTTGAGATCCTCTACGGTAAGCAGGACCTGATCTTGAATCGAGTGGGCAAATCGAATGCAGCTGTTGATTGCGTGTAGGCTGGGCCTGCCATTTTCGAGTCGGCCCACTACGACAGTGCAGGCACCACAGTCGCCTTCGGCACAGCCCTCCTTGGTGCCTTTGAGCTGAAGGTCTTCTCGGATGAGCTCGAGCAGGGTGCGATCGTGGGGGATATTTTCAAGCGTGATGAGCTGATGATTCTTGAAAAAACGCAGTGTCTGACTGTCCATGAATCGCAGTTTAGGCAAATTTTTTGATGCGACTCCTAGCAATTACCCACGTAGTGATTGGGCCCTCTTTAGTCTTCGATCAATTCGTAGCCATGGGTGATCTCGGCAGTCATCCCCAGCATCTTGGTGGCGGAACAGTACTTGGTATGCGATAGCGTGATTGCCCGCTCGACCAGATTCGCTTTGAGCTGGCGGCCGCGTATCCGGAATAGCAGATGAATCTTGGTGAAGACCTTGGGGTCGGTCTCTGCCCGCTCTGATGTCGTGACGACCTCACAGGCCCGAACATCTAGCCCACTTTTTTTCAGAATCAGCACGACATCGTAGGCATTACAGGCCGCCGATCCGGCCAATACCGTTTCCATTGGCCTGGGCCCCAGATTTCTGCCCCCGCCCTCGGGCGCCCCATCCATCACGAAGCTATGCCCAGAGCCCGTCTCGGCGATAAAACTCATGGTCTCGGGCCCGGCCCAGCGGATTGTGCATTCCATATTATGAAAAACCTTTAGTTTAGTGACCCTATGTTCAGAAAAGATTGCAATGCAGCAAAAAAGAGGTTAACTTGAAGGCTGTCTCCTCCACCTCCTCCTTTGGTGGATTGCGGCCCCAGGCCAGCCGGCCTGGGGCTCTTTTTTTGAAGTTTCCCTTAAAAATCAGTATTCTAGAGGGCTTTCCCAAGCGCCGGCCCGCGTCTTTTTGTGGGCCCGCCGAATGTTGATGAGTGGTGTTTATGAAAACGTTTTCTGCAAAAGCTCACGAAGTCCAGCACGACTGGTTCGTTGTTGACGGCACCAACGCGGTGTTGGGCCGTCTCGCGGCTGAGATTGCCCACCGCCTGCGCGGCAAGCACAAGGCCGAGTTCACCCCCCACGTGGATACCGGTGACTTTATTGTGGTGGTCAATGCCGACAAGATCCGTGTCACAGGCAATAAGGCTGACGACAAAAAATACTTCCGTCATTCGGGCTATCCCGGCGGAATTTCCGAGACCACATTTGCCAAGATGCAGGGCCGATTCCCCGGCCGGGCACTTGAGATCGCGGTCAAAGGCATGTTGCCGAAGGGCCCGCTGGGCTACGCCATGATCAAGAAATTAAAGATCTACGCGGGCGACAGCCACCCCCACACGGCCCAGCAGCCCAAGCCGCTGGCGCTTCATTAATTCCCAGAAAGAAAATTATGGTCGGTGAATACAACTATGGAACCGGGCGCCGCAAAAGCTCTGTGGCCCGGGTCTTTATCAAAAACGGAAAAGGCAAGTTTCTTGTCAACGGCAAATCGCTGGATCAATATTTCTCGCGCGAAACCGGCCGCATGATGGTGATGCAGCCGCTGGTGCTGACCAATCACAACAGCACATTCGATGTGATGGTCAATGTCCACGGCGGCGGTGAGACCGGCCAGGCCGGCGCAGTTCGCCACGGCCTGACGCGGGCACTCATCGACTACGACGAGGCGCTCAAGGCCGCGCTGTCGAAAGCAGGCCTGGTAACCCGCGATGCGCGCGAGGTGGAGCGAAAGAAGGTGGGTCTGCACAAAGCGAGAAAGCGCAAGCAGTTCTCCAAGCGTTAATCGCGATTCGAAATGCATCTGGGCTCGGCAGTTGGGCCCACAACAGACCCCTCCGAGAGTATTCTTCGAGGGGTTTTTTGTTGGAGTGAATTCACCATGATCAGAGTTGGAATCGTTGGCGGCACCGGCTACACCGGGGTGGAGCTGCTCAGGCTCTTGGCCCAGCATCCCCACGTGGAAATCCTTGCGATTACAAGCCGTAAGGAGGCTGGAATCGAAGTCTGCGACTTGTTTCCGTCGCTGCGCGGGCGGCTATCGCTGAAATTTTCCGATCCAGCAGACGCTCAATTAGAAAAATGCGATGCAGTTTTTTTTGCCACACCCCATGGCGTTGCAATGGAGCAGGCGCGTGCCCTGTTATCTGCGGGGGTTAAGGTCATTGACCTTGCGGCAGATTTTCGGCTGAAGGATCCGGCCGAGTTCGAGCGCTGGTACAAGACTCCTCATACCTGCGTTGATCTTCTTGCTGAGGCGGTCTACGGGCTGCCGGAGGTCAATCGTGAGGCCATCCGTTCGGCCCGGCTCATCGGACTGCCCGGCTGCTACCCGACCAGCGTTCAGCTTGGGCTCTTGCCAGTGCTTGAGCATGGCGGCTTAATCGATACAGCCAGCCTGATTGCCGACTGCAAGTCAGGGGTCAGTGGGGCGGGCCGTAAGGCAGAGCTGCCCATCATGCTTGCCGAGGCCGGAGACAGCGTGAAGGCCTACTCGGTCTCAGGGCACCGGCATCTGCCAGAAATCACTCAGGGGCTCAAAGCAATCGCGGCGCTGGCGGGCAAGGCCCAGGGTGCGAATGATCTCAAAATTGCCTTTGTGCCCCACCTGATGCCCATGATTCGTGGCATTCATTCCACACTCTACGCAAGGGTATTGGGCCATGCCCAGGCCTTTGATTTTCAGCGGCTTTACGAGCAGCGATTCGCCGCCGAGCCCTTTGTAGACGTACTTCCCGCGGGGGCCCACCCCGAGACCCGGTCCGTGCGGGGGTCTAACTTTATGCGGATTGCCGTGCACCGGCCGCCGGATACGGATCTTCTCGTGATCCTCGTTGTGGAAGATAATTTGGTCAAAGGGGCCTCCGGCCAGGCGGTGCAGGTGCTCAATATCATGTTTGGCCTGCCCGAGACTGCTGGGCTTACCCAACTTCCTGTTCTGCCCTAGGGGCAGGCAGTCAAATGAATGAGAAAGGATGCTGCAATGAATGCTGCTGTTGAACCGACTGATCTCGCAATGCCGGCGCCATTGATCTTTACTGATGCGGCCGCCGCCAAAGTCAAAGCCTTGATTGAAGAAGAAGGTAACTCGGAGTTAAAACTCCGTGTCTTCGTGCAGGGTGGTGGCTGCAGTGGCTTTCAGTATGGCTTTACCTTTGATGAGGCCACCAACGAAGACGACACCACCATGGAAAAAAATGGCGTGATGCTGCTGATCGACAGCATGAGCTATCAGTACTTAGTAGGTGCCGAGATCGATTACAAAGAGGATCTCGAAGGCTCGCAATTCGTGATTAAAAATCCGAACGCCACCACGACCTGTGGCTGCGGGTCCAGTTTTTCTGCCTAAGCGCTCTACGCTTCACGCTCACGCTTAAGCCACGACGGCAGGGAAATTAATCCCTGCGCCGTGGCCGTTAATCCGAATAAGACCGAGGCCAAGAATGCGGCCTCGGGCTGGATTCCAATTTCTGTAAGAAAAATCACACTCGCTACCTCGCGTGAGCCAAAGCCGCCAATCGAGGCGGGAACAACCGCGCCAAGAAAAATACCGGCACAAAGTGTTGCAACGGCAAGGCTGCTGAACTCGGCCCGAACCGCCGTCAGGCAGCACAAAAAGGCGGCAATGGTCAATAGCTGTGACCCTAACGAGATACTCGCGGGCACAAACATTCCGCGAACCCATTTTGCTTTCATCCACCAGAGTAAGGCAGGCGAAAAACTTATGCTAAAAAGCGCAAGCCCATAAATCACCATCAGCGTCTGGGGCGCCTGATCCCACAGACGGCCAGTCAAGATGAGCTGAGCACAAGAAGCGGCTAACGCAAGCGCTGACAGTGCCCAAAAGCCAATCGCACGGTCCAATACAACCGATTGAGTCCCGCTCGCTTTGGACATGCCCATCTTTGCGAGGCCGA
>CAYFPT010000118.1:0-2079 GCA_964345065.1 uncultured Bordetella sp.
GTGGTGACCTGCATAGAGATGCTCGAGCACGTGCCCGATCCCGCAGCCACCATTGCTGCCTGCAGCCAGATTGCCAAACCCGGCGGCTGGGTGTTTTTCTCCACGATCAACCGCAATCCGAAGAGTTTTTTGTTTGCCATTATCGGAGCGGAGTATGTGCTGCGGCTTTTGCCCAAAGGCACGCATGAGTACGCAAAGTTCATCAAGCCCTCGGAGCTTGCCGATGCGGCCCGCGATGCGGGGCTCACACTCACCACCATGCTGGGCCTGGGATACAACCCAATCACGCAGGTCTACGCCCTGACACGGGACACCAGCGTGAACTACATGATGGCCTACCGAAAGCCCTGATGCCCACCGCCCGCTCCCATTGGCTTGAACGCTGGTCCAGCCACTCACAGCGGGCCATGCTGTTTGATTTGGATGGCACTCTTTTAGATTCTGCGCCCGATCTTGCCCATGCGGCCAACGTCATTCGCGGGCAGCGCGGCTTGGCGCCTATGCCGGTCGATTCGCTTCGGCCCTGGATCTCTCAAGGCGCCCGCGGCATGATCACCCGGGGCCTCGGCATCACCTCAGATCACCCCGAATTCGAGCCCGCCCGCACCGCCTTCATGGAGGTCTATGCCCAGTGCCTGTCGCGCCAGACCACCTGGTGGCCCGGCATGGATCAAGTCGTTGATCACCTGGAGGCTGCAGGCATCGCCTGGGGCATCGTGACCAATAAGATTGCACGCTTTACCGAGCCGCTTTTGCGAGACATCAACCTGTATGACCGCTGTGCCATTGTGGTGAGTGGCGATACCACCCCACATCCCAAGCCCCACCCGGCGCCCGTGGCCCACGCGATTGAGCGCCTGGGGCTTCCCCCCGCGGCTGTGGTCTACGTGGGCGATGATCTGCGAGATATCGAATCGGGATTTGCTGCCGGTGCCTGGACCATTGGCTGCGACTTTGGCCACCATGTCCAAGAGCCGCTGCCGCATCAGTGGGGCGCCGATGCGCTCATTCAGCAGGCCGGCGACCTCTCGCGCTTTCTCTGGCCCGCCGGTTCTCGCTGAAACAACATCAGCGGGGCCAAATTGTTGCCTTCGGGGGAACTTTGCCCGCATACTTCGCGTCCTAGTTGTGGATCCGGAGTCGTCGCCGGGTCGTAAAAAGTAGAAATTGGGGCCGACCCGGTTTCGACGTGGGTAGTGAAGAAGCGCAGGGCATACCGAGGACCGATTTCCTCGTAAATCCATTCGGAAAAAAACAAACGCAAACGACGAACGTTTTGCTCTCGCAGCCTAAGTGCTAGCGAGCGCTGCACCGGCTCTCTGATGGGCCGGGCGGGGCAACCCGCAGCAGTGTCATGCACATCAGATCGTCATCGGATAAGCCGTGGGTCCGATGCCTAAAATAAGCGGATCGCCAGTTGCCGGCCTGTCGGTTGGCTAAGCAGCTCGGTTAAATGAAATAAATCGACTACGTATGTAGAACTGTCTTTGGAAGACTTGCGGACGCGGGTTCGATTCCCGCCGGCTCCACCATCATATGGTCACCACCAACGCCTACACCCTCGATAGTCGCTATCGCACAACTCCCGGTGAAGGATTCGATGGTGTGGTTCGTATCACCTACAACGGCCAATCGGCCTCGGGCACGCTGCTGTTCGATGGCCGAGCCGTGCTCACCGCTGCGCACTTATTCGAAGGCCGCTTAAGCACAGCCACGATCAACTTCGAGACCCGCAGCGGCACGCAATCCTTAAGTTCATCCAGAATCCTCACCCACTCTAGTTATGACATGCAAAGCAATCACGATCTTGCCTTGGTATGGCTGAGCACCCCTGCGCCTACCGCTGCCGATCGTTATGGCCTTTATCGCGACAGCAACGAGGTTGGCCGTGCCTTCACCTTGGTCGGGTTTGGAAAAACAGGCACCGGACAGACCGGCATCACCAGTACTGACTCAAGCCCACCGGTTCGTTTAAAAGCAGAGAATCAATTTGATGCCGATGCGGCCGCACTGAAAGCAGAACTTGGCAGCAGCATGTCATGGACCCCTGTCGCCGGAAAGCAGTTAATGGCTGATTTT
>CAYFPT010000118.1:2089-5095 GCA_964345065.1 uncultured Bordetella sp.
ATAGCGGCGGGCCGGCATTGATTGGCCAGCAGATTGCAGGCGTGGCCAGCTACACCACGAGCCTTCATAAGGGCGCCATCCGGCCCGACATTGATACGGTTCTTATGAACAGCAGTTTTGGTGAAATCGGTGCCTGGCAGCGCATCAGCGCCTATCAGCAGTGGATCGATCAGAATCTTCGTGCAAATTATCTTGATGCGCCCAGCCGCCCAGACCAGGTTCAGAAAACCATCAACGAGGGCAATGAGGCAACGAGTCTGGCGTATTTCTTATTGCAATTCACAGGCACTCGGCAGCAGGCCGATGCCATCGTCAGCGTGGACTACACGACCCGTGACGGCACGGCGTTGGCTGGCAGTGATTACATCGCCACCCGCGGCAGGCTCAATCTCTACCCCAATGAGCAGCAGGCCGTCATCGCGGTGGAAATCATTGGCGATCGAATCGCTGAACCCACCGAGTTTTTCTATCTCGATATTTCAAATCCCGTGGGCGGATCATTCGGGCCCGGCATACTCCAGCTCACTGCCGTTCGCAGCATCATCGATCAAGATGGATGGATCGGATGATCCGCGGTCCTGTCCGACATCTTGTGGTAATTCTGGGCGATCAGCTGGATCACGATGCCGCCGGACTCGATGGCTTTGATCCCAAAAAAGACTGCATCTGGATGGCCGAAGTCAAAGAAGAATCCACTCATGTTCCATCATCCAAACAACGCATCGCCCTCTTTCTTTCGGCGATGCGACACTTTGCAAAAGCGCTGCAGGATAAAAAAATTCCAGTTGATTACACCCAACTTGATGATCCAAAAAACACCGGATCATTGGCCACCGAGCTCGCGCGTGCGATTCAAAATCATCAGCCCCAGCGGCTGATGATGACTGCGCCAGGAGACTGGCGGGTACTCAAAAGCCTTCAGACGACTGCCGCATCGTGCAATCTTGTGCTCGAAATTCGGGAAGACCGACACTTCTTTTCCACAGTGCGTGACTTTGCCGCACATGCCCGGGGCCGCAAGCAGCTTCGGCTTGAATACTGGTATCGAGCGCTGCGCGAGAAAACCGGCATTCTGATGCAAGGCAATCAGCCCGCTGGCGGCCAATGGAACTTTGATCAAGAAAATCGCGCGGCATTTGGCAAAGAAGGGCCCGGCGTAGTGCCCAAGCCATTGCGCTTTAAGCCCGATGCGATCACTTCCGGAGTGATTCAATTGGTCAACACGGCCTTTCGCGATCATCCCGGATCGGTTAGCGCTTCCGCTGATGGCTTTGGCTGGCCGGTCAATCGCCAAGAGGCGCTGCAGGCACTCGATGATTTCATTAAACATCGGCTTGCGCTTTTTGGCAGCTACCAGGATGCCATGTGGACGGGTGAGCCCTGGCTGTATCACGCACATCTTGCAAGTGCCCTGAATTTAAAGCTGCTGACCGCCCAAGAGGTGGTCGCCGCCGCCGAGCAGGCCTACAAAAAAGGATCGGCGCCCTTGGCCGCAGTCGAGGGATTTATCCGTCAGATTCTCGGTTGGCGGGAATATGTTCGGGGCATCTACTGGATGCATATGCCAGATTATTTGGATCGCAATGCACTTGCCGCCAGTCGGCCCCTGCCTGATTTTTTCTGGACAGGCAACACCGAGATGACCTGCCTGCGGGAGTCGATACAACAGACGCTGAACACCGGCTACGCCCATCATATTCAAAGGCTCATGGTCACAGGGCTTTACACCCTGCTTGCGGGAATCCATCCCAAGGCGGTCCACGAGTGGTATCTCAGTGTGTATGTCGATGCCGTGGAATGGGTAGAGCTGCCCAATGTGCTGGGCATGAGCCAATATGCCGACGGTGGTGTGATGGCCAGTAAGCCCTATGCGGCAAGCGGCAAATACATCGATCGCATGAGCAATTACTGTAAGCACTGCCGATTTAATCCGGCCGCCTCGACCGGCAAGGACGCCTGCCCCATGACCACGCTGTACTGGGATTTTCTAATGCGCCATGAGGCGCTGCTAGCGAAAAATCCGCGCATGGTCATGCAGGTCAGAAATCTCGGCCGGCTATCGGCGCCTGACCGCAAGGCAATCCAGGCACAGGCCCTGCGGCACCTGGAAAACCCAGACTGAGGTGCTAGACTTTCAACGCTGAAAATTGCCCCTTTTAAAACACGTCGACTATGTTTTTTGCCCTCTCCAAAACCCTTGATTTTTTACTGCATCCCGTCAATGTCCTCGGCCTTCTGAGCATCGCGAGTGTTGTGTTTTTCTTTTTCAATCGACGCCGACTGGCAAAGCTCTTTGGGGCGGGTGTCATTGGCGGCTGGCTATTGGTGGGCTATGTTCCCCTGGCCACGGCCATCCTGACTGAATTTGAAAATATTGTTGCCCGGCCCGAGAGTCTGGATTTAAAAGCTTTCGACTGCATCATTGTGTTGGGTGGCGGCACAGGCTATGGCCTGGTGCCGCTTTTGCGAGATGAGGCGAGCCTACTAGAGAGCGCCGAGCGGCTCACGAAGGCAGTCGAGTTCTCACGCAAATCCGCTGATCTGAAAATCGTGCATACCGGCGGCAGTGGTATGTTGTTTCACAAGGGCCTCACCGAAAGTGATGTAGCGACCCGGTTTTTTGATGAGCAAGGCGTTGCCAAATCGCGGCTGATTTTTGAAAACGATTCGCGCAACACCTATGAAAATGCGGTCTTCTCGAAAAAAGTACTCAAAGAAAATAACCTCAGCCGGCCGCTTGTGATCACCGCTGCCTTGCAGATGCCGCGGGCTTCAAAAACCTTCTCCGCCGTCTTTGGTGAGCAAAAAATCACTTTTTATCCCGTTGACTACCGTACCTCGGGAGAAATCGACTGGCTCCACTATTCCTGGACCGATGGCGCCAGGCAGTGGAATCTCGCATTAAGAGAGCTTGTTGGACTCTTTGTTTACAAGATCACTGGAAAACTCTAGCCCAATCCCGGAGGCCCCCATGCAGCCCTTTCAGGCAATCATTTGCAATAAAAC
>CAYFPT010000119.1:0-4962 GCA_964345065.1 uncultured Bordetella sp.
AAGTGGCGACGCCCATGCCACCAACACATTGCTGAGAAACGGCAGTGGCCGGTTACAGGCATTTTTCTTTGGACTACTGCCGCAAAATGCCACTGAACTTACCAGCTATACGGTCTATCGATGGGAATGTGCGATTCGATCCTCTGCAGTCTTGGGCTTTGTGGGCGCAGGCGGATTGGGCCAGCAGATGGACGCCTCCATGAAAATGTTTAATGGCGGTGAAGTCGCAACCATTTTGCTGGTCTTCATGGTGCTGGTGGGCTTGGCCGATCTGCTGAGCGCCTGGCTCAGGCGGGTGATTCAATGAGGCCCGATGCTCGGCCCAATCCATGGCTGCGCTGGGATTGCTCGGTCTGCTGGGTGACCGTTGGCCTAGCGGTGCTGGTGGTGGCCAGTTTTTGGTCACTGGATCTGCAGCTCGGCCGACTTTTTTCGATGGATAGTGTCAAGCGCATGGGCCGATTCTTTGCGGAATTGCTTTCGCCAAATATTGACCCTCAATTTCTCACAAAGCTTGCTATCGCCAGCATCGAAACACTCGCGATGTCCGCCTTAGGTACGCTGCTGGCAGCGGTGTTCGGACTGATGCTGGCGGTTCCCGCAAGTAAAAGTCATCGCGATGATCCCGCGCGCTGGCGGTGGATCACCCGCCTGGTGCTCAATGCCCTGCGTTCAATTCCGGAGCTGGTATGGGCCGCCTTGATTCTGATCTCTGCCGGCCTTGGGCCGTTTGCAGGAACGCTTGCGCTTGCCCTTCATACAACGGGTGTTTTGGGCCGATTGTTTTCCGAGTCGATTGAAAATGCGCCGCAGGTTGCGGCATACGCATTGCGGACTCAGGGCGTTGCCGAAGGCAGAATCTTTTTATACGCAACACTGCCCACCGTATTGCCGCAGCTGCTTTCTTATACGCTGTATCGCTGGGAAAATAATATCCGTGCTGCGGCGGTGCTTGGCGTGGTCGGCGGTGGCGGACTGGGCCAGATGCTCACTTTTCACATGGGGCTTTTTCAGATGCAGGAAACCAGCAGCATTTTGATCGCCATGGTCATTTTGGTAGTGCTCGTTGACGGCCTGTCTTACCTATCCCGTCGGCTGATGTCGCGATAGGAAGTCTATCTCGCGACTTCAATCAGAATTTCGTTGCGGCGCCGCCAGGGCAGGGTGAAAGGATCGTTGTAACGGGCGACTTGTGGGGGCCCCACAATTTGTAATTGCTTTGTCTGCGCCCAGGATTTGAGCCTTTCGGTCGCCTCTGCGATTGCCGATTCGGTCGTCCAGCCACTGAATTGAATCGCGACAACGTCATGCTCACCGATACGCCGAAGGCTGACCTCTGAATTATTTGGCCGCGGAAGCGACTCGAGTTGTTCCGTGCTCGGCATCACAAAATGCAGCCGCCAGCCGCCTTCTCTGGGCTCTACCGTAACCGGTGCGGTCATCGCAATTTTCTTGCTGCCCCCGCTTTGCACAGTGTTATCGCCAAAGATGTAGCCCGCGACCCGCCGAAAACCGGCCCGGCTGGCCGCATCAAAGCTTCCTTCTAGCGTGGTCTCCGCTACAACGAAGCCCAAATAGCGGCGATGCTCAAATGGCGGCTCATTAATGAGCGTCTGAAACGGTGGTTCCTCTACGGCCATTAGCGGCAAAGCGGCCACCAGCAGGGCAAGCGCCAAACATGCGTGCGCCAGACCCCGCTGATCGTGATTAATTCCAAATGCCATTAGTCGGCATAAACGCCCGCTTTACGAATGACAGGGCCCCATTTCGCAATCTCAGCCTCGAGGTGCGTGCGCAGGCCCTCGGGCGTGACCTTGTCCATCGGGGGGATGTCCGAGCTGAGTTCCGCCATACGCTGGCGAATGACAGGGTCATTTAGTGCATCGCGCAGCGCCTTGTTGAGCTTATCCAGCGCGTCTTTCGGAGTATTTTTCGGGGCGTACAGGCCATGCCAGACTTTGACTTCAAAGCCTTTCATTCCCTGCTCATCAAGGGTGGGGATATTTGATAGTCCTGCCAGTCGCTTCGTTGTGGTGACACCGTAGACCTTGACCCGATTGTCTTTGATGATCGGCACCGTTTGCGTGGTCTGATCGCAGAGCACATCCACCTGCCCGCCAATTAAGTCCGTCATGGCGGGGCCTGTTCCTTTATAGGGAACGGTCGTTAGTTCAATACCGATCGTGCTTTGAAATAGCATCCCGCACAGATGGGAGACCGCCCCAAGCCCAGCATTGGCAAGCATTACTTTCTCTCGGTTTGCACGTAGATAAGTGACGAGCTCTTTTAAATTGTTAGGTGGAAAGTCCTTACGGGCCAGCAGGGTCATCGGCACATCGAGTACCTGCCCGATGTATTCAAAGTCTTTTAAGGGATCGAAGGGCAGCTTGCGATATAACGCAGGCGCGGTCGACATACCCATGTGGTGAATGAAGATGGTGTAGCCATCAGGGTTGGCCCGCGCGACACGGTTTGCAGCGATCGTTCCGCCCGCACCCAGCGTATTCTCAACAATGACCGTGGTCCCCAACGATTTGCCAAGCGGGACCGCCAGCATGCGGGCCACCACATCAGTCGGACCCCCTGCCGCGAAGGGCACCACCAGTGCGATGGGCCGATTGGGATAGCCCTGGGCCTGAACTGCCGCAGCGGCAAGCAGCGCCGAGGCGGCGATGATTCCGGTGAGAAATCGACGGGTGGGGTTCATTTTTGACTCCTGAAAGTATCCAAAAAAACTTATCATCAGAATCCTAGTCAAGAGATCCCTTTTCAGCCCCTGATGACAACCCTAATAAGCCCTCTTTTTTGGGATATTCGATGCGAATTCGGCCCGAGTGCAATCTCGAATGATGGACTGCTGTGCAATGCAAACCCCTGATGCTGACGCGCTAAGTGGCTGGATTGGCAAGACCGAGGTCACCCATGATCAGGTCACGATCGCGCCATTAAAGGCGCTTTCCGCGACCCTGGATCGGCACGATCCCGCCCCGGCGCTTGGGGATCCGATCCCACCCCTTTGGCACTGGCTTTATTTTCTGCCGGCACATCAGCAGGCCGAGATTGGCCCGGATGGCCATGCCCGACGCGGCGGGTTTTTGCCTCCCGTGCCTCTGCCGCGGCGGATGTGGGCGGGCAGTCGCTTTGAGTTCATCAATCCGCTGCGGGTTGGTGATGCCGTGACGCGGATTTCACTGATCGAGGATGTGCGTGTGAAATCAGGCAAGACAGGGCCATTGGTTTTTGTTGTTGTTCGGCATGAAATTAACACCGCAGCCGGACTTGCGCTTCGCGAGTGGCATGACATTGTCTATCGTGAGATGCCGTCAGCTACGGATGCACTTCCTGCAACTCAGCCGGCACCCCAGCACAGCGATTGGCATCGCAAAATAGTTCCCGATAGCGTTTTGCTATTTCGCTATTCGGCCCTCACGTTTAATGGCCATCGTATTCATATTGACCGGTCCTATGCAATGAATGTCGAAGGCTATCCCGGCCTGATTGTGCACGGGCCTTTACTCGCCACGCTGCTCATCGATCTGTTACGCCGCAATCGGCCAGATGCACAGGTGCAGGCGTTTCGCTTTAAGGCACTTCAGCCCTTATTTGATATCGCACCCTTTGAACTGCATGGCGCATCACAGCCGGGTAACCAGGTAAAGCTGTGGGCTGCAACACCCGATGGGCAGATCGCGGCTGAGGCGACTGCCACACTCTGTTGATTCAGGAGATCGATCCGATGGTGAAGAACCCGATCATCACAGTGTTGCGCCGTCGGCCAGATTGGAGAACAACACCATGATCGATCATTTAGATCATCTGGTCCTGACGGCGACAGATGAACAAAAGACCCTGCATTTTTATTGTGAAGTATTGGGAATGCAGCTCGAAACATTTATCGGCGGAACACCGCCGGTTGAGCGCAAGGCGTTTCGGTTTGGAAATCAAAAGATCAACCTGCATATTCGCGGCAAGGAATTTGAGCCCAAGGCCCATCTGCCAGTTCCCGGCAGTCAGGATCTCTGCTTTATTGCGTCGATTCCGCTTGAGGATGTAGCGCAGCGCTTAAAACAATTCGGCTGGCCAATTCTTGAGGGCCCCGTGCAGCGCACCG
This sequence comes from uncultured Bordetella sp., assembly GCA_964345065.1. Classification (GTDB taxonomy): domain Bacteria; phylum Pseudomonadota; class Gammaproteobacteria; order Burkholderiales; family Burkholderiaceae_A; genus Lacustribacter. The sequence goes on from CAYFPT010000119.1 coordinate 4,112, forward strand.
GCGCTACTGGAAAAATTCTATCGGTCTATGTCCGTGATCCGGATCTGAATTTGATTGAGATCTCACAATACCTGGATCGCACTGCCTAGCGATTTTTCTCAACGTTCGATCGTCCACCATCAATATGCAGGATCTCGCCTGTTATCCAGGCCGAATCCTCCGATAAGAGAAACGCGGCCGCCTTGGCCATTTCCGTAGCATGGCCCAGCCGTGGCAGGGGATGCAAGGCACCAATTGTCTCCGCCATTTTTGGGTTTTTTGTCATGGACTCGGCAAGCGGTGTGTCGGTAAGGCTTGGCGCAATCGCATTCACACGCACCTTTGGCGCGAGCTCGGCGGCAATGGAGCGCGTCAAGCCTTCAACCGCTGCTTTTGCAGTGCCGATCGCGCTGTGATTTGAAAACCCACGCGATGCAGCGACTGAAGAAAATAAAACAATCGCACCCTGGTGCTGGGCAAGCATTGGCGCTGCGGCCTGAATCGCGATAAATGCCCCGATCGTGTTGATCTCAAGGCTAGTGCGCAAGTCCTCTGCGGTAGTTCGGGCAAGCGGTTTGATATCAATGGTGCCAACGCAGTAAGCCATTCCATGAAGGCCTCGCGCGCCGGCCACGGCGACGGCATCTCGAATGCTCTGATGATCCCGAACATCCGCAGTGAGAACTCGATCTTGGGGGAGGGTGCTTTGGTGAATTTTTTCGGACTTTGAAGTCGTGACAAAAACATGATGGCCTTGGGCCGCCAATAAATCAGCGAGGGCACCGCCGATCCCGCCGATCCCGCCGAAAATTAAGATATTTTTTAATTGGCTCATGTGGAAGAGTTCCTGCGTTGTAATTTCTGCACATGAT
>CAYFPT010000120.1:0-4860 GCA_964345065.1 uncultured Bordetella sp.
AGAAAAACTACAGTCGCGGGCGCCTAAGCGCACCAGTTTTTTGTCTTGAAAGTCCCATGCGGTGACGGCTGTGATGCGGTCACTCAGCTCAACGCCGTAAGCGCCGATATTTTGTACCGGGGCTGCCCCCGTGGTTCCCGGAATCAGGGCCAGGTTTTCCAGTCCGGCAAATCCCTGGCTGAGGCTCCACATGACTAGCCCGTGCCAGTCCTCGCCCGCGCCTGCCGTCAGGCGGCCATCTTCAGTAATGCGGCGGCCCATGATGCGCGCCAGTAAAACGGTAGCGGCCAATGGCGCATGCAGCACGACGTTGCTGCCGGCGCCCAGAATGCATCGTGGGGCCTGACCCAGGGCAGCAGTGATTTCGGGAAGGGCCTGTACTGAATCAATCTGAATCACGCGGTCCGCCCGGGCGGGCAGACGCAGGGTGTTGTGTTGCGAGAGATTCATACGCCAGCAGCCGGATGACGCATTCTCGGCAAAGCGTGGCGCTTTAAGAGGGCGTGTAGCCCAGTCGCACGTAAATCGGTGCGTAGGCTTCGGCCTGAGTCACCTCAATTAGGCCTTCGCGGGCAAGCTCTAAGAGGGCTAAAAAGTGGACAACCACCACGGGAATACCGCCGCCATGGGCCAGTTCCTGCAAAAAGAGTTCGGTGAATTCAACAAAGGGCCGGCCTTGTAAAAACTTCAGAATCCGCGACATGTGTTCACGCACCGAGAGCGGCTCGCGCGTGATGTGATGGTGGGCCGTAAGCTTGGCTCTGCGCAAGATGTCATTCCATGCGGCCCGCAGATCCTCGGCATTGACGTCCGGCAGCCGGGGCGCCATGGTCTGATCGACAAAGATGGTGGCGGCCAGCACATCGCGGCCAAGCTGCGGGAAGGCATCAATTTGCCGGGCAGCCGTTTTCATTTGCTCGTATTCCAAAAGCCGGCGCACCAACTCAGCCCGCGGGTCCTCGGGCTCCTGATCGCCATCGCGTGGCCGGACCGGCAGCAGCATGCGTGACTTGATTTCGATCAGCATGGCGGCCATCAGCAGGTATTCCGCAGCAAGCTCGAGATTACGGGAACGAATTTCTTCCACGTAATTCAGATACTGGCGGGTGACTTCGGCCATTGGAATGTCCAGGATGTCGAAGTTCTGACGGCGAATCAGGTACAGCAGCAAATCGAGCGGGCCCTCGAAGGCCTCAAGAATGACCTCAAGCGCATCCGGCGGGATGTACAGATCCTTCGGAATTTCAGTGAGCGGCTCACCGTAAAGCCGCGCAAAAGTCTCTTGGAGTGCCGGCGTGGCAGCCGCTTCAGCGGTCTCGGTCCCCTGGTCGACGGGGTCAGTCACGGGATCCACGGTCGCGGCAGTTAATCAGGTTGATACACGTAGGGCTTCTGATTGACCCGGATTTCTTGCGCCCGCTGGAGCTGGTCCAGATCGAGCGGATCCCGATCCCAGAGCAGGCGGCGGCCCGACTGCTGGGCATCCTCAAGATGGGGCCGCTGCTCTTTCAGGGAGCGCAGGAATTTGGTGATTTCAGATTCGTAGAGAGGCATGACCCGGATTTTAACCGAGCGACTCGCGGTTGGCCGCGATCAGGGCATCGATACGCTCCCGGTCCACCCGCGTCATGAGGTGAGAAAAGCCCTGAATCGATCGGATAGGGGGCGCGGCCAGGTCCGACCAGTTCAGCGGGCCGGCCAGCCCAAAGACCTCTTGCTCAATGCGTTGGGCGGTGAGTGGCAGGATGGGCTTTAGAAGAATCGTCAGCTGCGCGAAGGCCTTTAGGGCGCGGCTGCAGATCTGGTGAAGTCTTGGCAGCAGGGCGGCATCGGTTATGGATTGCTTGGCAATCTCCCAGGGCTTTTCGCTGTCGACATAGCCATTCACGAGATCCATGAGCGCACCCACTTCGCGCACGACGCGGGCAGTATCACGCTGCTCATAGGCGGCCGCAATCTCAGGCTGCGCGGCCATGATCGCCTGCTGCAGGCCATGCGCGGCATCGGCCAAGGCGCGCGTATCGAGCTGGCCATCGAACCGTTTGGTGATGAATCCGGCACATCGGCTGGCGATGTTGACGTACTTGCCCACCAAATCACTGTTGATTTTCGCGATGAAGTCCGTGAGATTTAAATCCAGATCTTCCATGCTGCCATTGAGCTTTGCGGCGAAGTAATACCGCAGCCACTCCGGATTTAGTGCCTGATCGAGGTAGCTCTGTGCCGTGATGAAGGTGCCCCGTGATTTGCTCATCTTTGCGCCATCAACGGTGAGAAAGCCATGGGCAAAGACATTGGTCGGTGTGCGAAAGCCGGAGAACTTCAGCATGGCGGGCCAAAAGAGCGTGTGGAAGTAAAGAATATCTTTTCCGATGAAATGGTATTGCTCGACTTGGGATTCAGGCGCGGTAAAGGATGCAAACGAGAGGCCGTGATCCGTGCAGTATTTTTTCAGGCTTGCGTAGTAGCCAACCGGCGCATCCAGCCAGACGTAGAAATACTTGCCGGGTGCGCCCGGAATCTCAAAACCAAAGTACGGCGCATCGCGTGAGATATCCCAGTCACTCAGGCCTGCCGGGTCAGTGGCCGACTCGCCGAGCCACTCTTTCAGTTTGTTGGCCGCCTCCGGCTGAAGCCGTTCATCGGTAATCGCCCATTGCCGCAGAAATGCAAAGCAGCGTGGGTCGGAGAGTTTGAAAAAGTGATGATCGGATTCTTTGCGAATCGGTGTGCTGCCCGACACCACTGATCGCGGGTTTTTCAATTCGGTAGGGCTATACGTCGCGCCGCAGGCCTCGCAAGAGTCGCCGTACTGATCCGGGGCGCCGCACTTTGGGCAATCCCCTTTAATGAAGCGATCCGGAAGAAACATTTCCTTGGTTGGGTCGTACATCTGCTCGATGCGCCGGATTTCAATTAAGCCGGCATCGCTGAGCCCCTGATAGACCTGCTCGGAAAGTTCTTTGTTTTCGGGAGAGTGGGTGCTGTAGTACTGATCAAATGAGACCGCAAAGCCCGCGAAATCCCGGGTGTGTTCATGCCAGACGCGGTCAATCAGGGCCTGTGGGCTGAGCCCCTCTTTTTCGGCCCGCAGCATGATCGGGGTGCCGTGGGTGTCATCGGCGCAGACATAGACCACTGCATGGCCCCGCATGCGTTGAAACCGGACCCAGATATCGGTTTGAATGTATTCAACCAGGTGCCCTAGGTGAATGGCGCCGTTGGCGTAGGGCAGGGCGGAGGTGACGAGAATCTTGCGCTGCTGATTGGAGTCAGCAGACGAGTGGCAAGGACGCGAATGCTCGGTCATTGTGCGGGGAATAGGGGAAGATACGAGGGCGTGTGCGGCTCGTCTAATTGATCAACCGTGTATTCTGCCCGAACTATGGATCCCTCTTTATTGAACTCAGTGAACGCGGTCCTCTCGACCGTGTTTGACCCCCGGCTCGGCCCACCCCCCGGCAAGGATCTTGTCAGCGCGAAGATGGTCGAGAGCGTCGAGATCAAGGATGGCGCACTCTGCGTGGCAATCGCCCTGCCGTATGCGGCCATGGGTGAGGCATCGGTCTGGCAGGACCGCATCGGCCGGGCGCTGGCAGGCCTTGCGCCGCAGGGCAAGGTTAAGGTGTCGATTGCGGTCAAGGTGAAGGCCCGCGCGATACCCGCAACCATGAAGCGGCTGACAGGAATTAAGAACATCATTGCGGTTGCCTCCGGAAAAGGCGGCGTGGGCAAGAGCACCACGGCGGCCAATCTGGCGCTCGCCCTCGCGGCTGAGGGGGCGAGGGTGGGCATGATGGATGCCGATATTTATGGGCCATCGCAGACCATGATGCTGGGCGCTGCCGGCCAGGCGTATTCCAATGATCAAAACAAGATCGAGCCCAAGGTCGCCTACGGCGTGCAAGTCATCTCGATGGGCATGCTGACCAATGAAGACACCCCCATGGTCTGGCGCGGCCCGATGGCCTCCAGCGCAATGGAGCAGCTGCTGACCGAGACGGCCTGGGAAGACGTGGACTACTTGGTGGTCGACATGCCGCCGGGCACGGGAGATATTCAGCTCACGCTGTCGCAGCGGGTGCCGGTCACCGGGGCCGTGATTGTGACCACGCCGCAAGACATTGCGTTGCTGGATGCAAAAAAGGGCCTGGTCATGTTTGAAAAAGTGAAGGTGCCAATTCTGGGCATCGTCGAAAACATGGCCATGCATGTCTGTTCCAAATGTGGCCATATTGAGCACATCTTCGGCGAGGGCGGAGGCGCCCGAATGGCCGAACAATACGGTGTTCAGTTCCTTGGATCTTTGCCGCTGGACATTAAAATCCGTGAGCAGGCCGATTCCGGCCGTCCTACCGTAGTGGCCGAGCCGGATGGCCCGATTGCGACGGCCTACCGGGAGATTGCCCGTACGGTCGGGGCGCGGGTGGCCATGCTCTCCGAGGATCACAGCGCCAAGTTCCCGAGTATCAAGATCGTCGGGACCTAAGCGGCTTGTGGGACAATTCGTCCCATCATGAGTATCAAAAGTGATCGCTGGATCCGCCGGATGGCGGAGTCCCACGGAATGATCGAGCCCTTCGCGCCGCAGCAGGTTCGATATGCGGGCGAAACAAAAATTGTTTCCTATGGCACATCAAGCTATGGCTACGATGTCCGTTGCGCCAACGAATTTAAGATCTTCACCAACATCAACAGTACGATCGTCGATCCGAAGAATTTCGACAGCGCTTCGTTTGTGGATTTCAAAGGCGATGTCTGCGTAATTCCGCCAAATTCATTCGCGCTGGCGCGCACGGTGGAGTACTTTCGGATTCCGCGAAGCGTCTTGACGGTCTGCCTGGGAAAAAGCACGTACGC
>CAYFPT010000121.1:0-496 GCA_964345065.1 uncultured Bordetella sp.
TAAAGACGACCGTATTTCCGGCAACCAGTGCGGCGCCAATCGGGCCGCCTGCAAGCGCAAACGGAAAGTTAAACGGTGCAATCACCGCCCAGACGCCATAGGGCCGAAGCACGGTGCGATTCGTACTCGTGAATCCGGTTAAGGGGTCATTGGGCAGTTGGCGGTCAAATCCTTGATTTGATTCCATCTGATCGCAATACCAGACAATAAGATCGGCTGTTTCTTGAACTTCTCCAAGTGACTCCATGCGATTTTTGCCGACCTCAATCGCTACTGCAGCTGAAATCTCATAGACCCGCTCTTCGATGAGGGCGGCTGCCTTGCGCAGCAGCCGCAGTCGCTCAGCCCAGTGGAGGGAGGCCCATGCGGCAGCAGCACGCTGAGCGCTTGCCACCGCCTGATTCACCTGCGTCGCCGTCGCACTGGGAAAGCGACCTATGACCCAGTCTTGATTGATCGGCGATCGCGTCTCAAAGGTTTCCTGACTTGAGGCGGA
>CAYFPT010000121.1:506-4136 GCA_964345065.1 uncultured Bordetella sp.
TCTATCCACATTGCGTAATTGCGGCCTAGCCATTCGGATTTAACTCGCGCTACTGCAGCGTCAAATCGTGCGTGTAACTCCGCAGGGGGGTCAAACATCGTGGAGTAGGTAAGCTTAAAGTTCGGGTTGGCCATCCGACGATCTCCGTTTGAGTTTTTCTAAGAGTGCCTTGCCGGCAACCCAGACAGCAGGCAGACCGGGAATGATGATCATCGCCAAGGTCACCAGGCTAAAATTCGCTTTGACCCAAGGCATCTCGCCCACCCAATAGCCCAGGGTGGTGAGACTTAACACCCACAGCACGCCACCAACAATGTTGTAAGTGACAAACTTTGTGGGATTCATCTGTGCAATGCCGGCAACAAATGGCGCAAAGGTGCGCAAAAAGGGCAGGAATCGTGCGATCACAATGGTCATGGGGCCGTAACGCTCGTAAAAAGCGTGGGTCCGATCAAAGGCCTGCCGGTTAAACCAACGGGATTGTTCCCAGGAAAATACTCTGGGTCCGACGCGACGACCGATTGTGTAATTGAGCCCATCGCCAGTAATCGCGGCGATGGTCAGGAGTATCCAGAGCACTTCTAACTGCATGCCGCCCACCGCTGCCACGGCACCGGCGACAAATAAAAGTGAGTCGCCTGGCAAAAACGGCATGATGACCAAGCCGGTTTCAACAAAGATAATCAAAAACAAGAGTGCATAGATCCAGACACCCCACTCGGCGGCAAATGCCGGCAGGTAACGGTCTAGATAAAGAAATGCATTAATGAAACTAAAGTCGTTCACAAGATCGTGGGTCGGGGTTTAGATGACAGGAGTTAATAACTTGCCAGTAGAGAAAAAAGATTGCAGGTTTTCGAGAACCAGGGCCTCCATGGCCGCACGGGTCTCATGTGTTCCACTTCCGATGTGAGGTGCCAAGACCACATTATTCATTGCCTTCAGCTGCTCGGGCACTTGGGGCTCCTGGGCGTAGACATCAAGCCCAGCGCCGGCAATTGTTTTTTCGGTCAATGCATCAACGAGTGCTTGCTCATCAATTACCGAGCCGCGAGAAACGTTAAACAAAAACCCCGTTGGCCCGAGTGCCGCCAGTACCGCCCGGTTTACCAGGTGTTGGCTATGTGGACCCCCGGAGACGGCCACCATCAAAAAATCACACCAGCTGGCCAATGACTCGGCAGAGGCCTCATAGGCATAACTGCAATGGGGATCCGGCTGTCGATTGTGATAGCGAATCTGCATCTGAAAGCCCTCGGCCCGTTGGGCAATCGCGCGCCCAATTTTTCCTAGTCCCAGAAGCCCCAGCTTTTTTCCGCTGAAACGGGTTGCGAGTGGAAAAGGCCCGTTTGGCCATTGCCCCGCCCGCACGTAACGATCAGCGGCACTGATGGCACGAACTGTATCGATCATGAGGCCCATGCCGAGATCAGCCACGCAGTCGGTTAGCACATCCGGGGTAGAGGAGACCACGATACCGCGCTCGCGCGCAGTCTGCAGATCGACTTTTTCAACTCCAATACCGCGGCAGGCGATGACTTTCAGGTTGGGCAGTTGCATGATCAAGTCTCGCGACGCACCGATCGGTGCAATCGTGATGAGGCCATTGAATCGTTGACCCTCGGAGCGCAAAAATTTTTCGTAATCCGCCTGCTCTGCCAGCAGCGTCACCGGAAGCGCTGCGCGAATGCGCGCCTCACCGCCTGCCGATAACCGGCCAACCTGTAAGACCTCAGGATTCATGATTTTGGACCCGTAAGGGCGTCAATAGTCTGAAAGCCCTGATAGTAAAGGAAAGTGTTACGAATCCCCGGCGGGGCCGCGTTTTTAACGCAGCATTACGGCGTCCCGGTCCGGATTAAAGCGGAACGTGGTGAAGCCTTTTAAGCCATATCGCCACGCCAGAAGGTAAAGCTCCCGAAATCGAAAAAACGGAAAATCATCCGGCAGGTTGATTGTCTTTGAAATTCCCGCGTCGATAAAAGGTTGAACGCTTCGCATCATTGCGAGATGGCTGCGTGCCTCCATTTCATGGGCGCAGACAAAAGCTGATGGCAGCGGTGCCGATAACCCGAACAAGGCCCGATAAACCCGCCAGGCATGGTTGATTGCCAAAATTTCATGGGTTCGGCCTGAGCGCTCCTGAATCCGTCTTCGGTAGCTCCAGGCAAACGCGGGCTCAATACCGTTAGACGTGTTATCCGCAAAAGCAATGCTAATGCTTCCGGCTGGTGCAATCGACAATAAGTGGCTGTTGCGACAGCCCATCATTGCGATTTGTTTTTTGATCGCGGCAGGCAGCCGGCTTGCAAACGTGCCATCCGCGAGATAGGTTTTCGCGCTAAAGAGTGGAAACGCCCCTTTTTCCTGGGCCAGTTCAGCCGATGCAAGATACGCCGTATCGCGCAGTGTGCGGGCGATCTTCGCCGCCATTTGGCGGCCTTCCGGCCGGTCATACCGCAGCCCCAGCATGATAAGCGCATCCCCCAAACCGGTGAACCCAATGCCGATACGGCGCTTAGCGGCCGATTCGATCTGTTGCTGGGCAAGCGGCCAGTCTGTGATATCAAGAACGTTATCGAGCATCCGGACTTGAAGCTTTGCTGCCACGATAAATTTTTTGAAATCAAATGTGGCTGCTCCGCCCCAGCCAAAGGGGTGAATTACAAATTGCGGAAGGATCAGCGGACCAAGATCGCAGCTGCCGTAGGCCGGCAGCGGCTGCTCGCCGCAGGGATTGGTGGCCGAGATCAGCTCGCTATCGTGAAGATTGTTATCACGGTTGATTTGATCGATAAATAAGACACTGGGTTCGGAGACTTGATAAGCCGCGGCCAGGAGCGGCTGCCAGATCGCGCGCGCGGGCAGTGACTGATAAACCCATTTACCGTCGCCCTCACGACGCAGTGCTCCGCGGGCAATCCATTCCGGGCCTGGGCGGGCCGGATGGACCAGTGACCAGGTCGCATTATCTTGAAGAGAGTTGATAAATGCGTCGCTCACTGCAACGGAGACATTGAAATTCGTCCAACGTCCGCGCGTTTGCTTTGCGGCGATGAACTCGAGGATATCGGGATGATCAATACGTAGCACACCCATCTGTGCGCCGCGGCGCGCCCCGGCGCCTTGTAACGCAGTCGCGGAGGCATCAAAAAGGTCAATAAATCGGCAGGGCCCGCTGGCGATCGCACCCCTGCCGCTCACCCAAGCACCTCTTGGCCGAATTGCAGAGAAGTCATAGCCGACACCGCCACCATATCGCATGGTCTCGGCTGATTCACGTAGCGCCTCATAAATTCCAGGCAGTCCGTTTTCGTCGCGGCCGGAAATGCTGTCGCCAACCGGCTGCACAAAGCAGTTCATCAGTGTGGCCTTGCCATGAATGCCAGCATTGGCCATGATTCGCCCGGCGCCCAATGCACCATGCTTTAAGTGTTCGAGAAAAATCTTTTCGTACTGCTTTTGTTGTTCAGGCCGTTCCGCGCTCGCGACGACGCGTGCTACACGGTTGAATACTTGATCGATACTGGTCTCGCCCGGCAAAAGGTATTTGCTCGCCAACACATTTTGAGAGAGTCGTTGTGCTGACAGGTCCATACGCACCAGCGTGGGATAGACGCAGTCAAAGAA
>CAYFPT010000121.1:4146-4795 GCA_964345065.1 uncultured Bordetella sp.
AAATGCACAGCCCATGGGGAGCTTTGGTATTCCTCTTCGGCGACGATGTCGCTCTGCGGATTAACGGAGCATCGCTATGCAAAGATCTCAAAGGCCTAATTATCGACTCCTGCTGGCTGCCGGTTTGCTCAGCATTTGGGTGCCCGTCGTCAGTTCAGCTGCGGAGCCCGAGGAGCCCATTTATGGCCGCCAACTCATGACTCAGCAAGAGCGGAGGGAGTACCACGAGCAGATGCGGTCGGCAAAAAGCTGGGAAGAGCGCGAACAATTCAGACGTGAGCATCACCAGCGAATGCGTGAGCGGGCAAGAGCCAAAGGGGTGACGCTCCCGGATCCGCCACCGGCGCGTGGTCCCGGGGCAGCGCCTGGGGCCAATGGCCCGGGTGGTTCCGGCCCGGGCCCGCGGCCAGGGTCACGCTAGGCATTTTCCGATTTTGGTCTGCGTTCATCCCGAAGCCGCTGAATCACCACCTGGGCATGTTTTTCTGTCATACCAAAATCGCGCCCCGGCATAGACCGCATGCAGCTCGGGGATAGATTCCAGTAGCACGGCAACCACATTCACGGGCACCACCGTGAGCGCCTCGAAGAGCTCTCTAGTCCAGGATCGTCCTGCTTGTAACTCATGATCGCGTGGACTCTGCGGCGG
>CAYFPT010000122.1:0-4791 GCA_964345065.1 uncultured Bordetella sp.
GGCCATCCGCCGGCCCCAGCGGATGTGCGTCGCACCGCAAGGTGCGCTTCACAGCGCAACCGCGATCTCGCGGAGACGATGCCGCAGCTTTCCCTCCTCGATCGAGACGACCTTGGCCGGATGGCGCTGAGTGCTGCGGTGTTGGCCTGCCAGCCGGCAGACCTTCCGGTCGGGCGCCCGGTAACGCTGCTACAGGACGGTGACGGCCCGCCGCCGGCGCTCCGGGCTTAGGAGTTCGCCGGCAAACCAGCTGCTCAGATGCCTGGTAGCGCTCCTGCAGGACCGGATTCGCGGGCAAGCTGCTCCACCAGTGCCGCCGAGGCGTGGGTTTGCTCAATCAGACCAGATGCTCCGCAAGGGATTTCCAGCCGGTCTCCAAGCACCAGATGATCAAGAATCCAACAAGTTACGTGAAGAACTGCGTGCAATCTGTCTGCAATCTTAACGACTAGGCATGCCGTGAGTGCCCAGATGGGGCCTGAGCGTGCGACCACCCCGAAGAGTTGTCGCGCAAAAGCAAGCCCATCCATCGACCTGGCCGTTGAGGATGCATCTCAAAAGCGAGCAGGATGACTCCCCGGTGGCTGAATCCTGCTTATCCCCACGACTGAGATCAGAGAGCGCACACAGAACGCGCAGCCATGTGATGTATGCCTGCTGATGTGCGCCGCACGGCGCTGCGAGCACAGTGCAGTCTTGCTGTTTTGTGAAAATGGAATAGGTGCTTTCTGTACGGTTTCTCGGTACCGTAATTAAGAGACAGAATGCGTCACCTAGTCACAGGTGGAAGCGGATTCATCGGCTCCCATCTCATCGATCACTTGATGGCAGATGAAGTCAATCAGGTGATCTGCGTCGACAATTTCCAGACAGGCTGCCGGCGAAATGTTGAGCCATGGCTGGGTCATCCACGCTTTGAGCTGATTCGGCATGATGTGACAGAACCTCTGCGCATTGAGGTTGATCGTATTTGGCACTTGGCATGCCCAGCCTCGCCGGTTCATTACCAAGCCAATCCGATCGCCACGATCAAAACCAACATGTTGGGTGCCCTCAACATGCTGGGCCTGGCCAAGCGTTGTGGCGCTCGTTTCTTGTTGGCATCTACCAGCGAAGTGTATGGGGATCCGCTGGTGTCTCCACAGCCGGAAACCTACCTGGGCAATGTGAATTGCACGGGTCCAAGGGCCTGTTACGACGAGGGAAAACGCATCGCTGAAACCCTGGCATTCGATTACCAGAGGTTTCACGGCGTTCAAGTGCGTGTTGCTCGAATCTTCAACACCTACGGTCCACGCATGGCCGCCAATGATGGCCGAGTGGTGACCAACTTCATCCATCAAGCCTTGCGCTCTGAGCCGCTCACGGTCTACGGAGACGGATCCCAGACACGGTCGTTCTGTTATGTCGACGATCTGGTGGCGGGTTTGATCGCCTTGATGTCTTCTGGCTGCTTGCAGCCGGTGAACTTGGGCAATCCAGTGGAGCTCACCGTGGGCCATCTGGCGGAGCACATCATTGCCCGCTTCAATCCACAGCTCACGGTGACCTACCGGTCACTTCCTGTGGACGACCCCCGCCAGCGCCGGCCTGACATCACGCGGGCCCAGCGGGAGCTCGGCTGGAGCCCATACGTGTCGTTGGAGGAGGGCCTTAACCGCATGGTGGCTGCTCTCAAGGCCCAGGACGCCGGCGCAGAAGCCAAGCCCGCCATGGCGATGCGCTGAGCGCTCCTGCAGGTACCACATCTCTTTGTTCAGCACCGATTCTCTGCACCTCCAATCCCATGGTTCAAACGATTTGCTGCATCGGCGCCGGCTATGTCGGTGGCCCATCGATGGCGGTGATGGCCGATCGCTGCCCCGGCCTCGACATCACCGTTGTGGATCTCGATCAAGCCCGCATTGATGCCTGGAACAACCTTGGCCGCGGGCCCTTGCCGGTCTATGAGCCCGGTCTGGAGGACGTGCTTCAGCGTGTTCTTGGCCGCAACTTGCAATTCAGCACCGATGTGGCCAACGGCATCCGCAAGGCCGACATGGTGTTCCTCTCGGTGAACACTCCCACCAAGCGCAACGGTCACGGCGCTGGGGTCGCAGCCGACATCACCTACATCGAGAAGGCCGCGCGTCAGATCGCCGAGGAGGCCCAGGGGCATACGATTGTGGTGGAGCGCTCCACCCTGCCGGTGCGCACTGCCGATGTGCTCAGGCGCATCTTCGCCAATGCACCGGCCGCCCGCTTTGAGGTGCTCTCCAATCCCGAATTCATGGCGGAGGGCACCGCCATCAGCGATCTGGAATCGCCGGATCGCGTGCTGGTGGGTGGCCAATGCGCCCATGCCGTCGATCAGCTGGCCGGCATCTATTCCCAATGGGTCAGCCCGGAGAGGATCATCCGCACCAACCTCTGGTCTTCAGAGCTGGCCAAGCTCACCGCCAATGCCTTTCTGGCTCAGCGGATCAGTTCGATCAACAGCATTGCGGCCCTGTGCGAACAGACCGGCGCGGATGTGGCGGAGGTGCGCCGTGCCATCGGCAGCGATTCACGCCTGGGATCTTCCTTCCTCAATCCCGGCCCGGGATTTGGCGGCAGCTGCTTCAAGAAGGATCTGCTCAATCTGATCTACCTGGCCGATCACTACGGGCTCGTCCCAGTGGCCAACTACTGGCGAGCTGTGGTGGAGATGAATGGCTATGCCCAGCAGCGCCTCGTGCGCATGATCGTGCGCCAGCTGTTCGGCACCCTGCGCGACAAGACCATTGCCATCCTCGGGTTTGCCTTCAAGGCCGATACCAACGACATCCGGGAAAGTCCGGCCATTGCTATCTGCCGGGAACTGTTGGGGGAGGGTGCCCATCTGGCTATCCACGATCCGCGGGTCGCGGCGGAGGACATTCACCTCGCCCTGAATTCGGCGGCTCGCCCCGCTGGAGGCCATGGCAGCTTCCAGGTGGAAGCGGAACTGGTGGACGTGTTCCGCGATGCCGATGCGGCCGTGGTGCTCACGGATTGGGCGGAGTATCGGCAACTCGATTGGCCATGGATGGCGAGCCTGATGCGCCGCCCGGCCTGGTTATTCGACACGCGTCGTGCCGTGGACCTAGCTGCAGCACGGGCCTCTGGTCTGGAGAGCTGGGCCATCGGTGCAGGGGAGCAGGGCTGATGGCAACGGTGTTGGTCACCGGCGGTGCCGGTTATGTGGGATCCCATGTGATCCCTGGTCTGAAACGGCGTGGCCATCGCGTCGTTGTCTTCGACAACCTCAATCGCGGCCATCGCAGCACGGTGGAGCAACTGGATGTGGAGTTCGTTCCGGGCGACCTCAACGACACCAAGGCGCTGCAGCGGTTGTTTGAGGCCCATTCCATCGATGCCATCCTCCACTTCGCCGCCTTGGCCTACGTCGGCGAGTCGGTGCTCAGCCCCGACCTCTACTACCGCGTCAACACTGCGGGCACCCTGAACCTCCTGCAACAGGCTCTCGCCGCAACGTCGGGTCAACCTCCACCGCTGGTGTTCTCATCGAGCTGTGCAGTGTTTGGAATTCCGGAGCGGCTGCCCCTGGATGAGCGCTCGCCCAAATGCCCGATCAGCCCCTATGGCCGCAGCAAGTTGGCGGCGGAATGGTTGCTCGAGGATTTCGGCCATGCCTATGGGCTGCGCTCGGTGGTGCTGCGCTACTTCAATGCCGCAGGCGCCGATTTGACCCACGGCCTGGGGGAGCTGCATCAGCCGGAAACCCATCTGATTCCTCTCGCTATCGCGGCAGGCCGCGGCGAGGCGCCCCTGCAGCTGTTCGGCGGCGATTTCGACACCCCTGATGGCTCTGCCATCCGCGATTACATCCACGTCTGCGACCTCGCTGAGGCCCACCTGCTCGCCTTGGATCACCTATTGGTTGGTGGCGGCAGTGAGGATTTCAACCTCGGCAGCGGCTCTGGCGTTTCGGTGCGGGAACTGGTGCATGCGGTGGAAACGCAGCTTCAGGCCCCGGTGCCGGTGCATCAAGCCCCCCGTCGCCCGGGTGACCCCGCCGCCCTGGTGAGTGATTCGCGCAAGGCCTCCGCCGTCCTCGGTTGGCAGCCGACGTGCTCGTCGTTGCAGCGGATCGTTGCCGATGCGGCGACCTGGGATCAGTGCCAACGCTCACAACGTTCCCGGGAGCTCAGCTATGTCAGCCGCTGAACCCCGTTTCATTCCGGTGTTGCGCCCCCAGCAACAGGATGTGCTGTTGGCCCTTGTGCTCATTTGGGCCATCGGCACCGGCCTGTTCTGGGCCTGGTGGTTGCAGCCATCCCACTGGGCGGGCCCCTGGGGGATGGGGTTGAACACCGTGCTGTTGGTGGTGGTCACCGCCATGCCGGCCTGGGCGTATTTCTTCATGGTGCGCATTCAGCGGCTGAATCCCCGCAGCCCTTTTCCGGCCGATTTGCGTCTGGCCATGGTGGTCACCAAGGCTCCGTCGGAGCCCTGGCCCCTGGTGCGCGAGACCCTGGAAGCGATGCTCGCTCAGGAGCCGGCCCACGACACCTGGCTGGCGGATGAGGATCCCAGCGAGGAGGTGATCCAGTGGTGCGCTTCCCACGGGGTGCAGCTGTCCACCCGACGGGACCATCCCGACTACCACAACGGCACCTGGCCGCGGCGGCGGCGCTGCAAGGAGGGGAACCTCGCCTTCTTTTACGACCACTACGGCTACGCCCGCTACGGCGTTGTCGTTCAGCTCGATGCCGACCATCGGCCCGAGCCGGGCTACCTGCGGGCCATGGCGCATCCGTTTTCGGATCC
>CAYFPT010000123.1:0-4776 GCA_964345065.1 uncultured Bordetella sp.
CCCGTATTTTCTGAAATTCGACTGCAGGATCCACAACTGTATGCAGAGCGTGATGCGAAAGGTGAAATCATCATCGCGGGTATTCCGCTGGCCGGAGATCAGTCGGATCCAAAGATGATGAATTGGCTGTTGCGCCAGGGCCGGCTTCGGATTGATGGTGGCGAGATGATTTGGCAAGATCTCGCGCGCAATCGATCCGCCCGGTTTCGGGATCTCACCTTTGCAATGAATAACCTTGGCGTGAATCATTCTTGGGCCCTGAAGGCAACGCCGCCTTCCACCTTGGGCGAGGGGTTCGTTTTGCAGGGTGATTTTCGTCATGCCCTTGGCGGCAGTCCCGCAGATCTTCGCGACTGGATTGGCGAGGCATTCGTTCAATTCGATCGCGTGAATCTATCGGAGCTGACACAGTTCGTGCATCTACCGCAGGCGGCGCCGCTGCGGGTCAATTCGGGCCGGGGTGCCTTGCGGGCCTGGATCAAATTAGACGCAGGCACGCTGGAAGATCTCACAGTGGATCTTGATCTCGCCGATGCATCGCTGCAGTGGGGCACGCCGAAGCGGCCGATGCTATTGAAGCGACTCACTGGCCGAGTTCAGACACGGCTTACGGACCGGGAGCAGCAGGTCAGCCTGACCCATGTGAATCTTGAGTCGAGCCAGCTGAAAACATCCACCCAGATTCCGTCGGCGGCACTGACCCTGAAGCAAAAACCCGGAGCGGGAAATCTATCTGCCCAAGTCTCAGCAAAAACAATTGATTTGTCGGCGGCAATGTGGCTCATCGAGCATATTCCGTTGCCGCAGGAATGGCGATCATCATTGGCGGGGCTGCAGCCTTCGGGAAGCCTGGTTGATCTTCGGCTGGCATGGGAAGAGGAGGCCGATGTCGCAAAGCGCTTCTCAATTGAGTCAGGCTTTGAGAATCTCTCGTTGGCACCGCTGGGCAAGCGGCCTGGTTTTTCGCGGGCCTCGGGCAGCGTGAAGGCCAACGAACAATCGGGCGAGCTGATGCTGGCGAGCCGCTCAGGCAGCCTGAGTTTTCCGGGAATATTTGAATCTGCTGCGCTGAGTTTTGATCGGCTTGATGCGCAGCTTGGCTGGTCAACAAAAAATCTGCTGGCGGCAGCCGATGGCCAGCAGACGACTGCAGAGGTCACGATTCGTCGGCTTGCAGTCTCTAATCCCGACCTCGCGCTGGAGGCGTCGGGCGCCTATCGCTGGCGCAGTGGCAGTCTTGGCGAAGCGGATCTGGCTGGAAAAGTCACGCGGGCCGAGTTCAACAAAATCGTGGACTATGTTCCCAAGACCGTCGGCAGCGAGACCCGTGCCTGGCTTAAGCAGCATCTGATCAGCGCCAAAAATACAAGCGCCAGCTTTGAGCTGCGCGGCCCGCTGGAGCGCTTTCCGTTTCGTGATGCATCACAGGGCAAATTCATTGTGAATGCACAGACCGAAGCGGCGGTGATGCGGCCGACAGCGGGCTGGCCGTCGATCAACAATATTCGGGCCCAGGTGGTCTTTGATCGGCATCAATTTCGCACGGCTGCCAAGGGCGCGCGCATGGGACCACTGGGCTTATCAGAGATCAGTGCCCGCATTGATGATCTGGGGGCCAAGGATCCCGTGTTATTGGTCGATGGTGTGATCTCGGGTGATCTTCAGGCCCTCATCGACACTGCGAATCAATCGCCAGTCAAAGCGATGCTCAAAGAGACAACGGTCGAGATGCGGGCCAAGGGCCAGGCCAGCCTCGCGCTTGGCCTGCGATTAGATCTGTCGGCTGCCGATCGCAGTGAGATTAATGGAAAGTTGTCGACCGCAAAAAGTGTGTTTCGTTATGCGCAGGGCCTGCCTGAGATTTCGATTGCCGCCGCCGACATTGGATTTAATCAATCCGGAATCACGGCATTTAATCTCCAGGGTCAGGCCATAGGCGGACCGCTGCGGGTGAGCTCCAAGCCTGCTGAGCGTAGCCCATCCGGGCCGGCTACGCCCTTCACCATTTCAGTCGAGGGCCAGGCGGGCGGCCCGGCATTGGAGCGTTGGGCAGAAGAGGCCATTGGCCTGTCGATCAAAAACACACTGACCGGCAGCACGCGTTACAGCGCCACCATGGAGCTGCACGACACGACGATTCGCACGGTGATTCGCAGCTCTCTGGAGGGCCTGGGCAGCACACTCCCGGGATCATTTCGTAAACGGGCCCAGGAGGACTGGGGCCTGCGCTTCGATGTGCTGCACCAGGAGCCGCGTGCCGGCGCATCAGCATCCCCCAGTCAGACCTGGACGATTAGCAGCAATCAGCAGCGGCTCAATGCACGCATTCAGCGCAGCCTGACCGCCCGAAGAGAGGCCGTGATTGATATTGATTCACGCCAGCTGGCCGGCCAGTTCCGCTGGACGCCTGCGGTGGCTGCCGCAAAGGCAGCAAAAGGCGCGCGGACTCAGCCCTTATTGCAGGCCCGGCTTGCGCGACTCTGGCTGGATACGCCGAGTGCTGAAGATGCAGCCCCGCACGACGATGCCTCCGATGCGATTGCACAAGAGTGGCCGACTGTTGATTTGGTGGTGGATGATTTTCGTGTGGGTGAGCGGGCCTGGGGCCGGCTTGAGGTCCAGGCCTCTCCGGTAACGGCCACACGCAGCTGGGAGATTTCACGGTTTTCGGTTGCGAACCCGGATGCAGAACTCTCTGGCCAGGGCCAGTGGGCCATGCTGACCCAGGGCCGCCAGCGGCGATCAAGAACTTCTTTAAATCTTGAGCTGCGGGTTAACAACGGCGGCGCGCTGCTGGCGCGATCGGGCTACCCGAAAGTGATTCGCGATACCAAGGGCAAGATCGAGGGGCGTCTGCACTGGCCCGGCTCACCCCTTGATTTTTCGGGTGCCGCCTTAAATGGCAATCTCAGCTTGAATCTTGAGCAGGGCCAGTTCTTAAAGGCCGAACCGGGACTTGCGCGTCTGGTCAGCGTGGTGAATCTGCAGTCTTTGCCGCGACGGATCAAGCTGGACTTTCGCGATATTTTCTCCGAGGGCTTTACCTACGAGCGTATTCGAGGCGATCTTCAGTTTCTCAATGGCCAGGCCAGTACGCAGAATCTTCGCATCATTGGTGTCCAGGCCTCGGTCATGCTGGAGGGCACCGCCGATATTCGTCGTGAGACGCAAGACCTGCGGGTGCTGGTGCTGCCTGAATTTAATGCGGGCCTAGCTTCCTTGGGCTATGCCGCCCTGGTGAACCCCGCGGTTGGCCTGGGCGCGTTTGTGGCGCAATACATTCTGCGAAATCCTGTGCGCGAACTCTTGTCGTACGAATATCGTGTCACCGGCAGCTGGGAAGACCCCGTGGTGGAGTCGGCCCGCCGCGAACTGCGTTCGAATACGCCTGAGATCAAGGCAAAATAAGGCAGCGGCCCAGGGTGGGCCCGCCTCAATTAATGGACTGCTGACATGGTGAGAGTGGCGGCGATACAAATGGTGAGCACCCCGCGCGTGCAAGAGAATCTCGAGCGCATGCGGCATTGGGTGGCGCAGGCGGCCTCCCGCGGCGCGCAGCTGGTGCTGTTGCCCGAGTATTTCTGCGTCATGGGTGCTGAGACCGATAAGGTCAGGCTGCGCGAGCCCCACGGGGCCGGCCCCGGCTCGCCGATTCAGCAGTCCCTTGCACAGACGGCTGCCGATCATCAGGTCTGGCTGCTCGGCGGCACGGTTCCCCTGGTCGCGGGTACCGCCAATCGGGTCCGCAATTCAGTATTGGTCTTTGGGCCCGATGGCAAGGAGCGATCGCGTTACGACAAGATTCATTTGTTTGCTTTTAAAAAAGGCAGTGAGTCTTATGATGAGTCCGTCACCATTGAGCCAGGAAGTGAGCCGGTGGCCTGCCAGACGATTGCCGGCCGCACCGCCTTATCGGTCTGCTACGACTTACGCTTTCCCGAGTTGTATCGGGCTCTGGGTGTTTTGGATCTCATTGTCGTGCCGGCTGCATTTACTTACACCACCGGCCGGGCCCACTGGGAGTTGCTGCTGCGGACCCGGGCAGTCGAGAACCAGTGTTACCTGCTGGCGAGCGCGCAGGGCGGGCAGCATGAGAATGGCCGCCGTACGTGGGGCCACAGCATGCTGATTGATCCCTGGGGAGAAATCGTGGACTGCCTGCCCGAAGGCGAGGGCCTGGTGGTGGGGGATTTGGATGCGGGCCGCCTGGCCGAGATTCGCCTAAACTTGCCTGCCCTTGAGCATCGCGTGATGGTCCATCGTGCGGTGAATGAAAACCCATCGACCTAAAGAAGACGCTATGAAGCCTGCAGAACTCGCGATTGCCTCACTGGCCACAGCCCGTGAACTCCTGCTGGAGCCCTATGGCTTAAACGAGCATCACCTGCATCGCGCTTTATCAGAGATTTTTGCCCACCGGGTTGATTTTGCAGATCTGTATTTTCAATACACGCGGTCTGAGGCCTGGAGCCTGGATGAAGGCATTGTTAAAAGCGGCAGCTTCTCAATTGACCAGGGCGTCGGTGTGCGTGCCGTCAGTGGCGAGAAGACCGCCTTTGCGTATTCCGATGTTCTGAGCCCCGAGGCCCTGCACGAGGCCGCCATCACAACGCGCGCAATTGCGCGCTCCGGCCGTTCTGCAAAGACCAAGCGGGCATCCTCGACGGCACTGGCCATACCACCGCAGTGTCTTTATGGTGATGCGGATCCGATCGCTGCGCTGTCTGCCCAGCAGAAGGTGGACCTGCTGGGCCGGGTGGAATCCATGGCCCGCCG
>CAYFPT010000124.1:0-4681 GCA_964345065.1 uncultured Bordetella sp.
GCTTGAGATTGTGTGACTGCAGGCGTGACTTCAGTTCCTGGACTGGATACGGATAAGGAAACAGAAATTCCACCGCTTGAAAGCCGCTGGCAGCGGCTTTCTCGAAGCGATCCAGAAACGGCACCTCATTAAAGAGCATGGTGAGGTTGGCAGCAAAACGCGGCATGAGGGATCCTTTTGGAGTCAGTAACGAGTTCGGACTTATTCCAGCAGTCCGGCGACCTCAAGGCCCTTGCGGCCCTCGGGGTGACGGCAGTCGATTTCTTCAAACTCCATAATGTTGTCGATCTCGGTGCCCATTGCGATATTGGTCACTTTCTCGAGAATCACCTCAACCACAACGGGCACGCGATATTTCTGCGCGGTGGCCTGCGCTTCTTTTAAGGCATCCTGAATTTTTGAAGGATCAGTGACCCGCAGCGCCTTACAGCCCAGCCCCACGACGACGGCTTGGTGGTCCACGCCATAGCCTTTCAGCGTTGGGTCGTCGATATTTTGGTTTTCAAACGCCAGCTGTACGTTGAAGTCCATATCGAAATTGCGCTGGGCCTGTCGGATTAGGCCAAGGTAGCTGTTATTGACCAGCACCTGAACATAGGGCAGGCGGAATTGTGCGCCCACCGCCAGCTCCTCGATCAGGAACTGGAAGTCATAGTCTGCGGCGACAACACCCAGCGCTGCCCGAATCGTCCAACCCAGCGGGCCGGCCTGGCCGCAGTTAATCCACTGACGCGGGCCATAGACATTCAGAAACTGCGCACCGGCAATCTGCGAAAGGCCGATGGTGGTCACATAAATGGTGTCGCGAGGAAATGCCTTGTTCATCTCTTCGTAGACGCGCATCGGCTTAATCGGGGTCTCGGTGTAATGGGTCTTGCGATGCATGAGGCGCTTGCGCTCCTGGCAACGGAATACCCAGTCACCGTAGTCCTTCAGGCCGCCTTTGGTGCGACGCTCACGGGCGACCTGCACAAACAGCTCCAGGGCCGCCTTGGCGTCGGACACGATGCCGTAATCCGGCATAAAGACGCGGCCGATTTGAGTCGGCTCAATATCAACGTGCACAAATTTGCGGCCCTTGGTGTAGACCTCAACTGAGCCGGTGTGGCGATTGGCCCAACGGTTGCCAATGCCAAGTACAAAATCGGAGGCCAGCATCGTGGCATTGCCATAGCGGTGGCTGGTCTGAAGTCCGCACATGCCGGCCATCAGCGGATGATCATCGGGAATCGAGCCCCAGCCCATCAGCGTCGGAATCACGGGCACATTGATGGTCTCAGCGAACTCCACCAGAAGCTTGGCCGCATCTGCATTGATAATGCCGCCGCCGGCAACGATCACGGGCTTCTCGGCCGCCAGCAGCATGTCAATGGCCTTCTCGACCTGTTTGCGAGAGGCAGCGGGCTTATAAACGGGAAGCGGCTCGTAGGTATCGATATCAAATTCGATTTCGGCCATCTGCACATCGAAGGGCAGATCGATCAGCACGGGGCCCGGACGGCCGGAGCGCATCAGGTGAAAGGCCTGCTGAAATACGCGCGGCACCTGGGCGGGCTCGCGCACGGTGACTGCCATCTTGGTGACGGGCTTGGCGATGCTTTCGATATCCACCGCCTGGAAGTCTTCCTTGTATAGCCGGGCGCGGGGCGCCTGGCCCGTGATGCAGAGAATGGGGATTGAGTCGGCGATCGCCGAATAAAGGCCGGTGATCATGTCGGTGCCAGCAGGGCCGGAGGTGCCGATGCACACGCCGATGTTGCCGGGCGCAGCACGGGTGTAGCCCTCGGCCATATGCGATGCGCCTTCAACGTGACGCGCCAGAATGTGGGCGATGGACTGGCGCTCTTTGAGGGCTGCATACATGGGATTGATGGCGGCACCGGGAACACCGAAGGCCTGCGTAATGCCTTCTTTTTCCATCACTTGGACTGCTGCCATTACTGCGCGCATTTTTGCCATGACTGTCTCCTGCTTGCTGTGGGGTTGGTGTAGGAAAGCGGCCGGGGTGGGGACCGGCGTGAACTTGAGAGGGATAGTCTCAGGGCTGGCGATGCCCGGGAAGAGTGCACGGGGGCATTTCAGCTATTCCAAAATGGAATACCATGCTGCCCATGGATCGAATTCAGTCCCTGAGGCTTTTTGTCCGGCTGGTTGACCTTGGGTCATTTTCCAAGGCCGCCAACGATCTCGGGATCGGCCAGCCGACCGCCACCAAGATGGTCGCCCAGCTGGAGCAGCGGCTGGGCAGCCGTTTGCTGCACCGCACGACACGCGGCGTCAGCCCGACCGAAGTCGGCCAGATGTTTTACGAAAAGTGCCGCCTGATCCTGCATCACGTGGAGGAGGCCGATACCGTTGCGGCCTTGGTGCAGTCGCAGGTTCAGGGGCTGCTGCGCATTAATACCTCGGTGGCATTTGGCCGGCGGGTGATGACGCCGATGGTGATTAACTTTATGCGTCAAAACCCCAAGCTGCAGATTGATCTCACTTTGGATGACCGCTATGTTGATCTGGTCGAGCAGGGCATCGATGTGGCGATTCGCATGGGAAGGCTCGGCGACTCGAGCCTCGGCGCTCGGTATCTTGGCTTAAATCCCTGGATCGTTGTGGCTTCGCCCGAGTATCTGAAGGGCCGCGAGATCCCCGTCCATCCGCGTGATCTTGTGAAGCACGACGCACTGATTTACAGCACCGCACAGGGCGATGCCCGTTGGCACTTCGCCGGAGGCGACGGGGCCAATGAAGTCGTGCAGGTCTCCGGGCCACTGCGATCAAATAATCTTTCAACACTTTTGGTTGCGGCACGCAATCATATGGGTGTGGCCGCGCTGCCATGGTATGTGGCGTTTCAATCGGTGAATTCGGGCGCGGTCGTGCCGCTTTTAAAAACGTACACGCTACCGGCGCAGGAGATTCATGCGGTATTTCCCTCGCCCCGTATGGTGCCGGCAAAGGTAAAAGGCTTTGTTGATTGGCTCTCTGGCCAGTTTGGCGGGGACTGGTGGGAAACGCAGGCCTGAGACTTATCGCCGACGCGCGATCTCTCCGGCCTTCTCAAAAGGAATCTGGATCAATCCGTTTGCGACGGTGGCATTGCCTGCGATTTTATAGGGCAGGCTGCCACCGCCTGCAGCAATCAGGCTTTGTCGCAGTGCCTCTGGCAGGGCCTTAAACGCAACCGAGACGCGCATCGGCACAGTCACCGCGGTCTGGGCGCTGAGCAGCGTTTTTGCCGATAAGGTCTCGGCCTTGCCAATGAGCTGCCCGGCGACGCTTAAGTCGGCCTTCAGGTCGGTCACCGTGATCTCAATCGGATTGGGGTTGGTCACCCGCAATGACACCGTAAATTGCACGCCCTCGCGATCGACGGAGGCTAAACGGACCTCGGTGACCTCGACCTGGGGTGATTTGATGGCGCTGGCGCATCCTGCCAAAGCGCAGGCCGTGACGGCGGCTGCAATAAAATGGGCGAGTCGACTTGTCATTTGCATAACCCGTTAGCTCCTAGGAGGCCTGCATGTTGATGGTGATTTCACCAGCCAAGACGCTGGATTTTGACACGCCGCCCACCACGTCTGTGAGTTCGCAGTGCGATTTTCTAAATCAGTCGGCCGAGCTCATCAAGATTCTCAGGCCCATGGGGCTGGGTCAGGTCGCTGCGCTGATGGACCTCAGCGACAAACTGGCAGCCTTAAATGTTGCCCGTTTCGGCGCCTGGAAGCGGCCCTTCACCGCCGCCAATGCCAAGCAGGCGGTGCTCGCTTTTGATGGCGATGTCTATGATGGGCTCTCTGCCAAGACCATGAATAAAACGCAGCTCGGCCGGGCCCAGAAATGTTTAAGGATTTTGTCGGGGCTTTATGGGCTCTTGCGTCCGCTGGATCTGATGCAGCCCTATCGTCTGGAAATGGGCACTGCCTTGGCCAACCCCAAGGGCAAGGACTTATACAGTTTCTGGGGCGATCGAATTGGCAAGGCCTTAAATACCGAATTGCAGGGCCATCGTGAAAAGGTGTTGGTCAATCTTGCTTCGGATGAATACTTTAAATCGGTGCAGGCCTTCAGTTTTCCAGTTGTGACGCCTATCTTCCAGGAAAAAAAGTCAGGCGCTTATAAGGTGGTCAGCTTTAATGCGAAGCGCGCCCGCGGTCTGATGGCCCGATTTGTCATTGATCAGGCCATTGACCGGCCCGAG
Organism: uncultured Bordetella sp.; assembly: GCA_964345065.1. GTDB lineage: Bacteria > Pseudomonadota > Gammaproteobacteria > Burkholderiales > Burkholderiaceae_A > Lacustribacter. The sequence goes on from CAYFPT010000124.1 coordinate 4,196, forward strand.
GGGCTGAGAGACTTTGCACTTGAGGACTATCGTTTTGATGCGAAGGCCTCCAGCGAGAGCAAGCTGGTGTTTCGCAGGGGCTAGTGCTGAGGCAGAAAGATTGGCTCAGGCTCGAGAAAAATTCCGAATTTGGCCACGACAGCTTGTTGAATTTCATGGGCGAGCGCCAAAATTTCACGGCCCGTGCCGCCACCGTGGTTGACCAGCACCAGCGCGTGGCCATCGTGCACGCCAACATCGCCGCGGCGGGCGCCTTTAAAACCACAGCGCTCAATGAGCCAGGCGGCCGAGATCTTGCATTGATCATCATGAGATGCATCGACCGGATACTGCGGCAGATCAGGGTGGAGCAGGCTGAGGTGTCTGGCCTGCAACTGGCTGACCATTGGATTTTTAAAAAAGCTGCCGACATTTCCAATGTCTTTTGGGTTGGGAAGCTTGCGCTGCCGAATGGCAATCACCGCATCGGCAACCTCTTGGGCTGAG
>CAYFPT010000125.1:0-2121 GCA_964345065.1 uncultured Bordetella sp.
CATTTTGTATGCAAGCGGGCCTGTGTGCCGGACATTGCAGCGCATTCATGACCCGAGGAGAACACATGAACACACACGCAGAGATTCGTCGACCCGTCCAGGGCATGCAGAAAATGACGCCTTCTGAAGCATTCGTAGAGACGCTGGTGGCCAACGGGGTGACCGAGATGTTCGGCATCATGGGTTCCGCGTTCATGGATGCGATGGACATCTTTGCGCCCGCCGGCATACGGTTGATCCCGGTGGTTCACGAGCAGGGTGCCGCCCATATGGCGGACGGCTATGCGCGGGTGTCCGGTCGGCATGGTGTGGTGATCGGCCAAAACGGTCCAGGCATCAGCAACTGCGTGACTGCGATCGCTGCAGCCTACTGGGCCCACAGCCCAGTGGTGATCGTGACCCCGGAGACCGGCACGATGGGAATTGGACTTGGTGGATTCCAGGAGGCCCATCAGTTGCCGATGTTTCAAGAGTTCACGAAGTATCAAGGCCATGTCGTCAACCCCAAGCGTATGGCTGAGTTGACTGGCCGTTGTTTTGATCGCGCCATTTCTGAGATGGGACCAACGCAGCTCAATATTCCGCGTGATTTTTTCTACGGAGAAATCACCTGCGAGATTCCTCGGCCGATACGGGTGGAGCGCGGCGCGGGAGGCGAGAACAGTCTGAAAAGCGCCGTGGAGTTATTGTCGACCGCAAAGTTTCCAGTCATTCTCGCCGGTGGTGGTGTGGTTATGGGAGATGCGGTTCAAGAATGCAAACAACTCGCGGAACGTTTAGGCGCTCCGGTGGTGACAGGATATTTGCGCAATGACGCTTTTCCCGCAAGCCATCCCCTCTGGGCTGGCCCGCTGGGCTATCAGGGCTCCAAAGCCGCCATGAAGTTAATCGCGCAGGCGGATGTCGTGCTGGCGCTGGGATCGCGGATGGGTCCCTTTGGCACACTGCCCCAGCATGGAATGGATTATTGGCCGAAAGAGGCCAAGATCATTCAGGTGGAAGCCGATCACACAAATCTCGGCTTGGTGAAGAAAATCCATGTGGGCATCCACGGTGATGCAAAGGCGGTAGCGAAAGCAATTACGGCCCGGCTGTCAAGTGGCAGCCTCGCCTGTGATGCGACTAAAGCAGAGCGGGCTGCGAAGATTAAGACCGAGAAAGATGCTTGGGAAAAAGAGCTCACTGAGTGGACCCATGAGCGGGATGCGTTCAGTCTCGACATGATTGAGGAGGCTAAAAAGGAACGGACTTTTAACGGTGGCGTCTACCTGCACCCTCGGCAAGTCTTACGTGAATTAGAAAAAGCGATGCCGCCACGGGTCATGGTGTCGACCGATATTGGCAATATCAACTCGGTCGCGAACAGTTATCTGCGTTTTGAAGAGCCGCGAAGCTTCTTTGCGCCGATGAGCTTTGGCAATTGTGGCTATGCCCTGCCGACTATTATCGGCGCCAAGTGTGCTGCCCCAGATCGGCCCGCAATTGCTTATGCCGGCGATGGCGCATGGGCGATGAGCATGGTCGAAGTCATGACGGCCGTGCGTCACGACATTCCAGTGACTGCTGTAGTGTTTCACAATCGTCAATGGGGCGCCGAAAAGAAAAATCAGGTGGACTTCTATAACCGACGTTTTGTTGCGGGCGAGTTGGAAAGCCCGAGTTTCGCCGGTATTGCGAAATCAATGGGTGCCGAGGCCATCATAGTGGATCAGCTTGAAGATGTTGGGCCGGCCTTGAAAAAAGCAGTAGACCTGCAGATGAATCTCGGTAAGACTTGTGTCGTTGAGATTATGTGCACCCGCGAGTTGGGCGATCCTTTTCGCCGAGATGCACTCAGCAAGCCTGTTCGATTTTTGGAGAAATACAAAGACTTCGTCTGATTTTTCACATCATCTGATTCCGGAGACCTAATATGTTCAAACAGCGTCGCAGTCTGATGAAAACCGCAGCCGCCGGGGCTGCACTAGGGCTCCTTCCTGGGGTCGGGGTGATGGGGCAGGCGAACTATCCCAGCCGTCCGGTGAGATTTGTGGTGCCCTATCCGCCGGGTGGCGGCACCGATGTCATTGCCCGAATCGCGCAGATCCGAATCGCTGAGAACCTAGGACAGCAGGTCATTAT
>CAYFPT010000125.1:2131-4639 GCA_964345065.1 uncultured Bordetella sp.
TCCCGACTATCCGGTGCGAAATGCACAAGATGTCGTAAAACTGGCCCGGTCAAAACCGGGGACGGTACTTTACGCCTCGGTGGGTAACGGCACGCCGGGACATCTTGCCGGCGAACTCATGGCCTTGACAGCCGGCGTACAGATGACCCACGTGCCCTATCGGGGTGGTGGCCCGGCAGTCGCAGATGTTCTCGCGAATCAGATGAGTCTGCTCTGGGTGTCGATTCCCGCGGCAGCAGCGCATGTAAAAAGTGGAAAGCTTCGTCCCATTGCGGTCTCGACACTAAAGCGGGCTGCGGGCTTTGCGGATGTTCCTACCATGTCCGAGCAGGGATTTCCGGGTTTTGAGGTGGACTCCTGGTACGCTATGTTCGCGCCCGCCAAGACGCCAGCGCTAATCGTTGACCGTTTACACAAAGCCGCTGTCTTCGCGTGTGCTCAAGCCGACGTTCGCGAAAAATTTATGCTGCAGGGGGCCGAGGCGGTCGGCGGTTCGCCTGCCGACTTAGAGCGTATTGTCAAGGCTGAGATTGTCAAGTGGACAAAGCTCGCCAAAGACGCAGGCATCAAGCCCGATTGATCGTGTGAGGCTTCATGGTTGAGCAACTCGTTGCGCGCGCCCGCATCGCGCAAAAACAGATTGATGGCTATTCACAGCAACAAGTTGACCTGATGGTATCGTCCGTGGCCTGGGCGATTTTGGAGCCTGCCCGCAATCGGACACTGGCTGAGATGGCGGTCCGCGATACCGGTCTCGGGGATATCGACGACAAAATCGCAAAGAATTTTCGCAAGACGCTGGGGTTGCTTCGCGATCTAAAGAATGCGGTGACTGTGGGGGTGATGCGCGAGGATCGGGAACTCGGCATTACTGAAGTCGCCCGTCCGGTCGGCGTTATTGCGGCTATCACGCCCTCGACCAATCCTGGTGCAACACCAATTAATAAGATTTTAAATGCACTGAAGTGTCGAAACGCAATTATTTTGGCGCCGTCACCAAAGGGCGCGTCGACCTGCAAGCAGCTTTTGGAATATGTGCATGCACAGTTAAAGCGCGTTGGGGCTCCCGTAGACCTCGTTCAAATGCTTCCTGAGCCGATCTCGAAGGACGCGACGCAAATGCTTTTACGGAGTGTTGATCTCGTCGTGGCCACGGGCTCGCAATCCAATATTCGTGCCGCATATTCGAGTGGTACACCGGCACTCGGGGTCGGTGCTGGAAATGTGGCAGTCGTAATTGATGAGCTCGCCGATCTGATGGATGCAGCGAGGAAAATTGCCCGCTCAAAAACGTTTGACCATGCCACAAGTTGTTCAAGCGAAAACGGGGCCGTCATCGTGGAGGCCGTCTATGGCCAGGCCGTAAACGCTCTCATCGCCCAGGGCGGCGTATTGCTAGATAGCGATGATCGCCAACGCCTTTTGCAGTTCATGTTTCCCCAGGGCAAGCTCTCGGCGCAGGCCACCGCCCAATCAGCCCCCGAGATCGCAAGGCGTGCCGGCCTTAAAAACCCCGACGCATCAGCAGGACGCTTTCTTATGGTCACCGAGACGGGTGCCGGTGCCGACCATCCGTTTTCCGGTGAAAAACTCAGCCCCGTGCTTGCCATATGGCGGGTCGCCGATTTTGATACGGCAGTGGCCATGGTGGCCCGCATCTATAGCTATCAGGGGGCGGGCCATTCGGTGGGCCTGCATTCGGCGCCGCCCAGTGACATCACAGAGCGTCGCGCCCTTTTGCTTGCGCAGACACTTCCCGTCGCCAGGGTGATCGTGAATCAGGCCCATGCGATTGCAGCTGGAGGAAGCTTTGACAATGGACTCCCGTTTTCGCTTTCCATGGGCTGTGGCACCTGGGGCAGAAACAGTTTTTCCGAAAACATGAATTATCGGCACTACATGAATGTGACCCGTATCGTGCGTCCAATTCCCGAAAAGGTACCCACGGTGGATCATCTGCTTGAGAATTATTTCCAGCGATTCGGCCGTGCACCATGAGCACGCTCTCCGAGCGGCTCAGGCACTGGGCAGACTGCCAGCCCGATGCAATTGCACTGATTTCTCCTGAGACTGGCCGTCTCATTCGCTATGGGGAACTCTTTGATCAGACCCGACAGCTCGCGGGTTTTCTTGCGGCATTTGGCATCGACCGAGGCCGTCATGTAGGCCTTTATCTCCAGAACGGACTTCAGACCACGCGGCTTTTTCTGTCCATCATGTCGGCAGGTTATTTGGCCACCCCTTTTAATCTGCTATCCCAGCGCGATCAATTGGCCTGGGTGCTTGATCATAGTGATTGCGATCTCGTTTTTTACGGGGCCGCACAAAAGGAGATGCTGACTGCGGCAATCGCAAAGATGAAGCGGCGACTGCGGATTATTCAGATCGATGCCGATGCTGCCGAATTGGTGATCTTCGAGGCCGATGTCCCCGACTATCGGGCCACGGATTTCGAAATAGCCGATCCCGCACAGCCCGCCCTTCTGATGTACACCTCGGGCACCACGG
>CAYFPT010000126.1:0-4610 GCA_964345065.1 uncultured Bordetella sp.
GATAAGGCCTGCCCGACATTGGCACAAAGGCCTGGCTTCCTTTTGGGTGACGCTCCATCATGGAAACTGTAAAAGGGAGTGCCCGTGGCTGGCCGCGAAAAATCGAAACGATGGCCTTGCCGTCCTGCCCAACATGGACATCGGCCAAGTCGTGATAGCGCTCAGTGTTACCCGCATTAATGGTGTAGTGCTTTGCCGCATCGCTTGCCTCAATGACATCGCCAAATGGGGCAAAGGCCTCGCGGGTCAGCAACTCACATTTCAACTCAATCATGAAGAGCCCCTATTTCCCGAGCCGGCCAAACAAGCGAAGCCGCGAGACGCCACCATCGGGATAAATATTAAACCGGACATGAGAGATTTTTCCAAGCTTTGCCACTTCCTTTTCAAAGCTGTGGACTGCATCCATCTGCAATTTCTGGCGCGGCAATAGCTCCTGCCAAAACATGGATTGGGTGGTAATGGACTGGTCGGTGCCGCCTTCAACCAATGCCGCCTGAATGGAGCAGCCATCGGGATAGTTTCCTTTGAAAAAAGCGGTGTCGACTTCAACTTTTTCCACGATGCCGGGCGCACCGAGCTCCAGCACGCACCAGTCATTGCCGGGCTCGCGTCGGCGGCGGGTCTCCCAGCCATCGCCCATATTCAGTCCGCGGCCGGGCAGCAGCAGACTTGCCACCGATGATCCAAAGCTGGCGTCGTTCCATGAAACCGGCCGGCCACCGTTTTCCATCGCCACGAGATCCACGACATCGGTAGCGGCGTGTTTTTCCAGCGCACCAGTGGGCTGGCCATAGACCCGCAGCCGCGCAATGCCGCCATCGGGAAACATATTGACCCGCAGGTGGGTCCAGGCGGCCGACGAGTCGATTTGCAGCAAATGATGCCGGCTTGGCCCGAGCGGCGTGGCCGGCAGAATCTCAGTCCAGGCGGCAGATCTTAATTTCTCGATATCGTCAGTGGCCGAGACGGTTGCCTCGATCGCGACGGCCGGCGGATAGTTACCCGTGAAGTGGCTTGTATCGACATCAAAACCACGGATCACGCCTTTGACTCCGAGTCGCACAAGGGCCCAATCGTGGCCTGCGGCCCGCTTACGCCGCGACTCCCAGCCATCCATCCATTTGCCATTGGTGTCGAATTTTCCGGGAATAAACTGGGCCGGCTCCGGGTTGAGCATCCGTCCGACCTCAGCAAAAAAATCGTCACTCGCAAAAAGCGCCTTAGCGCCCAGGCGTGGATTGGCAAGATCGACCGACCGTTTTGCCCAGTCCGGAAGCTCTGCTGCCGGCGCGATGATGGGAGGGCCCGCTACATGACTTGCCATACATTCTCCTGATTAGGTTTCACTACTTTTAAATGGATGTTCCTTAACCCAGTGCTTGGCGATATCGATTCTGCGACAGACCCAGACCCGATCGTGTTTTTCAATATGGTCTAAAAACTTCTGCAGGGCCTTAAAACGCGCTGGCCGGCCCAGCAGACGGCAATGCATTCCAATGCTTATCATTGCGGGATGATCTTCGCCCTCGGCATACATGACATCAAACGCATCCCGCAGATACTCGAAGAATTCATCGCCGTGCGAAAAACCCTGCGGCAAGGCAAACCGCATGTCATTGGTATCCAGGGTATAGGGCACCACCAGATGGGGCGCCGACTCTCCATCGGATTTTTTGACTTCCATCCAAAATGGAAGGTCATCGCCGTAGTAATCGGAGTCATAGAGATAGCCGCCCTGCTCAACCAGAAGCCTTCGGGTATTCGGCGAATCTCGGCCGGTATACCAGCCCAGGGGCATCTCTCCGGTGAGCTGGCGAATAATTTCCGTACCCCGCAGCATGTGCTCGCGCTCAGTGGCTTCATCCACGCTCTGATAATGAATCCAGCGCCAGCCGTGGCAGGCAATTTCGTGGCCGAGCTCGGAAAACGCCTGGGTTAATTCAGGGTGGCGTTGCAACGCCATGGCCACGCCAAAGATGGTCATCGGCAGGCCGCGACGCTCAAACTCACGCAAAAAGCGCCAGACCCCGACACGGGAACCGTACTCATAGATGCTTTCCATGGAGAGGTGGCGATCCGGATAGCTGGCGGGCGCGAAAAGCTCTGACAAAAACTGCTCACTGCCCGCATCGCCGTGCAGCACTGAATTCTCTCCGCCCTCTTCGTAATTCAACACAAATTGAACCGCGATTCGGGCCTTGCCCGGCCAACGGGCCTGCGGCGGATTGCGGCCATAGCCAATCAAATCTCTTGGATAGAGGGCCTGCGCAGTGCTGGGCTTACGGTTTGACATCATTGAAATAACGCATTGAGCCGAAAGCGGGCTATTTTATAGATCTGCTCAAGGCAGGCCTGAAATTCGACCTCAAGGCTATTGGCAGTCCTGGCCTGCATTGCCTCCATGATTTGTGTGCGTGTTAAGCCCTTGACCGCAATCACGAATGGAAAACCAAACTTAGCCCGATAGCCGGCATTTAACTCTCGCAGACGTTGTAATTCCTCGCGCGTACACTCGTTTAATCCAGCGCCCCGCTGCTCGGCTGTTGAGGCTGCGGTCAACGCACCGGCCTCCGCCTCTTTACCGGCGAGCTCGGGGTGGGCCCGAATCAGGCCCAGCTGTTCATCACGGCTTGCCTGCTTGACCACCACAACCAGTGCCGCATGCAACGCATCCAAACTCTCAAAGGGCTGATGGCCCCAGGCCCGCTCAGCAATCCAAGGGGAATGCTCGTAGATGCCATCAAGCTGCGCCTGAAAGGCCTGCCTGCCGCGCTGACATAGCGCGAGAATCTTGCCGTTTTGTTGCAAATCAATCGTGGATTCGGTCATGGTATCAATGCGGCTTAATTTTTTGTATTCGACCCCTGTGCCACCCAGGCGGCGATGATGCGGCGCTCCTCATCGCTCATCTGGGTCACATTTCCCAGCGGCATATAGCCGCTGGCCACGGTCTCGGCAATCTTGGCAGCATGCTGCGAAATCTGCTCAGGACTCTGGAGCATCACACCCTTTGGAGCCTGGGCAAAGCCCACCCAAGAAGGCTTTTCTGCATGACACACCGTGCAGTGTTTCTGAATTACTGTGTTCAGCTCAGCAAACGAGACTCTGCGGCCGGTCGCATCAATGGGTTTGGGCGCCATCACCACCACCAGCGCAGCCAGCAGCGCAAGGCCCGAAAGCGGCAGCCACCACTTCACCTCGCCCCGATGCCGCAGCACAAAGAATTGCCGAATTAAAACACCCGCCAGCATGATGATGGCCAGCACCAGCCAGCCGTGCTTATGGGCGTATGTCATCGGGTAGTGATTGCTGATCATAATGAACAACACCGGCAGCGTGAAATACGTGTTGTGCACTGAACGCTGCTTGCCAATGATTCCCGGCAGTGAATCCACCGGCTGTCCCGCCCGAATCTGCTGCACCATCCGCTTTTGGCCTGGAATGATGTGAAAAAAGACATTGGCCGTCATCATGGTGCCCAGCATCGCCCCCACATGGAGGTAGGCACCCCGGGCAGAAAAGATCTGATGCAGCCCATAATTACAGAGCATGACAAACATAAATACCAGTAAGGCCAAAAGCCCATCCCGGCCCACCAAATTTCTGCACAACACATCGTAAACAATCCAGCCCAGGCTTAGAAAACCAATTGAGACTGCAATTGCTGCCATTGGACTGAGTGCCATCACACGGGCATCGACCAGATGGGTCGAGGCTCCAACCCAGTAAATCAGCGCCAATAAGGCCATGCCGGTAATCCAGGTGAAGTAAGCCTCCCACTTTGACCAATGCAGGTTATTGCTCAGTGGCTCGCCTTTGGGCCCTGTCAGAAACTTCTGGCTGCAATAAAAGCCGCCGCCGTGCACCGCCCAGAGCTCACCGTGAACGCCACGCTGTGCATCCTCCGCTTTTTTCGGCGGTGTCAGCGAGTTATCCAACATCACAAAATAAAATGAGGCGCCAATCCAGGCGATGCCGACAATCAGGTGGGCCCACCGCAGTAAAAGATTGACCCAGTCAAGTAAATAGGCGTCCATAAGTTCTCCGTAATCCCGCTATCGGGAAGTTTTAGCTACCACGATAGGTGGAGTAACTCCACGGCGAAACCAACAGGGGCACGTGATAGTGTTGACTGCCGTCACTAATTCCAAACCGCAGCACCACATCGCCGACAAACGGCGGCTGAGCAAGGGCTGCGCCGCGCGCACGAAAATACTCGCCCGCTGCAAATTCCAACTCATAACTGCCCGCCACCAATGCATCACCCTCGAGTAAGGGCTGATCGCAACGGCCATCGTGATTGGTCTTGACGGCTTTTAACTCCTTGCGGCCGCCATCAATTCGGAACAGCCGAACCGAAATCCCAGCGCCCGGAACGCCATTTGCAGTATCCAGAACATGGGTGGTCAGCTTGCCCATGGTCACCTCCCTTTTAAGCCTTTGATTCTAACTTCCACCATTTGCATAGCGCCTCAGCGGGGTTAGACGAGGTTTACAGCACTGAATGCTCACGCCTTCACCGCATCCGGGCAGGCAGAGGGCTGGGCCTGCTGAAACGCAGGCAGTGCCATGCAGCGGGCGTTGATCTCCACCACATGCTTGAAGTC
>CAYFPT010000127.1:0-1919 GCA_964345065.1 uncultured Bordetella sp.
GACATGCGCACATGTAACAGGTGGTGGTTTTGATTTCAGTTGATTCTGGCACTGCGCTACCCGTAGGGTCATGAACTGGACGACTAGTGATCGTGTTAGGCATACGAAACTCTTTAATCAATTCGAATACGGATGGCGTGCTGAACGTATCGCGAAAGCTACTGAGGCCAATCGCGAAAATAAAGACTCAGACCGCGAGGTTAAGACCACGGGAACGCGGGTGCCAACTACAACACCTGCGCAGGCTGCCTGCGCCAGATAGACCAGCGACTTATACAAAATATTGGCCGAATGTAGGTCGGGCAGAAGAATCAAGTCAGGATCACCACAGACGCTCGAATCTATGTGTTTGATGCGCGCTGATTCCTTTGAGATCACATTGTCAAAGCCAAAAGGTCCCGCGACTACCGATTTTGGAAATCCGTTGGACTGGCTAAACTCGGCGAGTGCTGCGGCGTCGACGGTTGCCGGTATCGACGGATTGATCGTTTCAACCGCGGTAACGATGCCAACTTTCGGCTCCTGTAACCCGAGAGCAATTTGAAATCGAACGCCATTGGTGAGGATATGTTTTTTTTGTTCTAGATTTGGAGCAATATTGACCACGCAGTCAGTGAGCGAAAGTAGCTTGTGGTAGGCCGGAACGTCACAAACCATGACGTGACTGATTCGTGCCTCGGTACGAAGCCCTGCCTCCTTACTGACAACGGCGCCCATGAATTCATCGGTATGAAGCGACCCCTTCATCAGCACCGCGAGTTCGCCCCGGCCCGCCGCACATGCTCCGAACCTTGCAGCCGCTTTTGGATCTGATGGCGTTTCCGAAATCTCGAGCCCCGCGAGATTCAGTCGGTTTGCTTTGGCGACGGCCTGGATGGTCTCGGCTGGGCCCACGAGTACTACTTTTGCCAATCGATGCTTGTGAATTTGTAGCGCAGACTCGAGGGATACCGCATCGCAGGGATAGATGACCCCGAGCGCGAGTTGGGTCTGTTCAGCAGCGATGACTGCCGCCAATCTCTTATGAATGCGTTTCTCGGCGTCCAAGCCGCGTTCAGTGTTGGCGTTGAGCATAACCAGCAGTCATCATGTCGGTGATTCTAAGCAGGAGAGCCTCGGAGATGCCCTCGCTAAGATCGATTGCCAGTCGATGGCGGTAAAAGCAGCCAAGATCAAGACCGACCCCCAGACCACAGATCACAATTGCCCCTTGTGCCTCCAGGTCGCCCACGACGGCGCGTAGGTGGGCATCGAGATAATGATTGTCGTTGGACTGGTGGGTTGCGCTGTCCATTGGACAGCCGTCTGAGATTACCACCAGAATTTTCTGCTGGACAGAAAGCGATAACAGACGTTGTGCCGCCCACTGCAGGGCCTCTCCGTCGATGCCCTCGCGAAACAGATCAAATTTTCTCAGTCCCGTCAGGCCCTGGCGGCCACGCCGCCAGCCCTCATGGCTCGCTTTGAAAATCAGATGTTGAATTTCGTTGAGTCTCCCGGGCAGCGCTGGACGGCCTGTACGCTGCCAATCCCTATGTGCGCGGCCGCCATTCCATGCTCGGGTGGAAAAGCCCAAAATCTCGGTTTGGATGCCCGCTAAATCGAGGGCACGACCAAGCGTATCGACGAGCAACGATAAAGAATTGGCGTGGGCCTTCATCGAGCCCGAACAGTCGATCAAGAGGGTTACCGCAGCGTCAACATCGGCGATTTGCTGCTCCGCTTTAAAGACATCTCGCTGGCTTGGATCGCTGACGATTTGTGCGAGTCGGGAGGCGTCGATGAAGCCGTGCTCGAGACCGAATATCCAGTGGCTTCGACTCGGGCAGGAGAGCCGCGATTTAAATAGGCGGGCGAGTCGTGGAATATTCAGACCCAATTCGGTGATCTCGAAATCCATTTGTTGTCGGATCTCGTTA
>CAYFPT010000127.1:1929-4600 GCA_964345065.1 uncultured Bordetella sp.
GGGATTCGACATCGTAGGCTCTCGTAAAGACGCGATATTTCTGATGACCGGCCTGCCAGCTGGCACTCTCACCACTGATCGCGACCGGCGGTGTTGCAGATTCATTCCGAAGTGGTGTCAGGCGCAGTACAAAATGATTTCTGCTTTTGAACGGCTTTTGCTGCCCTGCTGCGTCGGCTAGGGCAGTTTTGAAAGTTTCGCTTACCCAATGGCTGATGGCCAGTGCATGCGGAATAAACCGTGCCTGGCAGTCCGCGTGGGCCTTAAGCCCCGCGAGATCAGCGCCAAGGGCGGGTGAAATATTGGCACGCGTTGCCTCCATGAGGTCCCCCATGCGATCGGGGACCTCGTGTCCGTTGAGCCTTGACCAACACATTCCGGCGATTGTGAACAGAAGAATACCCAGGCCAGTCTCGGTCAGGCCAGAGTTCATGAAGTCTTCTGCCCACCGCAGGAAATGTTTTCGGAGATTTCGACGCAGGCCGGGAAGGCTGTCGGGCGCGAGGCCCGCGCTGCTCAGGCCACGAATCGGCAACGTCTTGATGATGTGCAGACCGCAGCACAACGGGCGCTACACCCTCGTAGAGCGTTTTGCCGGTCCATTGAAGGTTGGGGTTTCCCGTGAGGGTCCGCACAATAGCGCCTCCGATGTCCTCGGCGGCTTCGTCAACTCGCATGGGGTGGACCCGCCAGGGGGGCGGCGGCGATCGCCCCGGTTTCGTAGAGCTCCTGATCAAAGCATCGTTGAAAGTACTCCCCGACGATGGCACGTTCGGTGGTTTCGCACTTATTCGCAAAAGAGAGATAAAAGGAGCGTTTTAAGTCACCGAAAATCTGAAGATTTTCGGCCCAGCTCATGACGGTGCGCGGCGACATGAGGATTGACAGATCGCCAACCGAGAATCCCTTTCGCGTCATTCCCGCGAGTGCCACCATCGCACGAACGATCTCCCGGCCCGCGGGGCTGGCCATGGCGGGTACGCGTGCCATGACAATTTCAAGTTCCTCGTCTGGGCTGAGATAGTCCAGTGAGGCCATCAGATTCCAGCGGTCGAGTTGGCCGTGATTCAGGCGTTGCGTGCCCCGGTATAGGCCGAGCGCATCGCCTTGACCAAGGGTATTCATGGTCGCGAAGAGCCGAAAGAAGGGGTGGGGGCGAATGACCTGCTTTTGATCCAACAGGGTGAAGCTCCCCTCGCGCTCCAGCACTCGCTGGATTACGAACATGACATCAGGCCGGCCGGCATCGTATTCGTCGAATACGAGCGCTATCGGGCGCTGCAGTGCCCAGGGCAGCATGCCCTCTTGAAACTCGGTGATCTGCTTGCCCTCACGCAGGGCAATGACATCTTTGCCGACCAAATCAAGGCGACTGATATGGCCGTCAAGATTGACCCGAATGCAGGGCCAATTCAACCGTGCCGCGACTTGCTCAATATGGGTTGATTTTCCGGTGCCGTGTGGCCCCTGAATCGCTACCCGACGATTGAACACAAGGCCAGACAGGATCGCCATCGTGACATCGGGCTGAAAGCGATAAACAGGATCGATCTCCGGCACATGTTCAGTACGGGATTCAAAAGCCGGAATCCGCAGGTTGGTCTTGATCCCGAATACCTCTTGGGCACTCACTTCGATCGATGGATGCAGATCCTCGATTTTATTCATCATCGGCCAAAGCCTCCGGCGTGGCGTCATGATTGATTCGTGAGATCGCCTGGGCTGCCTCTCGCAATGTCGGCAACAGCCCCAAGGCTTTTTCTTTGGAACAGCGCATGACCGGGGCCTGCAGCGCGATACCCATATTCGAGGCACTGCGAGCCGATGGCACCAGCACCCCCAGGCAGAGCAGTCCAGGAAGAAATTCTTCGTTGTCGAAGGCATAGCCTAGGCTCTTGATGCGATCGAGCTCTTGCTCTAAAGCCTCTACGGAGGTAATCGTATTGGGGGTGAAGGATTCCAGTGGTACCGCGGTTAATAGCCGTCGTCGTTGCGCTGGCGCCATCTGACTGAGAAAGAGTTTGCCGGTGGCCGAGCTGTGGGCCGGGACCCGTGACCCCGGATGCAGGGTGAAACGAAGCGGTGCAGCGGTCTCTACGCGATCGAGATAGAGCACTTCGTTGCCTGAAAACGCAGTGAGATTACAGCTCTCACCCACGGCTTCAACCAGCCTGCGCAAAATCGCATGTCGTGCCCCCCGGGTGGTGCTGTTGAGCAAGAGATTCTCGGCAAGCCTGACCAGTCGTTGTCCGGTGCTGTAGTGACGGCCGTTTCCATCCCGCTGCAAAATGCTGGCGGCCTCCAGCTGCGACAGCATCCGGTGTAGGGTGGGCTTGGGCAGGCCCGTGTCATCGACGATGGCCTGCAGGCTAAACGGGGCGTCTTTCTGGGCGATGACTTCCAAAAGTGCGAAGAGACGAAGATTTGGAGTGTCCCCATCAACGCGGGCGATCGGGCGTTCAGCAGGCAGATTCATGGTCGTAAATCTTATTGGGTTTCGTTTTTTAAAACAATATATTCCGAAAAACAAAATTTTTTTGACATTCTTCGGTGAGATCGCCTAGACTCATTTTGTATGCAAGCGGGCCTGTGTGCCGGACATTGCAGCGCATTCATGACCCTAGGAGAACACATGAACACACACGCAGAAATTCGTCGACCCGTCCAGGGC
>CAYFPT010000128.1:0-337 GCA_964345065.1 uncultured Bordetella sp.
CCAATGCGGCTGAGATGAGCCGCCTTGTTCTACAGATGGCAGAAGTAAAAAATCTTCTGCAGTCACACTTGGCGGGCAACTTCTGGAGCAACCTGCAGCAAAATGCCCCGGCGCATGCCGATGTGGTCAAAACGCTCATTAATGCGGGTTTTTCTCCGAAGCTTTGTGCCGATATCGTGCAGGCCATCCCCAAAGAAGGCGACACCGCAGCCTTACTCAAGCGTGTCAGCGATATCGTGGAAGCCTTAATCAAAGTCCAGGATCCCATCGATGTGTTTGATGAAGGCGGGATCTTTACTTTTATTGGGCCGACCGGAGTGGGCAAGACCACCTCGGT
>CAYFPT010000128.1:408-1935 GCA_964345065.1 uncultured Bordetella sp.
AGCCGCTAAGCTTAAAGAGGCCTCGAAGCGCAAGATCGTGCTCTTGGATACCGCAGGCGTGGGCCAGCGCGACACGCTGATGGTCGATCAGACCCAGCTGCTGGCAAAGGGCTCTGCGAATTCGCATCGGATTTTGGTGATGAGCGCGACCACCGATCTGCGCACACAGGAAGACGTGATCATGCTGCATAACCGGGCAGATTCCGCTGAAAAAATTAAGTCGGTGATCGTGACCAAGACCGACGAGGCGGCCCTGGTGGCGCCGATTCTGGATTGCTTAATTCGCCACGAGCTGCCGCTACTTTTCATCTCCAACGGCCAGCGCGTACCCGAAGACCTCAATCCCCCCAATGCCCAATACCTCGCCCACCGCGCGATGCGTCCGCGGACCATGTCAGACGAATCTGGGCTGGCCGCTGAGCAGATTCCCGCAGTCCTTGCCGATAATCTTGCCCAATGGTCGAAGACACCAAGCTAGAGCAGCCCGCAGAAATTAAAACCGACCAGGCCGAAGGCCTGCGCTCGATGTTTGGCGACCGCGTGCCCCGCGTGGTCTGCATGTCGTGCGCCCTTGAGGCGGACACCGCCAGCACCCTGACCCTGGGCACCGCCCACGCCCTTCGGCAGCAGGGCCAGCGGGTGCTGCTGATCGATGAAATCCCACTCCAAGAACGGCGCGATATTCATGGGCTGGCCTATCCGGTGCGCTATGACATTGCCCAGGTCTTGGAAAACGATGTCCCACTTGAAAAAGCGATCTGCAAAGCTGAAGAGAACCTCTGGTATGCCACTGGCCTGCGGATGGAGCGCTCTTACATGAAGCACAAGCTTCGCCACCCGTCACTGATCGAGCGGATCGTAAAGGCCAAAATGGAGCTGGATTTGATTCTGCTGGCCACTAAAAATCCAGTCGAAGGCGTGCTGCGGGCCTATGCCCATGACATCCAGCAGCTGGTGGTCTGCGCCCCCGAGGAACCCAGCATGATTCAGGCCCTTGAGTTCGTGCGGGCGATTTCCTATCGAACCGATGGCGCTAAGATTCCCGTGCTTATTATCGGCGGCGATTCTGAGACTGTCGGCCAAGAGGCCTTTGATCGGCTGCAGCAGGCATCGCAGTCACTGATGGAGCAGCCCCTGGAGTCCATGGGCTGGATTGCCGCAGTCACCATTCCGAACTCAACCCAACACACCCCACTGCCTGCGGGATTGATCCTGCCGGCAACGCTGTATGCGAAACTCGCGGGCACAACGCTCCAGCTGACCTGATGTCTGCCCGCAAAAACGCCTACGCCCAGTCCTCCGCGCTCGATCCCAAAGAATCGGTGACCCAATACGCACCCCTGGTGCGCAAGCTCGCTTTTCAGATCGCCTCGCGGCTGCCGCCGAATGTGGATCTCGATGACCTGATTCAAGAAGGCATGATGGGGCTTTTGGATGCAGTGAAGCGCTATGAGCCCCGGCCCGGCCTGAACTTTGAGGCCTATGCACGCTTTCGTATCATCGGTGCCATCTACGACAGCTGCCGGG
>CAYFPT010000128.1:1945-2404 GCA_964345065.1 uncultured Bordetella sp.
GTCGTCGCCCTGCACTACCAAGAAGATTTAAGTTTCCGAGAAGTCGCCTACGTGATGGAACTCACCCCGGGCCGCATCAGCCAGATCCATACCCAGGCCATGGTGCGCATCCGCGCCCATCTGGGCACTGATCTAAGTTTTCGTCCCTAGGGAAGTTTTTTCAGCCAGAACACCGGCTGACTTACGCAACTAGACCTTTCGCGACAGCAGGCTGCCCAACACACTGGGCACATGGCCACGCTCTGAGTAAGTGGCCTCCGCCGATTGCTGGGCCACGGTGGCGCGCAGGGCTGCATTTTTCTGCATCGCGATCCGAATTAATTCGCCATTGACCTTGTGATCAATTGAGGCTTTTGTGATCAGCTCGCGAAGCCTGAGTTTGTCCTGCTCGGCAGAGCGATCTAAAGCAGAGCGCAGGCTATCAATGCCGCCTGGGTAGGCCGCAATGGCATCTAAGGC
>CAYFPT010000128.1:2414-3628 GCA_964345065.1 uncultured Bordetella sp.
GGCCTTCTGGGCAGTATCAATTGCGGTGGGGTAGTCGTCGATGCGCTCGGATTCAAGGGCCGCGCGCAATGCCGCAACCGATGAGGCCATCTGCTCAATTAAGCTTGCGACCTCAGGCGAGGACAATTACCGTGCCCGGCGCATCGATGAGGCAATGGCATCGCTCAGAATCGACTCGGCCACACGGTCGTAGTCAATTTCGAAC
Source organism: uncultured Bordetella sp. (assembly GCA_964345065.1). Lineage (GTDB taxonomy): Bacteria > Pseudomonadota > Gammaproteobacteria > Burkholderiales > Burkholderiaceae_A > Lacustribacter. The sequence continues at coordinate 2,620 of CAYFPT010000128.1, forward strand.
TCGCCTGCCGCAATTTTCGAACGGATCTCGTCGAGTAATTTAACGTCAGTGGTCTTATCAGCGCCTTTGGCATTGGCAATTGCTGCCGCGACATTGATATCCAGGGAGGCTGCCGGCGAGGCCGCCTTGGCCCCTGCTGCAGCTGGGTTTGCGCTGGCCGTGGGGGTCGCGGCCGCCTGCGCCGACTCGGCCTGAGTCCGGCGGTTCTGGTCTACCCTGGTATCGACGATCTTTGACGGATCAATCTTCATGGCCAGCTTCCTGTTTCCCTTTTCTGCTGTCGACCCGCCCCAGCGGGGACTAGTCGATCACTACCTCAACAACTCCGGCGCGAACCACCCGGCCAGACGCCTGCTGGCCATCGGGCATACGCACCCGAATACTATCGCCAATCGCTCCGGCCGACATCGCCACGCCCTCGCCACTGGCTTGGAATCCCTTGCCCTGAATCTGGACTCGGACCCCTTCTCCTACCTTGATTACGGAAGGCTCGCGCAAAATGTTTAGCACCAAGAGTGCCCCCTGCGATAAGGGCTGGCCCAGCATCTTGCCCTGGACCTCCTCGATCGATCGGGCCAGATCCGCAGGCGTGCGGGTGATATCGGTCGATACGACCTCCAGGTCGTCCGCCTTTAGGCGGGTGCCCTGGGCCAGATAGCGCTTGGCCACCACCTGGGGCCCAAAAACCCGGGTCTGCACCGCCACCGTCACCCCCCAAAACGGCTTCGGACAGCGAACCACCACACTAAAACTCCCCCAGGGACGGGCCTTGGGCGTTGCCAGCACCACCTCAGGGGGGTTGGGGCACTCGCCTAAGCGCTGGCGGATGCGGCCAACCCGAACCTCGACCTTTAAGCCATCCAGACTCGGGTGGCTACGGACCATCTTGGTGATTCGGGCCAGGATCTCAGGGGGAAGGTCTTCCTCGGCAATCGAGGGGGCGCCGCTGCCCTGTTCGTATCGGGAGGCCTCAAGGGCCCGCTGGGCCTGCGCCAGCTGGCTTAAGAGC
>CAYFPT010000128.1:3638-4534 GCA_964345065.1 uncultured Bordetella sp.
ACCTCAAAGGGCCGGACTTCATTGGCGTAAAGCGCAATCTCATCCACCCCAGACTTCACCCGCAGGCACAGCCGCGTGTCCTCGGTTGAGCCCAGCAGATCGTCGGGGCCGGATTCTGCGCCCTTGACGGTCTCGGCCCGCAGAAACTGGGCCCAGCTGATTGCATAGGTCAGGCCATTGCGAATAAAGGGCACGACACGCAGCCGGCTTAAGCTTGAGGGCAGAATCAGGCGCAGGCCCTCGGTGGTTTCTTCGATGCGGCCGGCCAGAATCTGAACAATCTTGCTGGCACGCTCACGACTATCAGCATCAGCGTGCAATTCCGCTAAATCGACAAATAAGGTCTGATGCTGGCAGGAGCCTTTCACGGCCGCGGGCTGGGGCAGCACACTCATCGCCGAAATCAAATAATCGATGACATCGGTATCCGCACGCACACCCGTAAGCTCGATGGTCCGCGCCATGCCCACCAGACGGCGCTGCAGCGGCTCCTGCGCAAGGCCAGTCATCCAATTTGCATGATCGGCCAGCCGCAGCCGGGCCTGATGGGCAAGCTCGGGCGTTGCGGCCTTACTAATTTCATGATCCAAGGCCTGAATTGTTTTTAATGCATACAGCCGATCATGCAGAGTCATCTTGGGCACATGGATTGCGTCCGGGCCAGCAAGCTCAGTTGAAAGCGGTACCCGGGCCATCGGCGATTCAGACTCTTTGCCCGAGAAATACATCAGGCCAGTGACCTCTTCCAGATCAATCACGCCCTCAGAGGACTCGGCCGGTGAGATGGGCTGATCCGCAGTGGGCTCGAATGCGGAAGGCTCAAGCCGAGAAGAATCACTAGTCGCCTGAAACGCCAGCGAGCTGAAATCCGCCGATTGCTCACCAAACACCGAGAC
>CAYFPT010000129.1:0-4258 GCA_964345065.1 uncultured Bordetella sp.
TCAGTTGTCTATACCGATCGTGCGTTAAATCATATGTCCAAGCGCTTTCAGCGCGCGGTCTGTGATATCTCATCGATGCTCAAGCAGGTCTATGGCGCGCATTCAGCCGTCCTGGTGCCGGGAAGCGGCACGTTCGGCATGGAATCTGTTGTCCGGCAGTTCGCAGGCGGTAAAAACATTATTATTTTGCGCAACGGCTGGTTTAGCTACCGCTGGACTCAGATCATCGAGATGGGCGCGATAACCAATCAGTTGACCGTCTTAAAGGCGCGGCAGACCGGTCCCGATGCGCAGGCGCCCTGGATTCCACATCCGATTGAAGAAGTCGAGGCCACCATCCTGCGGGAGCGTCCCGCAGTGGTATTTGCCCCCCATGTCGAGACCTCGGCGGGAATGATCCTGCCGGATGACTATCTGAGTCGAGTCTCTGCCGCTACGCATCAGGCGGGCGGGCTATTTGTTCTAGATTGCATCGCCTCTGGCGCCATGTGGGTCGACATGCGAAGCACCGGAGTCGACATTTTGATTTCAGCGCCGCAGAAGGGCTGGAGTGGATCCCCCTGCTGTGCAATGGTGATGTTAAGTGAGCGTGCCCGAGCGGCAATTGATCAGACCGTAAGCTCGAGCTATGCCTGTGATTTGAAAAAGTGGTTGCAGGTCGTGGAGACCTATGAGTCTGGGTCCCATGTCTACCACACCACCATGCCGACCGATGCGCTTATCCGCCTGCGCGATGTGATGCAAGAGACCCGCAATTGTGGGTTCGAGCAGACCCGACAACAGCAAGAGGATCTCGGAAGACGTGCCCGCCAGCTCATCGAGGGCTACGGGTATCCGAGTGTTGCTGCCGAAGGATTTAAGGCGCCGTGTGTTGTGGTGAGCTACACCACTGACCCTGAGATTCAATCGGGCAAAAAATTCATTGCGCTTGGCCTTCAGACCGCCTCTGGAGTCCCCCTCCAGTGCGATGAAAAAGCCGATTTTAAAAGTTGGCGGGTCGGCTTGTTTGGCTTAGAAAAACTGCAGAACCCCGATCGTACCTTAGGACACCTGCGGCTAGCCCTCGGCAAGCTCGCGTGAAGACTTCGGCGCATTGCGGGCCGATTCGAGCTGGTGAAGGGTGATCTTGCGAACTTCCAGCTGACTGACCTCAATGTGGGCCTTAATCAGCATGCGGGCCTGATCGGCTCGCTGGTTGTGAATGGCTCGAAGGATCTTGGCATGCTCATCGTAGGTGGTGTCAATTCTTGGGCTGCGTGTGAAATCTAGGCGCCGAATGACACGGATTTTCTCGGTGATCTCCCGATGGGTTCTGGCGATTGCGGGGTTTCCGGCTGCCTCGACGATCGCGCAGTGGAAGGCCTCATCGAGCTGGCTGACTTGCTGGGCCTCGGCGAGCCGTTTTGCCTTTGGCGCAAGCCAGACTTCACTTAAGGCCTGAAGTCCGGGGTTAAGTTTGGGCATGCCGCCGGGCGAGCGGCCATCGCATAGCCGCTGAATCGCGTCGGTCTCAATGAGAATCCGAAAGTCATACAGGGCATCGAATTGCGCAAAATCGAGCGGCAACACCCGCCAGCCATTGCGAAATAGCACCTCCACGAAGCCCTCTTGCTGGAGCCGAAAAAGCGCCTGCCGAATCGGAGTACGGGAGACACTGAGCTGCTCGGACAACTGAGACTCGGTAAATCGATCCCCGGGAATCAACAAAAAATTATTGATTGCATCCTTGATTTGCTGGTAGGCGTCTTCGCTGAGTAAAGAACGCGTGCTCTCGGGGACTGGCTGGGAAATCATTTTCGGACTTCGCGTTGGAAAATCTCTAGGCTTTTCTTTTTTGTCGCAATAAAGCTGGCTTCGGAGAGGGTCGCGGTGGTCCGGGGCCGGGGGTCGTCGTAGCGCAGTATATCGGCGATTGAGGTGGGCCGCTTGGTCAATAGCAAAATCTGGTCGGCAAGATAGACGGCCTCTTCCAGATCGTGGGAAACCAGCATCATGGTGGTCTGGGTTTTGATGAAGACCTCTTGGAGTTTTTCTCGAATAAAAAGTGTCATCTCAAAGTCCAGAGCCGAAAATGGCTCATCTAAAAAGAGGACCTCCGGATTCGGGGCAAGCGCACGCATAATCGACGCCGTCTGCTGCTGCCCCCCGGAAAGCTCGTAAGGGTAGCGGTTCAGATCAAACTTCACATCAAAAGAGTCGACCAGCTCCTCTAGACGGCGGTCAACCTCCGCCTTGGATTTGCCCATGAGCTTCAGTGGGTAGGCGATATTGTCAATCGTTCGCCACCAGGGAAAAAGTGCCTCGCGATAATTCTGAAAGACATAGCCGATCGTCGTGTCTTTTAAGGACTTTCCATCGAAAAGAATCTCGCCAGCGTCGATCGGAATAAGGCCGGAAATCATATTAATTAAGGTGGACTTGCCACAGCCATTTGGGCCAAAGATTGAGACGATTTTCCCTTTGGGAATATCGAGATCAAAGTCCTCATAAAGTGGCCAGCCGGCGAAGTATTTTGTAAGGCCCCGAATGGTGATGTGGGTACCCAAAGGTCCGGGCCGAAAATGTGGCCGGGGAGCCTCCACCATCATCGGTACATTAATCACTTGGGTCATCTTCCGCTCCAGTGAACGATTTTTCTCTCAATTGCGAGAAATGCGACATTTAGCGCGTAGCCCAGAATGCCTGCGGACATAATGGCGGCGTACATCATTTTGGTATTCATGACCTGTTGGGCATTAATAATCTTGTGCCCCAGCCCGCTCTCCGAGCCGATGAACATTTCGGCAACCACTACAATCACCAGGGCCATCGATACCGCAGAGCGCAGACCCACAAAGGATGCCTGAAGGCTTTCCCAGATCAGAACATCTTTAAAAATCTGCCAGCGGGATGCACCCATGACCTTGGCGGCCGCAATGCGCTGCTTGCGCGCATTAATCACCCCATAAGCGCAGTTAAACACGACCAAGAGCCAGGCGCCAAAACAGGCAATGGCGATCTTATTGATATCTGATGTGCCAAAAATCAATAAGAACAGCGGGATCAGGGCCGAGGCGGGCGTGGATCGAAAAAAATCGATCACAAACTCAACGCTTCGATAGGCCCGTTCATTGCTGCCCAGCGCGATGCCCAGCGGCATACCCAATACCACTGCAATGCCAAAGGCGACCAGTGTCCGATACAGCGTGACCCAAAAATCAAACAGCAACGGCCCGCCCAGCATGCCGGAAATTAGGGCAACAATCGTATCGGCAGGTGGGGGCAGAAGGATTGCCTTGATGAGCCCAAAGCGCACCACCACATCCCAAATCAAGACAAGGACAACCGGCCCAACGATGGGAAGAAATTTTGCAAGATCAGCCGTTTTGCGTGGGGGTGCTGCCCCCTCGGCCCGGGCATCGGACCAAGGGGTCGGGGCGTTAGTGCTGACGCCTTCGTTGGACATAATTAGCCTTTGTAAAGAATGCTATCGATTAGGATGCGCTTACTAAAAATGCCGCGATCTGAGAACAGGTCGAAAAACTTCTGGAAGGCTGCAACGTCAGAGGCCTTAAAGTCAGTTGAAAACATGTAATCGGCCATTGGCACTTCGTTGGTGAGCGCGCCCTCAATAGCGGTGTAACCCTTCAGGAATGGCCGCGCTTCGGCGGGCTTAGTTTTCACAAGGTCGACACCACGTCGATAGGCCGCAATATATCGACGCGTGACCTCCGGATTTTTCTGGATAAATTCTGATGTCAGGCTGGCGGATCCGCCGTGCCAGGGTGCCATCGGATCGCCGAGGATGTACTTCGCAATCACGCCAACCTCTAGGTTGCGTGTCGTTCCATTTAAGCGTCCGACTGTTCCGGTGGGCTCAAGCGTGTAACAGGCATCCACTTGCCCTGCTGCGATAGCGGCGACGTGCTGAGCAATCGGTAACTCAATGATCTGATTATTTTTCGACCCTGCCCGCTCTAAGACCGCGCGGGTCAGGGTGACATTTTGCACACCAGGACCGCTGCCAACTTTTTTGCCAGAGAGATCGCCGACTGACTTCAGGGGGCTGTCTTTGGCCACAATAAACTGGTCGAGAACAAATTTGGCATTTGTCGGATTGGTGCAGAAGATCTTTAGAAGTCCGGGCTGCGCCAGTTCGGCAATCCCGAGCGCTGCAGAGGCGGTGCCGTTAGAGCTGCCCTCAAGCCGGCCGGCGAGCATGGCTTCTGCGACCTGCTGTGGACTGGCGAATCGCACGGCTTCAACGTCGAGTCCGGCC
>CAYFPT010000129.1:4268-4508 GCA_964345065.1 uncultured Bordetella sp.
GCCTCTTTGAAAAACCCCCGCTCAACTGCAGCGAAAAACGGAATGCCCGATGCAACTGGCCAATAGCCAACTCGAATCTTGGGGCCGGCCTGTGCTTTGACAATTGCCGGGGCTGCAAGCGTAACGGCAGCAGCAGCACCCGCTTTGAGCACCGTGCGTCGTGCGTTTAACGCGAATGGCTGGGCACTGTTGCCACTGGGTGAAGAATCCTTGAGGTTTTTCATGATGCTCTCCTTGGGG
>CAYFPT010000130.1:0-4470 GCA_964345065.1 uncultured Bordetella sp.
TGTGCTGCCTGTGCTGCCTGTGCTGCCTGCTGATTGCGGCGCCCAGCCCTGCTGGCCTGAAGATCCTTGGGCACCCGAGCCGGATGCGCCATAGCCCGACCGTGCCATCGCGGGCTCGCCGAAGGCCCCCGCCTGCGCGGTGCGACGACGCAGCGAAATCCAACGAAAGAGCGCAAATGCGAGCACAACCGCCAGCACAACCAGCATCAGGCTCATCAGTTCTTCGCCAAAACCCAAATACGAAGCAAGTGCTGCAAGGCCAAGGCCTGCGGCAATGCCGGCGATTGGTCCGAGCCAGCTATTTTTAGCCGGCTGTTGGGCTGCGGGCGCCGGTGAGGCTGGCTTGGCGGCCTGCTGGCCCTGGGGCGCGGCCTGAGGCGCGGGAGTCGCGGGCTTGGCCGGCACCGCCTGAGGCGTGGCCGATGGCGAGGGTGCAACACGCCCGACATTACCGCCACCGCCCAAGCGCTTGGCCTGGGCCTCAACGATCGGCGCAGTCAACACAGCCACACAGGTCACGAGAGCGAGAAACTTAGTCTTATTCACGGATTTGCACTCCTATCGAAACAACAATCAAATTTTTTAGATCAATTTTTTGCAAACGGCCCTACAGCTTTACGCCCTGATGCAAGGCCACCACTCCAGCCGACATCGTTTGGTGGCGCACGATGTCAAAGCCTGCACTGCTGAGCATCTCGGCGAGTTCTTTCGGGCCAGGATGCATACGAATTGACTCAGCCAGATAGCGGTAGCTTGCCTCATCTCGGGCAATTTTTTGCCCCAGCCAGGGCAAGACCTTAAACGAGTAGAGATCATAGATTTTTTCTAAAGGCGCTGCTACCTTGGAAAACTCTAAGACAAGACATTGTCCGCCAGGTTTCAGCACCCGCGCCATCTCTGTCAGGGCGGCCTGCTTATCGGTCATGTTGCGCAATCCAAACGCAACGGTCACCAAATCAAAACTTGCATCCGGAAATGGCAGATGCTCGGCATCACAGACCACTGACTCGACCGGACAACCTCGGTCAATTAAACGATTACGGCCGCGGGTCAGCATCTGGCCATTGATATCGCTCATCACCACGCGGCCATGGGGGCCGACACGCTTGGCAAACGCCAGGGCGAGGTCTCCGGTGCCACTGGCGACATCCAGCACGTGCTGGCCCGGCCGAACATTGGCCTGGGAGATCGCCACGGCCTTCCAGACCCGATGCAGGCCCATCGACATCAGGTCATTCATCAGGTCGTAGCGAGCAGCTACCGAATCAAATACCCGTGCGACCCGTTGGGCCTTTTCGCCCGCGGGGACCTGCTCAAAGCCGAAGTGGGTGGTGTTTTGGTCCATGCGGCGATTCTAGTGGCTGCCACAGCCCCCTGAGCCACAGCCGGGCTTTCCACAGCCGCCCCCCGTGTCAGCAGCAAGGGCCGCAAAATCCGGCTCTCGGGAGGCGCCTGCAACCTTCAGCCGGGCCAGGTAGTCTGCCCAGAGGGCCTCTTGGTTCTCTCCAAGCCAGGCGATGTAATCCCAGCTGAAAATTCCGGATTCGTGGCCGTCGCTGAATTTAGGCTTGACTGCATAGTGGCCTACTGGCTCCAGCGACTCGATGATCACGTGCATCTTGCCCACCTGCAGGGTCTCCTGTCCGGGCCCATGGCCCATCACTTCTGCCGATGGGGAGTAGACCCGCATCAGTTCAAAGGGGATGCGGTAGGTCTTGCCCGCCTCGTAGCCGACTTCCAGCAGCTTGGATTTCACGTGGACGGTTAGGCTTGAGGGCAGGGCTGTGGATGCAGTTTCTTGGCGCATGGGTCGTGTCACTAAATTGTCAAAAATCAGGTTTAGGATCGGAATATCCGGACAGAAAGGATCGCAGAAAATGAAGCCAAACACACTGCCAATCTCTACGGATTTCTCCCTCCCCCGCCTGCCCAATGGCCTCAACCATCCTGATTGTTGAAGACGAGCCCGCCATCGCGGAGCTCTTGGCGATCAACCTGGAATTCGCGGGCCATCGGGCAGTGCGCGCTGCCGACGCCGAGGAGGCGATTCGAATCATCCAGCATGAACTTCCCGATCTGATTTTGTTGGACTGGATGCTGCCCGGAATGCCCGGCGTGCGGCTTGCGGAGAAACTTCGGGCGGATGAGCGGACCCGGGAGATTCCAATCATCATGCTCACCGCCCGCAGCGATGAGGGCGACAAAGTACAAGGTTTGGAGACCGGTGCTGATGACTACATTACCAAGCCCTTTTCCCCCAAGGAATTGATGGCCCGAATCAAGGCGGTGTTGCGCCGCAGGGCGCCACAGCTCACCGATGACATCATCACGAGTGGCGGGCTTAAGCTCGATCCCACCACACACCGGCTCTGGGCAATACAAAACACCGCTGATGTGGCCCTTGACCTTGGGCCCACCGAATTTCGGCTGCTGCATTTTTTTATGACCCACCCCGAGCGGGTGCACAGCCGCAGCTATCTGTTAGATCAAGTCTGGGGTGACCATGTCTATGTCGAAGAACGAACGGTCGATGTTCATATTCGACGGCTTCGCAAGGCCTTGGAGCCGACAGGCTACGACACACTGATCGAAACCGTCCGAGGAAGCGGCTATCGGTTTAGCGCGCGATAATCAGCCTATGGCTGGTTTCTGGATCCGCATTGTGCTGTCCATGCTCGCGATTGCAGGCGTGGGCTGGCTATTTGCTGCCATTGGCGAGGCCCGCTCAGGCTGGGTTGCGGCAGTCCTGCTGCTGGGCGGATGGGTGGTGTACCACCTGTTTTACTTGCAAAAGGCGATGGCCTGGCTTGAAGACTTCCAATTGGATCGGGTGCCCCATGGATCGGGTGCTTGGGAATCGCTTTACGCAAAAATCTATCGGCTCGCGAAATCCAGCGAACGGCAACGGCAGCAGCTCACCGAAACGCTCAAGGATTTTCGTAGCGCCACCGAGGCAATGCCCGATGGTGTGGTCACCTTAGATGAAGACAACCAAATTCTTTATGCCAACGAGCAGGCCGAAGATCAGCTGGGCATCAGTACCGAAAAAGATGCAGGCCGCAACCTGATCAATATCGTTCGCCATCCGGAGTTTGTCAGCTACCTTAATAGCGGATCATGGGAAAAATCCGTTGTGATTCGCGGTATTCGAAGCTCGAATCGGGTGCTCCAGGTCCAGCTGATTCCTTATGGCACACGCCAGCGTTTGCTCATGACCCGTGACATCACACAGATTGATCGGCTGGAGACCACCCGGCGGGACTTTGTGGCCAATGTGTCGCATGAGCTCAAAACACCACTGACAGTGCTGAATGGTTTTTTAGAGACCCTGCGCGATCTTCCCTTGCAGGAGGAACAAAAAAACCAATATCTCGGGCTGATGCAGATTCAGGCGCAGCGCATGCAAAATATTGTCGAAGATTTGCTGGTGCTCTCCAAGCTCGAATCGACCGCCTCGGTGACCCAAGAGGACCCGATCGCAATGCCGGCGTTAATTGAGCGGCTTGGCAATGATGCAAAAAGCCTTAGCCGAGACCAGCATCAGATTCATTACCACTGCAGCGCAGACTCAATCCTGATTGGCGCCGAAGATGAGCTCAGCAGCGCCTTTGCAAACCTGGTCAGTAATGCCGTGCGCTACACGCCGGCCGGTGGGTCCATCACGATTCAGTGGGCCCTTGAGCCGGATGGATCGGGAAGCTTCTCGGTGGCCGATACAGGTCCCGGCATTGAATCTCAGCACCTGCCCCGGCTGACTGAGCGGTTTTACCGGGTGGATCGAAGCCGATCGCGCGAAACAGGCGGCACCGGCCTGGGCCTGGCGATTGTCAAACATGTGGCAACCCGGCATCAGGCCCAGCTGCTGATCGACTCCGAGGTTGGCAAAGGCAGCCGGTTCACGCTGCTTTTCCCCGAGAAAAGACTTAGACCAGGACCCGCTCAATCCCGCCCTGATTAGCGCTCGCAACATAGTGCGATAGCCACTCTTGGCCCAAAACATGGCGGGCGATTTCGACCACGATGTAATCGGCCTCAACCGAGACATCTTCCGAGTAGCGCGATAAGCCCTGCAGGCAGGATGGGCAGGCCGTGAGAATCTTAATCTCGGCGGCCGATGAGGCCTCGCGCAGGGCCTGAGCGGCGGTGCGCATTTCCTCTTCTTTTCTGAAGCGGACTTGGGTCGAAATATCCGGGCGGGTCACGGCCAGGGTGCCCGACTCGCCACAGCAGCGATCATTTTTCTCGACTTTGCCATTGAGCTCACTATTGATCAGTGTGTTGACGACCTTCAGTGGCTGGTGCTGCTTCATGGGGCTGTGGCATGGATCGTGGTACATGTAACGCACGCCCGTCACTTGGTCTAAGCGCACGCCTTTCTCCATTAAAAATTCGTGGATGTCGACAATCCGGCAGCCGGGAAAAATCTTCTCGAATTCGTAGCCTGCAAGCTGGTCATAGCAGGTGCCGCAA
>CAYFPT010000131.1:0-1979 GCA_964345065.1 uncultured Bordetella sp.
TAAAAATCCGATAAACAAAATCGACATCCGGCCCGTCGGCAGGCTGCACCAGCAGAATCTGATCCGCGCCGACGCCAAAACGCCGATCCGCAATCTGCCGCCACTGTGCGGCCGACAAGCTGAGCGCAGTAGAGGTCGCATCAATGACCACGAAATCATTGCCCGCGCCCTGCATTTTGGTAAAGGTCAGTTTCATTAAATTGAATTATCCATAGACCGGCGGCTGGCCCTGGGGCCGACTCTTGAAACGGCGATGGGTCCACAGGTACTGCTCGGGTGCCTCGAGCACTCGGGCCTCAATGAACTGATTCATCCGCGCAACGCCTTGGGCAAGCGTCTCTTGCTGATCATCGTTGGGATGCTGCCAGCCGGGATAAAACCGTGCCTCGTATTCGCCTGGCCGGATCATCCGAGTCACCAATGGCAACACGGTCGCGCCAAGCGCGCGCGACAGACGCACCAGACTCGTCACGGTGGCAGCGGGATTGCCAAAAAATGGCGCAAAAATCGCATCGCGCGGCCCGAAATCCAGATCGGGAGAAAAGTGCGCCGTCACGCCACGACGCATCCATCGCACCAATACTGCAATGCCTTCCTGCCGCGACAGTATCAACGGCGCGTTAAAGCGATTGCGGCCCCGTAAAACCCATTCGTTCACCAGCGGGTTGGATTGATTGGAATACATACAGGCCAGACGATGGTCCATCTGCAGGCGCAGCCCGCCCGCCTCCAGGCCGAGAAAATGCGGCGCTAAAAGAATCACCGGCCGTCTGCCGGCCGCCTCAAGATGTTCGATGCCCGAGACCCTGACCAGTCTTTTCACGGTATCCGGGGAGCCAAACCAGACGCGAAAACAATCAATAAAGGCCACAATAAATAATTCGAAATGTCGTCTTGCAATCGCATCGCGCTGCGCCGGTGTCCACTGCGGAAAACAAAGCTGCAGATTTTTCAGCGCAACCCGACGTCGGCTGCCGCCAAGCCCAAATGCGGCTGCGCCCGCCATTCGGGCTAAAAAATAGCGAAGGGGGCTGGGGCTAAACGCCAGCAGGCGGCAGGCCCAGAGGCCAAGCCAAGTCAGCCAAGCGTTCATTCGGGAAGGGCCCCTTGCGGCAAAGCAGTCCCGTAGGGAATTTTGTAGCGGTTATAAGCCCACAGATATTGCTCGGGGGCCCGGGCAATTTGCGACTCAAGGGCCTGATTCATTGCGGCCACCGCACGCTCAACCGGCGCGGACTGCAGAGAAAATTCAGGTGTCCACGGCTCGAACGCCATGGTCCAGCCCGATGGGGTGCGCACCGTCATCACCCAGAATATCGGTGCGCCGGTGGCCTGAGCGAGTCGAATCGGTAGGACCATGGTGTAGGCAGGCCGGCCAAAAAATGATGCCCAGAGGCCCTCGCCCTTTGCGGGCACTTGGTCGGGCAGCATGCCAATCGCCTGGCCCCGGCGCAGGGCGCGCAGCAACATCCGCACTCCTGAGGCATCAGCAGGCGCCGTCAGCAAATTGTGGGCAGGACGCAGGGCCTCCATCAGCGTGCGCAGCTTCCGCTGTCGGGCGGGCCGATACAGCACCGTGATGGGCCGGTGCAGTGCAAATGCCCGCGGCGAGAGCTCGAAGGCCCCCAGGTGGGGCGTTAACAGAATCGCGCCGCGGCCTGCATCAAGGCCACGCAGCACAGCATCAAGGCCGATCATCTGCACCTGGCGGGCCCGACCCGGATCGCACCAAATCGCCGGCAGCTCGGTGGCCAGCAGGCCGGCATGGCCGATGGACTGGCGCTTGAGGGCCGACAGCTGATCGGGGCTGCCCGAGAGCCGTCCACTGCCTGCAGCAAGGGCCCAAAACTGGCCGAACATTTTGCGATAACGCGGTGATGCCGCCCACATCAGCCAGCCCAACATCAGGCCCATGAGTCGCAGAAGTGGCAGCGGCAGGCGGGCCAGAATTTTGAACAGCAAGATCATCTGATTTATAG
>CAYFPT010000131.1:1989-4315 GCA_964345065.1 uncultured Bordetella sp.
ATTTAATTCACAACTTGCGGGGCGAGGGGCAATGCGAAGTTTACGTGTTGTCCACTAAATACCGCTAAAGCGTCTGCCTCCCGTGATTCTCACTGCAGCCGGGTTCAAAACGCTGAAGCGCCGCAGTTAGAGAGTCATTACCCAGGAGGTATCGTGTCCAAAAGTTTTTATTTCACCTCGGAGTCGGTCTCCGAGGGCCATCCCGATAAGGTTGCCGATCAGATTTCAGACGCCATCTTGGACGCCATCTTGGCCCAGGATCCGCGCTCTCGGGTTGCGGCTGAGACCCTTTGTAATACAGGTCTGGTCGTGCTCGCTGGCGAAATCACCACCCAGGCCAATGTCGATTACATCCAGGTTGCGCGTAACACCTTAAAGCGCATTGGCTACGACAACACCGACTTCGGCATCGACTACAAAGGCTGTGCTGTGCTGGTGGCCTACGATAAGCAGAGCCCCGATATCGCGCAAGGCGTCGATAAGGCCCATGACAACAACCTCGACCAGGGCGCCGGCGATCAGGGCCTGATGTTTGGCTATGCCTGCGATGAGACGCCGGTCCTAATGCCGGCACCAATTTACTATGCCCACCGGCTTGTCGAGCGCCAGTCCATGCTGCGCCGAGATGGCCGCCTGTCTTGGCTGCGTCCTGATGCAAAAAGTCAGATCACGCTGCGCTATGTTGATGGCAGGCCCGAGAGCATCGACACCGTTGTGCTGTCGACCCAGCATGCCCCCGAGATCGGCTTGGAAAAACTTCGCGAAGCAGTCATTGAAGAAATCATCAAACCGGTCTTGCCAAAAGAGTTGATCAAAGGCGAAATCAAATACCTCGTCAATCCGACCGGCCGCTTCGTCATCGGCGGCCCCCAGGGCGACTGCGGCCTGACGGGCAGAAAAATTATTGTCGACACCTATGGCGGCGCGGCCCCCCACGGCGGCGGCGCTTTCTCCGGCAAGGACCCCTCCAAGGTGGATCGCTCGGCCGCCTACGCCGGCCGTTACGTTGCCAAAAACATCGTCGCCGCTGGGCTGGCAAAAAAGGCCCTGATTCAGGTCAGCTATGCAATTGGCGTTGCCCGGCCGACCTCGGTCATGGTCACAACAGAAGGCACTGGCGTCGTGCCAGATGAAAAAATCGCCCAGGCCGTCGAGCAGGTCTTTGATTTGCGGCCCAAGGGGATCGTCCAGATGCTCGATCTGTTACGTCCCATTTATGAAAAGTCCGCTGCCTACGGACACTTTGGTCGTGAACAGGCTGAGTTCAGCTGGGAGCGTACGGACAAGGCGGCTGCATTAAAGGCGGCCTGCGGCCTTTAAACGCGTGACGGGGCCGAAGCTTTGATTTAAACTTCGGCTCCCTGCCCAAGGAGCGTTGCGAGGGGGCCCATCCGGCCCTCCCAGGCTTGGGCTGAGATTCTGGACAACGGCGCTCGCGAACCCCTTCACACCCATGAAAGGAGCGCGAGATGAGCGCTGTATTGAAACCTGTGACTTCCAGTGGCCAGCCCGACTACAAGGTGGCCGATCTCTCACTGGCCGACTGGGGCCGCAAAGAAATCAAGATCGCCGAAACCGAAATGCCCGGGCTGATGGCGATTCGTGATGAATACGCTGCCAAAAAGCCCCTGAAGGGCGCCCGTGTCTCCGGATCGCTGCATATGACGATCCAGACCGCGGTGCTGATTGAGACCCTGGTGGATCTCGGTGCAGAAGTCCGCTGGGCCTCGTGCAATATTTATTCAACACAGGACCATGCTGCAGCGGCGATCGCGGCCGCGGGCGTTCCAGTCTATGCCTACAAAGGTGAATCGCTGGATGAGTACTGGGACTACACCCACCAGATTTTTCAGTGGGCCGATGGCCAGGCCACCAACATGATTCTGGACGATGGCGGCGATGCGACCCTGCTGCTGCACCTCGGCACCGATGCCGCTAAGGATCCCTCACTGCTGAGCAATCCCAAGAGCGAGGAAGAGATCTGCCTTTTCAACTCGATTAAGCGGCAGCTTGCAATCGATCCAAAATTCTATGAGCGCAATTTGCGCGCAGTCATCGGCGTAACCGAAGAAACAACCACCGGTGTGCACCGCTTAAAAGAAATGTCAGCGAAGGGCACTTTGGCGTTTCGGGCGATTAACGTCAATGACTCGGTGACCAAGAGTAAGTTTGACAATCTCTATGGCTGCCGTGAGTCACTCGTCGATGCCATCAAGCGGGCGACCGATGTCATGATTGCCGGCAAGGTCGCGGTGGTCTGTGGCTATGGCGATGTGGGCAAGGGCTCAGCCCAGGCCCTGCGGGCGCTTTCTGCGCAGGTCTGGAT